>NZ_POPB01000291.1 GCF_002964045.1 Streptococcus suis | reverse complement strand
AGTCAGTCTCAGAATCAGTGTCTGAGTCAATTTCAGAATCAGTCTCAGAGTCCATCTCAGAATCAGTGTCTGAGTCAATTTCTGAGTCAGTATCCGAGTCAGTCTCAGAATCAGTCTCTGAATCAGTTTCTGAATCCGTCTCCGAGTCCATCTCAGAATCAGTATCAGAATCAATCTCTGAATCAGTATCTGAGTCAATCTCAGAATCAGTGTCTGAGTCAATCTCAGAATTAGTGTCTGAGTCAGTATCAGAATCAATCTCAGAATCCCTCTCAGAATCAGTCTCTGAGTCAGTTTCAGAATCCGTCTCCGAGTCCATCTCAGAATCAGTAAGCGAATCAGTCTCAGAATCAGTATCTGAATCAGTTTCTGAATCCGTCTCCGAGTCCATCTCAGAATCAGTATCAGAATCAATCTCTGAATCAGTATCTGAGTCAATCTCAGAATCAGTGTCTGAGTCAATCTCAGAATCAGTGTCTGAGTCAGTATCAGAATCAATCTCAGAATCCCTCTCAGAATCAGTCTCTGAGTCAGTTTCAGAATCCGTATCAGAGTCTATCTCTGAGTCGGTCTCAGAATCCATTTCAGAATCAATCTCTGAATCAGTATCAGAATCAATCTCAGAATCAGTCTCAGAGTCCATTTCAGAATCAATCTCTGAGTCAGTGTCTGAGTCAGTATCAGAATCAATCTCAGAATCAGTCTCTGAGTCAATCTCTGAATCAGTGTCTGAGTCAGTATCAGAATCAGTGTCTGAGTCAGTATCAGAATCCCTCTCAGAATCAGTGTCTGAGTCAGTATCAGAATCCATCTCTGAATCAGTGTCTGAGTCAGTATCAGAATCAATCTCTGAATCCGTCTCAGAATCGATCTCTGAGTCAGTCTCTGAGTCAATCTCAGAATCTATTTCTGAGTCAGTTTCAGAGTCAGTAAGCGAATCCGTCTCAGAATCAATCTCTGAGTCAGTAAGCGAGTCAGTGTCAGAATCCGTCTCTGAGTCACTTTCAGAGTCCGTCTCCGAGTCAAGTGTCGAAATCCACTCACACGGTCCTGGACTGGTAAATCCACCGCTCCCTCCAATAAATATTGAATCCATTTCAGAATCTATTAGTCAGTCTTTATCTGTTTCTGAATCAGTGTCCGAGTCCGTCTCAGAATCCATTTCCGAATCAGTCTCCGAGTCAGTAAGTGAATCTATCTCAGAGAAACCATCAGAATCAGTTTCTGAGTCAGTAAGTGAATCTATCTCAGAAAAGCCGTCAGAATCAACTTCAGAATCTCAGAGTGAAACTCCTTCAATAACTCCTGCGGATATATCAAACGCTAAATTACCAAATACAGGTGAACAGAGTTCTTCAGCTGCAGGTGTCATCGGTGCATCAGTTCTATTAGGTGCATTCGCATTAACTGCTAAGAAACGTAGAAGAAATGATTGATAGTATTAGAAAGTAGTTGGCAAAGCTAACTACTTTTTTTGATAAAAATCAGTTAACGATATGAAAATGTAGGAAAAAGGGATATAATAGAAGTATGAAAGTTTTATTATATCTTGAAGGTAAAACCGTATTAGAAAAATCAGGGATTGGCAGGGCACTCCAACATCAGATGGAGGCGCTAGACATGGCAGGAATTCCCTATACAACAGACTTGCTTGGAGATTATGATGTAGTACACATCAATACCTATGGACCACGTTCATGGTTGTTGCTTCATGCAGCGAAAAGACGGGGAAAAAAAGTTATCATGCATGGACATTCAACCAAGGAAGACTTCCAAAATTCCTTTATAGGCTCCAATTTTTTGGCTCCATTTGTAGGAAAATACCTAGCTTCCATGTATCAAAAAGCTGATTTCGTCATTACCCCGTCAGAATATTCGAAAAAACTTATTCAGGGTTACGGTGTCACGACACCAATCATTGCAGTGTCAAACGGCATTGATTTAGAGAAATACAAAAAAGATGAAAAAAAAGAAACTGTTTTTAGAGAGCATTTTAAGATTTCAGAAGGGCAGCCGGTTGTTGTCTGCGCGGGGCTTTATTTCCGCCGAAAAGGGATTGAGGATTTTGTGAAAGTTGCCGAAAAAATGCCTCATGTTCGCTTTATTTGGCTGGGTTCCATCAATAAGTGGATGATTCCTTCCTATATTCGTAAGATTGTAGAGGGAGACCATCCAGACAATGTGGAGTTTCCAGGTTATTTCAAAGGGGCTGTTTTTCAGGGAGCAATGAGCGGAGCGGATGCCTTCTTTTTTCCATCGTATGAAGAAACAGAAGGAATTGTGGTTCTAGAGGCCTTAGCAAGTCATCAGCACGTTGTTTTAAGGGATATTCCAGTTTATGAAGGCTGGATCGACGAAAACAGTGCTGAACTAGGGCAAAGTGTTGAGGATTTTGTAGAATCCATTCAAAAAATATTAGATAAAGAAGTTGATAAACGAGAGGCAGGGTATCAAGTGGCTGTCAGTCGATCAATAAATCAGGTTGGACATCAATTGGTAGACGCCTATCGTCAAGTAATGGAGATGTAGATGCGAGTTGGATTGTTTACAGATACTTATTTTCCACAAGTGTCAGGGGTAGCAACCTCTATTCGGACCTTGAAAACGGAGTTGGAGAAACTAGGACATACTGTTTTTATTTTTACAACGACAGATGAGGATGTGAATCGTTATGAGGATTGGGATATCATTCGGATTCCAAGCGTTCCATTTTTTGCATTTAAAGATCGACGAGTAGCTTATGCAGGATTTACTGATGCTCTAAAGATTGCTAGTCGTTATAAGTTGGATATTATTCATACGCAAACAGAATTTTCTCTGGGCATGTTAGGGAAAATGATAGCTAGGGAATTGGATATCCCTGTTGTCCATACCTACCATACTCAATATGAAGATTATGTTCATTATATTGCCAAAGGGAGAATCATCCGTCCAAGTATGATTAAGTATTTTGTCCGGGCATTTTTCCGAGATTTGGATGGGGTCATTTGTCCTAGTGAGATTGTAGAGGATTTGTTGACTGGATATAATATACCGATATCGAAACGTGTCATTCCGACAGGAATTGATTTAGCAAAATTTGAAAGACCGGAAATTGGAAAAGCTGAAATAGCTGAGCTTCGTCATCAGCTTGGGATTACAGATGATGAGACAATGCTATTGAGTCTCTCGCGTATTTCTCAAGAAAAAAATATCCAGGCTATAGTTAAAGCTATGCCAAAGATTCTTTCTGAAAATCCAAAAGTAAAATTTGTCATTGTAGGTGGTGGTCCCTTTGCAGGTGAATTGCAGACAATGATTTCAGAGCTTGATTTGACGGCAAATGTTCAATTAACAGGAATGATTGCCCCAAGTGATACAGCCCTTTATTATAAGGCTGCAGATTTCTTTATCTCGGCTTCAACGAGTGAAACTCAAGGCTTGACTTTCCTAGAAAGTTTAGCCTCTGGAACTCCTATTTTGGCACAAGCCAATCCTTATTTGAACAATGTCATCACAGATAAGATGTTTGGTACCTTATTCCTTCGTGAGAATGACTTGGCTGATGCAGTAGTGGAAGCTATTGTGGCAACACCAGTCATGAATCCAAATGTTTTAGATAAAAAACTCTATGAAATTTCGTCTACCAATTTTGGTCGTCGTGTTTATGAATATTACTTGGATTTGAAGATTTCCTATGATTTTCGTAAAGAACATACTAACCAGGATAGCGTTGCAGAGAGCTTATTGAAAGGTGCAATTGCAATTCCTCGTCGAGCTTTCGTGGCTTCCTCAGATACAACCGTCAAAATCTTAAGGAAATCTGTAGAGCAAGTGCGGTCTGTTCGTAATTTCTTCGATTAAATAGGAGTTATCGATGATAAAATGGCAGAAAGCAAGTTGGAAGGCAATGATTCTAGCGGGACTGGTTATCCTATTCATGTATACAGGGATTTATCTGATTGCTTTTCATCTGATTAAGGATACAATGGTTTCCAAGGGTCTTGTAGTTGGAAATATGTTGATGTACACACCGCTTGTATTATTTTTGCTTAGTCTTATTTATGGTCTCAGTGAGGGGTTATCTATTTGGCTGAGTGCCTTGGTTTTTCTACTGTATCCTGTAACAATATTTTTCTTTCAAGAGTGGATAGTTGTCTACCAGATTGCCTATACCCTATGTGCCGTCATGGGAAATGGTTTAGGAGCTCTGCTATTTTCCTTAAGAAAGAAAATGAAGAAAAATCCTTGATATATCTGATAATCCTTGTTATAATAGCTTTTAGAGACTTATCAATTCTAGGAAATCTTTGAGAGAGTGTGCGGTGGGTGCAAGCACATAGAGGATAGGATTGACACTACTCGGTATGATTTTATGCAAACATAAAAGGGTGGTTCCCTTATCGCCAATCTGAGGTAGTCAGGCTTTTCAGCGTGACTGCGAATGAAGGTGGAACCACGTTACGACGTCCTTTTGCGAGGGCGTCGTGTTTTACTTTTTTGACAAAATAAGGAGATGAAGTTGACCAGCATTCCACAAGAAACGATTGACCGTTGCCTAGCCGTTCGCAAGGCTTACAGAGAGTTGGAACTCAAACACCACGACAAAGAGTGGTCCATTGAGGAGTGAAACAGTCTGGGGATAGACTGTTTCAGCTCAACAACCTAAAATAAAGACTTGTTGACCAATGATATTGGCAACATGAACCGCCTGATTATGACCAAGCAGGGTCGTTACTATGATGAAACACCCTATACCTTGGAGCATAAAATGGCTGAAAATATCTGGTGGTTAATCGAATTAGCTGACCGCCTGGATATTGATATTCAAAAAGAAATGGAAACCTTTTTAGCTCAAAAAGAAGAGTTATTGGGGATTAAAAAATAAAAAATAAGGAGATATCTATGTTAAAAATTACTTTCCCAGATGGTGCTGTTCGTGAGTACCAGGCTGGCGTGACTACTTTTGAAATTGCTGAGAGCATCAGCAAGTCTTTGGCGAAAAAGGCACTTGCGGGTAAGTTTAATGGTAAATTGATTGATACCACTCGTGCCATTGAAGATGATGGTACGCTTGAAATCGTAACGCCTGACCACGAGGATGCCTTGGACATCTTGCGTCACTCAGCAGCTCACTTGTTTGCTCAGGCGGCACGTCGTCTGTACCCAGACATCAAGTTGGGGGTCGGTCCAGCTATTCAGGACGGTTTCTACTATGACACGGACAATGCGGCTGGTCAGATTTCAAATGAAGACCTGCCACGTATTCAAGAAGAAATGATGAAAATTGTCAAGGAAAACTTCCCTTCTGAACGCCGTGAAGTAACTAAGGAAGAAGCTCTTGAGATTTTCAAAAACGATCCTTACAAGTTGGAATTGATTCAAGAACATTCTGATGACGAGGGCGGTTTGACCATCTATACTCAGGGTGAATACGTTGACCTCTGCCGTGGCCCACACGTTCCGTCAACAGGCCGTATCCAGATTTTTGAATTGCTCAACGTGGCTGGTGCATACTGGCGTGGTAAGAGCGAAAATCCAATGATGCAACGTGTTTATGGTACAGCTTGGTTTGACAAGAAAGACCTCAAAGCTTACCTGCAAATGCGTGAGGAAGCCAAAGAGCGTGACCACCGTAAACTTGGTAAGGAATTGGATCTCTTCATGATCAGCCAAGAAGTTGGTCAAGGCTTGCCATTCTGGTTGCCAAACGGTGCAACTATCCGTCGTACCTTGGAGCGTTACATCACTGACAAGGAATTGGCTTCTGGTTACCAGCACGTTTACACGCCACCATTGGCTTCTGTTGAGCTTTATAAGACCTCAGGTCACTGGGAGCATTACTCAGAAGATATGTTTCCAACTATGGACATGGGCGACGGTGAGGAGTTTGTTCTTCGTCCGATGAACTGTCCGCACCACATTCAAGTTTATAAAAACCATGTGCGTTCATACCGTGAATTGCCAGTGCGTATCGCTGAGCTTGGTATGATGCACCGCTATGAGAAATCAGGTGCTCTTACTGGTTTGCAGCGTGTACGTGAGATGACTCTTAACGACGGTCATATTTTCGTGACACCTGAGCAAATCCAAGAAGAGTTCAAAAAAGCTCTCCAGTTGATTATCGATGTGTACGCAGATTTCAACCTAAACGACTACCGTTTCCGCCTGTCTTATCGTGACCCAGAGGACAAAGAGAAGTACTATGACAACGATGAGATGTGGGAAAATGCCCAACGTATGTTGAAGGGTGCCATGGATGAAATGGGTGTAGACTACTTTGAAGCAGAGGGTGAAGCAGCCTTCTACGGTCCGAAGTTGGATATTCAGGTGAAGACTGCCCTTGGTAACGAGGAAACTCTGTCAACCATTCAGTTGGACTTCCTCTTGCCAGAACGTTTTGGCTTGACCTATATTGGTGCTGACGGCGAGGAGCACCGCCCAGTCATGATTCACCGTGGTGTTATCTCGACTATGGAACGCTTCACTGCCATCTTGATTGAAACCTACAAGGGTGCCTTCCCAACTTGGTTGGCTCCAACCCAAGTGACCATGATTCCGATTTCTGTGGAAGCTCATTTGGATTACGCTTGGAAGGTTGCCAAAGAATTGCAAGACCGTGGTGTTCGCGTACACGTGGATGAACGTAACGAGAAGATGCAGTACAAGATTCGTCAGAGCCAGACCAGCAAGATTCCATACCAACTCATCGTCGGTGACAAGGAAATGGAAGACAATGCAGTCAACGTTCGCCGCTACGGAAGCAAGGCAACACAAACTCAGTCTGTATCAGAATTTGTGGACCATATCCTAGCAGATATTGCCCGCAAGTCAAGACCAGCTGAAGATGTAGAATAAGAATTATAAAGTGAGAAGTCCGAAAGGGCTTCTTTTTTGACAGCCAAAAAACTCCCAACCGAGTGGCTGGGAGGTTAGGTAGTACTCAATGAAAATCAAAATCAGGCTAACTCAAAGGTTCGAGGAACCTTTGGAGGTTGGAGATAGAGCGAACAAAGTTCGCTACAAAAAGTTTGGGGAACCTTTGGAGGTTGGAAATAGGCGAACGTCTTCGTTTCTCTAAGAGCAGATAGAACTCTACTACATTCGCATTTTCAAGTAGTAGGCTGTAAAGCTCCACAGGAGCTTTACACTCATCAAATCAAGTCAACAACGGCTGAGTTTGATTTTCGAAGAGTATTATTCTATGCTGCTCGCCCAAGACTTAGCCACATAGCGTGACAGGCTTGAAATGGCAAAGTTGATGCTAAAGTAAATCAAGGCGACCATGATGTAGAGGGCAAAGACTTGCTCTGCTTCAAAGTAACGTCCCATTAGGATTTGACTCGCACCGAAGAGTTCTTGCAGGGCGATAACGGAGTAGAGGAAACTAGTGTCCTTGATGACCGTTACAATCTGCGAGATAATAGCCGGTAACATCTTACGAATGGCCTGTGGCATGATGATATAAACCATGATTTGTACTGGGGTAAAACCCTGTGATAAGCCAGCTTCGGTCTGGCCCGGTCCGATGGCGTTGAGACCACCACGGATAATCTCGGCCATGGCTGCCGTGGTAAAAATAGTAAAAGCAGTAATACCAGCAGGCGTTGACTTCATTTGGAAGACTAAGAAGACAGTGAAAATCCAAAGCAAGTTTGGCACATTACGCACAAATTCGATATAGATAGTTGCAATCCACTTGAAAATTGGATTTTTTCCGTTACGCATGATGGCGAGAATCATTCCGAAAAGAATGGACAGGATTACCGATATGCTTGAGATATAAAGGGTTAACTTCAAACCGCTCCACAAGAGTTGGAAGGTTGAAGGTTTGAGTAATTCTAAAACATAATTCATCGTTCAACCTCCTATTAGTGTGAAAAAGCTGATTTATTCTTTTCTTCAATGCGGCGACCCCAGCTTGCAACAGGGAAG
The DNA here is from genome assembly GCF_002964045.1 of Streptococcus suis. GTDB lineage: Bacteria > Bacillota > Bacilli > Lactobacillales > Streptococcaceae > Streptococcus > Streptococcus suis_U. Next base: position 17,309 of record NZ_POPB01000291.1, on the reverse strand, counting down.
CACATGATGAAGTAAAGGAACGCAGCACCAGCAAAGGCTGGGATGTAGTTGGCATTCATGGCAGACCAAGATTTTGTCATAAACATAATATCAGCTCCAGAGATGATGGCAACAGTAGCCGTATTCTTAATCAAGTTTACTACTTGGTTGGTCAAAGGTGGTAGAATAGTCGGAATGGCCTGCGGCAAGATGATGATCCGCATGGTTTCAACCTGAGTAAATCCCTGTGAAAGTGCTGCTTCAGTTTGCCCAGTCGGCACAGCTTCAATCCCTGCACGAATGACTTCTGCGATATAGGCACCGTGATAGAGTCCCACGCAGATAACAGCTGTCCAGTAAATAGACGGCATGAGAACATAATTTGAAATCAACGGAAGTCCATAATAAACAATCATGAACTGAACCAAAAGCGGTGTGTTTTGATAATATTCAACATAGACACGTGCGATGAATTTCAAAACTTTATTTTTGCTGGAAGAGAGACTACCAAAGACAATTCCTAAAAACATGGCCATGATAAAGGCTCCAACAGAAATGGCTAAGGTAGAGAGAAAGCCTTGGAAAAAGGTTGGAAAATCATTGAAGTAACTGACCCAATTTTCCCAAGCGTAAGGACTAGTTGTTAAAACTGTCATATTGTTTCACCTTTCTATTCGTCAGTTTCTGTGACTGGTTCTAGACCATTGGCATCATAGATGCTTTGTAGGCTACCATCGGCAGTCCATTTTTCTACGAGACTATTTAAGTAGTCGTTAAGGTCTTTATTAGATAATTTAGTAACAATTCCATAGTCAGAAGCTGAGAAGCTAAAGTCCATGAGTTCTGATTTTGAGCCAATGTAACCGGATAGAATGGATTGGTCAACAGAGAAGGCATCGGTTCTATGTGCTCTAAGAGATACGGAAAGTTCAGGATAGGAACCTAGTTCAGCAAAATTAACTGAAATGCCATACTTGTCTGCCAATTCAGAGATGAGGGTACGTGTAATGGAACCCTGAGCCACACCGATTGTCTTTCCATCCAGGTCGGTAAAGGTCTTAATTCCGCTATCCTTATTGACCAAGAAGCCAACGGCATCTGTGTAGTAAGGAGTTGTGAAATTGTAGAGCAATTTGCGTTCTTCTGTGATGGTAAAGGTTGCGATGACCATATCCACTTGACCGTTATCAAGAAGTGGTCCACGGGTTTGGGCAGTGACTGGAGTAAATTCAATGTCTACACCCAATTCATCTGCAATTTTGCGAGCGATGTCAATCTCCATTCCCTCAAATTCACCAGTATCAGGATTTTTGTAACCAAAGTTAGGGACGTCCTGTTTCACACCGACGCGGAGCACGCCTCTATCAATGATAGCTTGAACCTGATCACTATTTGTGATGTTTGCGGGTGTTTCAGTTTGAGCTACTGGTTGTTTTGCAAAAACGAGAAGAATAAGTCCAAAGACTAATAATCTAATTGCAAAGAAAATATTGATTTTTTTCTTATCCATAGACTACCTCCTAGAGTTTTACCTTATCAGATTCATGGTTGATAATCTTACTGAGGAATTGTTTAGCGCGTGGTTCGGTTGGATTGTCAAAGAATCCATTGACATCTGTCGTGTCAACTAGAACTTGGCCTTCAGCCATGAAAATGATGCGATCAGCTACCTCACGGGCAAAGCCCATTTCGTGTGTCACAACAATCATATTCATCCCGTCTCGCGCCAATTTTTGCATAACTGCAAGTACGTCACCGATGGTTTCAGGGTCCAAGGCAGATGTGGGTTCGTCAAAGAGGAGGAGTTCAGGTTTCATTGCCAAGCCACGAGCGATGGCCACACGTTGTTTTTGTCCACCGGATAACATTGCTGGGTAAGAATCTTTTCTATCCCATAGGTTTACAAATTCAAGGTATTTTTGAGCTGTTTTTTCCGCAGTCGCTTTGTCAATTCCCAAAACTTTCGTAGGTGCCAAGGTAACATTTTCTAACACAGTCTTGTGTGGGTAGAGGTTGAAGTGCTGGAAAACCATGCCGACTTCTTTTCGGAGGGCAACTAATTCTTTGATAGAAGTAGAAGAGATATCGTGACCATTGACCACTAGGCTTCCATTATCAATTGATTCTAAACCATTGATTGTACGGATAAGAGTTGATTTACCAGAACCGGAAGGTCCAAGGAGAACAACAACCTGTCCAGGTTCGAATTCCAAGTTGATATTGCGAAGGGCGTGATAATCACCGTAGTATTTGTTAACATCTTTAAATTCTACTAAAGCCATAAAATTCTCCTTATGTAAAGTTTTCTAACGTATGAATATAGTAGCACTGTAGATTAGGAATGTCAAGTAAATTCTGACAATTTAATATATCTTATGTTACATTTTGTGACATCGTTGTGTAAGCTGGTTCTTAAAAATGAAATTTTTAAGTAAGTTTGTTATAATAGAAGAAATAAAAAAAGGTAATATAAAAATGAAGAAAATTTTAATCGTTGATGATGAAAAACCAATCTCAGATATTATTAAATTTAATATGAGTCGAGAAGGTTATGAAGTTGTAACTGCCTTTGATGGTCGTGAGGCCTTAGAGGTTTTTGAAGCGGAATTTCCTGATATTGTCATTTTGGACCTGATGTTGCCAGAGTTGGATGGCTTGGAAGTTGCAAGAATTATCCGTAAAACAAGCAATGTTCCTATCTTAATGCTGTCTGCTAAGGACAGTGAATTTGATAAGGTTATCGGACTTGAAATTGGAGCGGACGATTATGTGACCAAACCGTTTTCTAACCGTGAGTTGCAGGCGCGTGTAAAAGCTTTGCTTCGACGTAGTGAATTGTCTGAAACACAGGTAAATATGGAGTCAACCAGTTCAACTGAACTGGTCATTGGCGATTTAATGATTATTCCAGATGCATTTGTAGCTAAAAAACATGGTAAGGAGCTTGAATTAACTCATCGAGAATTTGAACTGTTGCACCACCTTGCACAACATTTAGGGCAAGTAATGACACGAGAACATCTTTTGGAAACCGTTTGGGGATATGATTATTTCGGCGATGTGCGTACAGTTGATGTGACCATTCGTCGTTTGCGTGAAAAAATTGAAGATACACCAAGTCGTCCAGAATATATTTTGACTCGTCGTGGTGTAGGATATTTTATCAAAGGAAATGATTAATCAATTACGTTATTTAATTACTACTGCAGAATTTTGGTTTGTTGTCATCCTTATAGGCTTTTTAATTGCCTTGACAGTCTTATTGATTGAAAATTATAGGGACAATAAGCAAATAAAGCAGCTTAATCAAAAAGTTAATGCCTTGATTTCTGGTGACTATACAGATGTATTGGATTTAAGAGGTAGTCCAGAAATTACTGACATGGCAAATTCCCTCAATGATCTTTCTGAAGTGATTCGGTTGACTCATGATAATCTGGAGCAAGAAAAAACGCGTCTGACCTCTATATTGTCCTATATGAGTGATGGAGTAATTGCGACAGATAGAATCGGTCGTATCATCATGGTGAATGATATGGCTCAGAGGCAGTTAGGTTTATCAAATAAGTTGCAGGAAAAATTGAATTTGTTGGATGTCTTGGATATTTCAGAACAATATTCCTTACGTGATCTGTTAGCTCAAACGCCTGAAATTGTACTCGATCATGTCAATGAAAATGAGGAATTTCTAACTCTTCGTGCAAATTTTGCAACCATTCGGAGCGAAAGTGGTCTAATCTCAGGTTTAGTCGTTGTTTTGCATGATATGACAGAACAGGCAAAGGAAGAACGAGAACGCCGTCTCTTTGTCTCCAATGTGAGTCATGAGCTACGTACACCTTTGACTTCCGTCAAATCCTATCTAGAAGCCTTGGATGAGGGTGCCTTAACGGAATCTGTTGCACCTAGTTTTGTCAAAGTATCCCTGGATGAAACCAACCGTATGATGCGGATGATTACGGATTTGTTAAGTCTTTCAAGAATTGATAATCAAGTCGGTGAAATTGATGTTGAATTGATAAACTTTACGGCTTTTGTGACCTTTATTCTCAACCGTTTTGATCAGATGAAGCATTCTGATTCAGATAAAGTCTATTCCATCGTTCGTGATTATCAAATTAGTCCAATCTGGGTAGAGATTGATACAGATAAGATGACTCAAGTTTTGGACAATATCTTAAACAATGCCATAAAGTATTCTCCTGACGGTGGTACCGTTACCTTTAGTATGAAAACAACAGACAATCAGTTAATTGTTTCGATTTCGGATGAGGGCTTGGGGATTCCGAAGGCTGATTTGCCGAAAATTTTTGACCGCTTTTATCGTGTGGATAAGGCGCGTTCCCGTGCTCAAGGTGGTACAGGTCTCGGTTTGGCTATTGCCAAAGAAATTGTCAAACAACACCAAGGTTTCATCTGGGCTAAGAGTGAGTATGGCCATGGTTCAACATTTACAATTGTTTTACCATATAGCAAGGATATTGCCTTGGATGAGTGGGATGATTCAGATGAGGAAGAATAGGAGAGCATGATAGGAAAAGGTTTTAATTACAGTATTTTAGCTTCTGGTTCCAGTGGAAATTGCTTTTATCTGGAAACGGATCAGAAGAAAATCTTGGTGGATGCGGGTTTATCTGGGAAAAAAATTACCAGTCTTTTAGCAGAAATCGACCGCAAGCCAGAAGACATTGATGCCATTCTGGTGACGCATGAACATAGTGATCACATCCATGGTATTGGTGTTTTAGCTCGTAAATATGGTATGGATATTTATGCCAATGAATTGACCTGGCAGGCTATGGAGAGCAAATTGGGTAAGATTGATGTGGCTCAAAAGCATATCTTCGAATTGGGAGCTATGAAGACTTTTGGCGACCTAGATATTGAGTCCTTTGGAGTTAGCCATGATGCGGCCTGTCCGCAATTTTATCGCTTTATGAAAGATGATAAGTCCTTTGTCATGTTAACAGATACGGGTTATGTCAGCGATCGGATGGCTGGGATTGTGGCCAATGCTGATGCTTATTTGATCGAATCCAATCATGATGTCGAAATCTTGCGCGCAGGTTCTTACTCTTGGAACCTCAAACAACGGATTTTGTCAGATAAGGGCCATCTTTGTAACGAAGATGGTGCTGATGCTATGATTCGCTCGTTGGGAAATCGAACCAAAAAGATTTACCTCGGGCATTTATCAAAGGAAAATAACATTAAGGAATTGGCCCACATGACCATGGTTAATCAGTTGGCGCAGGCTGATTTAGGGGTTGGAGTGGATTTTCAAGTCTATGACACATCGCCAGATACAGCGACGCCATTGACCAAGATTTGACAAATTCATTGAACTTGTTTAAAATAAATATATAAAATACGTGAGGTGAAGTTACATGAATAATTAAGCTGCTTATTAGTCGTTCTTAAAACTTGTTGAAAATCAATTATTTGATAATTTAGTCTTTTTGTTTACTTTTAGTACTTGCTCCAACAGTCTAGGAATAGACTGTTGGAGGTCGGAAATAGAGCGAATGATGTTCGCACCAAAAGCTGCAGGCTGCTTGTACAGTCGAGTGACTGTACAAGGTTGGAGATAGCACTTGCCAAGCAAGTTACTTCTACATAGTACGGCAAAGCGAGTTCAAACAATCCAGTGGAGTGTTTGAAGTTGGAAATAAGGAAACGATGTTTCCTCTTACGTCGAAGTAATAAAAGATAAACTAAATGACTATACAAGGGATAAGACTGCTCATAAGGGCTTACTATTCGTGTGACTTTTCCATAGGGAAAGGTCATGTTTTGCATGGCTTTTTTCTTGTGTCATTTTTTGAAGAATAGAAGCCCTTTTTGTGAAGAAAAGAGGTCTATATGGAAATGATAAAATGTATTCAATTAGAGAAGGAATTTGCGGGACGTAGTTTGTTTACAATCCAGCAGTTGAGCCTTCAAGCTGGTCAAAAGGTTGGTTTGGTTGGAAATAATGGTGTTGGCAAGTCTACTTTTTTGAAAATCTTACTAGGACTGGATAGGGATTTTGCTGGTCAGATTGAGGTAAAAGCAGACTGGGCCTATGTACCCCAGTTACAGGAAAGGAGCTCGCTTTCAGGTGGGGAACAGGTTTGGAAGTCTATTCAAGAGGCTTTTGCCCAAAGACCACAGTTGTTAATCATGGATGAACCGACTGCCAATTTGGATCAAGAACACCAGGAAAAGCTAATCAAACAAATCAAACGCTATCGAGGTAGTCTACTAGTTGTTAGTCATGATCGGCATTTTCTCAATCAAATAGCCAGTCACATTTGGCATTTAGAAGAAGGAAAGGTTCAGGTTTATCTAGGAAATTACGAGGCGTTTGTAGAAAGTCGCCGGGCTAGACGAGAAGGGCAGCAGGAGGCCTATGAAGCCTATCAGAAAAAAGTCGCTCAACTAAAAAAAGCCCAACAAGAGCGTCAGGCAAAGGCTCAGAAGATGGGGAAGAGAAAGAAAGGTGTTTCATCGTCCGAGTGGAAGGTTAATGCCATGATGGGGTCCTATGATAGTCAAGCCAAGTCAATGGCTAAGTCTGCCAAGCATTTGGAAAAACGAATGGAGCGTTTGGACAAGGTTGAACAACCTAGAAAGGAAGCGTGGGTAAAGATGGAAACGAAAGGTGCCTTGGATACTGGTCTTCACAGCCTTTTTCGCTTGCAGGCTGGTCAGCTCTGGATGAGGGAAAAGTATTTATTTGATTTTCCTCAGCTTGGCATGACTTTTGGGGATAAGTTAGCTTTGGTTGGGTCAAATGGTTCTGGGAAAACAAGTTTTGTTCGGAAACTGATTTCAAAAGAATTAGACGGTTATTACAATCCAAAATTAAAAATTGCTTATTTCTCCCAGGATTTGACAAATCTGAATGAGGAAGATACTGCCTTTATGAATGCTAGCTCGACATCGCTTCAAGATAGGGTGACCGTGCTCAATCTTTTAGGTATGTTGGGACTTTCTTACGATAAGACCCAGCAGAAGGTGGCCAATTTGTCTGGTGGGGAACGTGTTCGACTGTCTTTGGCTAAGGTCTTGTTGGCCGATGCCAATCTCTTGATATTAGATGAACCGACTAATTTTTTGGATGTGGTAGCTATTGAAGCTCTGGAGAAATTTTTGCAAGACTACCAGGGCAGTGTTCTCTTAATTTCCCATGACCAGCAGTTTGTAGATAATCTTGTCCCAACTAAATGGCGGATTGAGAATTGTCAACTCCTTAAAATTTTGTAAAGAAAATATTATTTGAAACGACAGTTGGGTCTCAAAAATATTTTTCGCCTGTGGTATAATAAGAAGGATATTTCTAGAATGAGGTTTTGAATGAATAAACGAACGAATAAATCTATTGAGCATGATGGAAATTTTATTGCAATTCGACTAAACATTTTGTTTTCAATCGTCATTTTTTTATTTCTGATTCTTATTTTGCGTCTAGCTGATATGCAGATTGTTAATCATGATTTTTACCGCAATAAATTATCAACCGCCAGTCAAAAAATAATCAGTACGGGTTCAGTTCGTGGTCAGATTTATGATGCTAAAGGAACCCCCTTAGTTGAAAACCAAATTCAACAAGTAGTATCCTTTACACGGTCAAATAAAATGACGGCCCAGGAAATGAAGGAAGTGGCAAATAAATTATTGCAATGGGTCACTGTTTCGGATGTCAATATTACTCGTAGGGACAAAGCTGATTATTATTTGGCAGATACAGAAGTGTATAAAAAAGTAGTAGAGAGTTTGCCAGATGACAAACGTTATGATTCGGACGGGAATTATTTAGAAGAGTCAACGATTTATTCGAATGCAGTAGACAGTCTCTCAGATGATTTATTACAATATTCAGATGAAGAAAGTAAGGCCATCGAATTATTTAAGCAGATGAATGGAGCTACTTATTTTTCAACAGTAAATTTAGTAACGGATGCCTTATCTGCTGAACAAGTTGCTTATATTGTTGCCAATGAGGATCAACTCCCTGGGATTTCTACAACTAATAACTGGGATAGATCGATTTTGCCAACCTCACTTAGTTCCATAATTGGAACTGTAACGAGTGAACAAGCAGGATTGCCTGCCGAGGATGCGGAGTACTATCTTTCAAAAGGTTATTCTTCAAATGATAGAGTCGGTACTGCCTATCTCGAAAAACAATATGAGGAAGTATTGCAAGGACAACGTGAAAAGAAAGAAATTAATCTCGATAGAAATGGAAATGTAGAAAGTATTGAAACCATTCAAGAAGGGCAACAAGGAAATAATATCAAGTTGACCATTGATTTGGCTTTCCAAGATGGTGTCAATGCCATATTGAAGAAATACTTTGAAAGTGAGTTATCAACCGGAAGCGCACTCTATTCAGATGGTGTATATGCTGTAGCTTTAGAACCGACTACTGGTGCAGTGCTGGCCATGTCGGGTTATAAACATGAAAAGGGGACAAGTAGTATTACCGAGGATGCTCTTGGAACTATCACAAGCGTCTTTACTCCAGGTTCTATTGTCAAAGGTGCAACTATTTCATCTGGTTGGGAAAATGGAGTTATCAGTGGCAATCAAGTGCAGTTAGACGAACCAATCTATTTTGCAGGTTCAGCACCAATTACATCTTGGTGGGCCTATGGTAGTTTTAATATTGATGCGACAGAGGCTCTAGAATATTCTTCTAACGCCTACATGGTTAAGATTGCTTTGGGACTACTTGGTCAGACCTACTCAGCTAACATGTATTTGAATGATGGCGATACATTGACAAATGCCATGACTAAGCTTCGTTCGACTTTTGCGGAATATGGATTAGGTGCTCCAACAGGAATTGACTTACCACTTGAATCAACAGGTTTCTTACCAGAAGAATATTCCACCGCAAACTTTATTATGAATGCATTTGGACAGTTTGATAACTATACACCGATGCAGATGGCACAGTATGCAGCGACCATTGCGAATAACGGGACACGGATTTCTCCACACCTCGTTGAGGGAATTTATGGGAATAATGCCCAAGGTGGTTTGGGAGAATTAATTGAAACCGTATCTGGTAAGGAGATGAATCAGGTTAATATTTCCGCTGAGGAAATGTCTCTTCTTCGTCAAGGTTTCTACCAAGTTGTCAATGGTAGTGGGCGCTTTAATACAGGTAGTGCTATCGGTCGTGGTGCGGCCGTGACCATCAGTGCCAAGACTGGTAGAGCCGAAACCTTTACGACAACCCCGGCTGGTGATGTTGTAACAGCTGTCAACACAAACGTTGTAGCCTATGCTCCGAGTGAGAATCCTAAAATCGCAGTGGCAGTTATTTTTCCTGATTTGACAAACTTGAGTTCAACAACCACTAAGTCTATTACGAATGAAATAATAAATTTATACAATTCACTTTACCCAATGAATTAAGGAGGCTTATGCTCTACCCAACTCCCATAGCTAAATTGATTGACAGTTATTCGAAACTACCAGGAATCGGTATTAAAACAGCTACGCGTCTAGCCTTTTATACCATTGGTATGGAAGATGATGTAGTCAACGAATTTGCTAAAAATCTCCTGGCTGCCAAGAGGGATTTGACCTATTGTTCGGTTTGTGGCAATTTGACAGACCAGGATCCTTGTGGTATTTGTCAAGACACTAGTCGTGATCAGACCACTATTTTAATAGTCGAGGATAGTCGAGATGTGACAGCCTTGGAAAATATCCAAGAATACCACGGTCTCTATCATGTTTTGCATGGCTTGATTTCGCCAATGAACGGTATCGGACCAGATGATATTAATTTGAAATCCCTCCTCACTCGTCTGATGGACAATGAGGTTACAGAAGTTATTGTGGCGACAAATGCAACTGCGGATGGTGAGGCGACTTCAATGTATATTTCTCGTGTGCTTAAACCTGCTGGAATAAAAGTAACCCGATTAGCTCGAGGTCTAGCAGTTGGAAGTGATATTGAATATGCCGATGAAGTTACTCTACTGCGAGCAATCGAAAATAGAACAGAGTTGTAGACGAATGGCTGGTTGACTCATAATCATTCGAATTTACCTTAGGTCAGTTTCGAGTGGTTAAAATATGCTATACTAATAGAGAAAATATTGACACAGGAAGGATTGAATATGTCAAAAGAAACCTTGATTTTACTTTATGGTGGACGTTCAGCAGAACGTGAAGTATCTGTTTTATCCGCAGAAAGCGTTATGCGCGCCATCAATTATGATAATTTTTTTGTCAAAACCTATTTCATTAGTCAGACAGGGGACTTTATTAAGACGCAAGAGTTTTCTCAAACACCGTCTGCCGATGAAAAACTCATGACAAATGCGACAATTATTGAAGAACAAAAAATCCGTCCGAGCGATGTCTATGAAGAAAAGGCAGTCGTTTTCCCAGTTCTTCATGGGCCAATGGGAGAAGATGGCTCTATTCAAGGCTTCTTGGAAGTGCTTCGTATGCCTTATGTTGGCACCAATATTTTATCTTCTAGCGTTGCCATGGATAAGATTACAACCAAGCGCGTACTAGAATCAGCTGGCATTGCCCAAGTACCTTATGTGGCAGTTATCGAAGGTGAGAATATTGCGGAAAAGATTGCAGAGATTGAAGAAAAGTTGACTTATCCGGTCTTTGTAAAACCTGCTAATATGGGTTCCAGCGTTGGTATCTCTAAAGCTGAGGATTTAGCTGGCTTGCGTCAGGCACTTGATCTGGCCTTCAAGTATGATAGCCGTGTCCTTGTTGAGCAAGGTGTCAACGCCCGTGAGGTTGAAGTTGGTCTTTTGGGAAATGCTGACGTGAAAACCACACTTCCTGGCGAAGTAGTCAAAGACGTTGCCTTTTATGACTATGATGCCAAGTACATTGATAACAAAATCACAATGGATATTCCAGCCCAAATTGACGAATCAATTATGGCTATCATGCGAGAAAATGCTGCCAAGGCCTTTCGTGCAATCGGTGGTTGTGGACTTTCTCGCTGTGATTTCTTCTTGACAGAAGACGGCGACATTTTCCTCAACGAACTCAACACCATGCCAGGCTTTACCCAGTGGTCCATGTATCCACTCCTTTGGGATAATATGGGCCTAGCTTATCCAGACTTGATTGAAGAGCTTGTTCGTTTGGCCAAAGAAATGTTTGAAAAACGTGAAAGTCATTTGATTTAATGAAAAAGATTGGAAAATTTTCCAATCTTTTTCTAGTTCACATTCTTGCAAAGGTTTGCAAAAAAGAATAGAATGGTTTCAAATATGTGGAGGTGTTTATGTATCAAACGACAGTAAAAGGGGAAGGTCTGTTTCAGGCAGTTTCTCAAGGTTATGGTGAACCGGTTCGTACCTTTGGGATGACGGAGAAGGGGGAAACTCCAGTTAGTTTGGTCAATATAGGATTGGCTGCCTGTGTGACCATGTGTGTGCAGGGCTATTATGCAAGCCAAGAAGGCAATAAAACCATGCCTGTTCAGGTGGAGAGTCGCTTGGACAATCAGCGTTTTGAGGTGTTGATTGGAATTGGTGAGTCGGTTTCAGCGCAGAAGCAGAAAGAGATTCTTGCCTATGTGGAGAAGAAATGTAAAGTCAAAGCTCTTTTGAGGGAAGACTTGCAGTTTGAGACAAGTTTTTATGTCTTAGAAAGTGTGGAGTAAGATGTTTTTAGCAATTGAAGAAATGCGACAAAATAAGTTGCGTTATGGCTTGATTTTAGGATTGTTAATCCTGATTTCCTACTTGGTCTTTTTTCTGACAGGTTTGGCTTATGGTCTCATGCAGGAGAATAGAACAGCTGTTGACAAGTGGCAGGCAGATTATGTTTTGCTTAATTCAGAAAGCAATCGCTTGATAACAGCATCCAAAATTGATACAGCCTTGCTTGATCAGCTAGACGCTGGTAACAAGGCCTTGATTCGCCAACAGGCAGGAGTTGCCTATGTGGATGAAAATGCCACCTCAGATGAAAAAGAAAAGGTAAACATCTTTGCCGTTGAATCAGATAGTTTTATTGTTCCAAATATTGTAGAAGGTCGTTTGTATGAAAAAACGGGAGAAGTCCTTGTAGACAAAACCTTGTCAGAAGTAGAAGGTTTTGGGCTTGGAGATCAAATCTATCTGTCAGGTTCTGATGAAAAAGTGACTATTGTAGGTTATACAGACAATGCTTATTTTGGAGTGGCGCCTGTTGTATATATGGACTTTACGGCATTTGCAGAATTGATGCAGGCTGATAAACAACAAGCTGCAACGAGTAATCTTGCCAGTGCCATTGTCGTTCGTGGAGATGTCGCTTCTCTACCAGAAGAGCTGGAAAAAGTTGCCATTGCAGACTTTATTGAAAATCTGCCAGGATATAAGGCACAAAATATGACCTTTGGATTTATGATAGGATTCTTGATTGTCATCTCAGCCATTGTTATTGGTATTTTTATCTTTGTTTTAACAACACAGAAATCTCCGATTTTTGGTTTGATGAAAATTCAAGGTCTTTCAAATGGCTATATTTCTGGTTCTGTACTGGCTCAAACCTTTTTACTTGCTGGTTTGGGAACCGTCCTTGGATTGGCTGGAACGTATTTGTCATCCCTTGTCTTGCCAAGCGCTGTGCCATTTGAGAATAACTGGACCTTCTATATTGCAATCGGCCTAGCACTAGTTGTATTTGCCCTATTGGGTGCTAGTTTCTCTGTACGTTCTATCTTTAAGGTAGATCCATTACGAAATCTATCTTAGGAGGTTGTTATGAAAACACTTATTTTTGAAAATATTAGTAAGACCTTCCAGGATGGCAGTCAAACCATTACGGCTCTTAAGCCGACTAATTTTAGCATTGAAGAAGGCGAATTTGTCGCAATCATCGGACCGTCCGGGTCTGGGAAATCAACATTTTTGACCTTGGCAGGTGGTTTACAAACACCGACAACAGGTCGTGTTTTAATCAATCAATCAGATTATTCTGATTTAGTTGAGAAAAAACGTGCCAAATTGCGCTATAAGGACATTGGTTTTGTCTTGCAGGCTTCCAATTTGATCCCATTTTTAACAGTCGAAAAACAATTAACCTTGGTTGATAAGGTCAATAAGAAAGCTGATCCGAGCAAGCGAAACGAGCTTCTATCTGAATTGGGTGTGGACCACCTCAAAAACAAGTTCCCTAAGGATTTGTCAGGCGGAGAACGGCAGCGGGTGGCTATTGCACGTGCACTCTACAATGATCCTGCCTTGATTCTTGCCGATGAACCGACAGCTAGTCTAGACAGTAATCGTGCTTTTGAAGTGGTTGAGTTATTAGCTAAGGAAGCCAAAGAACGAAACAAATCCATCATCATGGTAACGCATGACCAGCGCATGATTGAAAAATGCGACAAGGTATATGAGATGAAAGATGGTGTCCTCACTCAAGTTCGATAAAAAGTGGTATAATGGGAGCGGGAAAGAACTCGAAAGGTCAAAAATAGAGTTCGTTTTCCCGCCCCCGCACAGTTGATTAGGACAGATTTGGAGTGTAAAACACGAACAAATCTGCCAATCAACCACTGCGCTGAGATGTTGACGCAAATTTTGAGAAGCGGTGTGGGGGTGAAACTAGCCTTTAGTTTATTGGAGAAAACAATGAAATTAACCCTACACGAAGTCGCTCAGGTCTTGGGTGCAAAAAATAATATTAGTCTTTATCCCGATAGAGCCCTTAACAAGGTGGAGTTCGACAGTCGCCTGATTACAGAAGGGGATCTTTTTGTTCCCCTCAAAGGTGCGCGTGACGGTCATGACTTTATTCCTGTTGCTTTTGAAAATGGCTGCGCAGTAACCCTGTCTGAAGTCAGCCTTGATGTTCCGTACATTCTAGTAGAGGACTGCCTGGCTGCGCTTCAACAATTAGCGGCCTACTACCTAGAGAAAACAGGGGTAGAAGTCATTGCCGTGACAGGATCAAACGGTAAAACCACTACCAAAGACATGATCCACGACATCCTTGCCACCACCTATAAAACCTATAAGACCCAAGGCAACTACAACAACGAAATTGGTCTTCCTTACACAGTTCTTCACATGCCCGATAATACGGCAAAATTGGTCTTGGAAATGGGGCAAGACCATCTAGGTGATATCCATCTCTTGTCTGAGATTGCCAAGCCAAGTCTGTCTGTCATCACCCTGTTCGGTGAGGCCCATCTGGAATTTTTCGGTTCTCGGGAGCAGATTGCCCAAGGGAAAATGCAGATTGCAGACGGTATGACAGAAGGTGGCAAGCTGATTATTCCAGCGGATCCAATTGCGGACAGTTTTCTACCGGATTATCTCCAAGTCATTCGCTTTGGCGCGTCAGCTGACTTGCAGGTGACCAGTCTTGTCGAGTCAAAAGACAGTCTGACTTTCACCGTCAACTTTATGGACGGCGACATTTTCCTCCCAGTAACGGGCAAGTACAATGCCACCAACGCAATGGTAGCAAGCTTTGTGGGCAAGACCTTGGGTGTGCCTGATGAGGCAATCACCTCAGCCCTAGCCAGTCTAAACTTGACCCGCAACCGTACCGAGTGGAAGAAGGCAGCAAACGGAGCAGATATTCTCAGCGATGTCTACAATGCAAACCCAACCGCCATGCGTTTGATTTTGGAAACCTTCTCCAGCATTCCAGCCAATGAAGGTGGCAAGAAAATCGCAGTCTTGGCAGACATGAAAGAACTGGGTAGCCAGTCAGTCGATCTCCACAATCAGATGATTCTGAGCCTGTCGCCTGATGTGCTAGACACCGTCATTTTCTACGGTCAGGATATTGAAGAATTGGCTCAGTTGGCTAGTCAGATGTTCCCAATTGGAAAAGTCTATTTCTTTAGGAAAAATGCAGAGCAGGACCAATTTGAAGACCTGGTAAAACAGGTTAGGGAAAGTCTAGGAAAAGAGGACCAAATCCTCTTTAAAGGCTCTAATTCTATGAACCTTGGAAAAGTGGTGGAAGAATTAGAAAAATTGTAAGAATATGATTGAATTTCTTATGCAATAATGCGGAGAAGTTCAATCATGTTTATTTGTTCAAGACCTTGAAAAGTATGTATATATTTTATAAAATATGTTATAACAATATACAAAAAGAGGTTGAGATGAAGGATTCAAATTTACAAACGATAGTCATTTCATTGAGTCTAGCCGATAATTGGGAAGAAGCTAGGCAAGAGTGGACAAGGGTAAAACTAGAAAAAATTGACAAGACCATGGAAAGCAAGTGTTTATGTGGTAAGGCTCACTTGCAGAAAGTCTATTCTGTTTCTCGTACAGATCTTAGTAATATAAAGCTATCACCAATTGGATCCTCTTGTATCAAAAAATTTCAAAATAAGGAACTGACAAAGAGTTTGAAAAAGGCAGAGCGAGAATATCGTTTGCGGTCAAACTCTGACTTTTCAAGTCTAAAAGAAATAATGGACTTGGATAGTTTAGATGAATATTACCAGAAGGGCTATTTTAAGGCAGATAGGGGCAATCGCTATGATCCTTGGAATGATTACCAGCTTTTTAAACTGGCCTTGAGTAGAAAACAATCGGAACGACAGCTGGCCTTTCATAAGATGGAGCGGATTCTTTATGTGGTTAATGATTATTTACGACCGGAATTGAATCAAGTTTTTGATGTGGAAGCCTACTTAAAGAAGCTGAGAAGGTGGAAACTGCACGAGCGAGTTGCTGCTGCATTGCGTAAAAAAGCCCTTGAACGAGAGAAATTACTAGCTAAGAGGGAAAGAGAGGCAGAGCGTGAGCGACAAAGGCAACTTGACTTGCAGAGATGGGCTCAGAAAAAGCAGGATTTATTAGCCTGGCTAGATGAACAATTCGATGAAGAGTTAATTGCTTTGAAGACCTCACTTGATTCCCAAATGGAAGATAGGGAAATCTGTCATAAAATCGTAGAGCATCAAAACTTTCTTGAACGAAAAGAAGCACAGGAAAGATTGGCTATCGCGGAACTCGAGCGAAAACAGGCTCGTGTGAAGTGTTTATTTGATTGGCTCCGTTCACAGAATCGTCTGGATGACCTGAAAACAGTTCAGAATATTGAAAGTCTCGATAAGCAACTGTTTATTCTTGAAAGGTTGCACACTGCCTATCAACTTCATCGTCGGATGGAACAGCGACAACAAGATGAGTTGTTATGTGTTGTTTTAGAATTGAGAAGACAGGTGAAAAAATATTATCCCTATACTGAACGAGCTAAAAAATGTATTGATTTTGTAGATAGTTTAGATGATTTGAAGGAGTAGCATGATTGGCTACAACGATTTCTAGAATTGATGAAGAAAAGTGGTTTTTAAAATGTGTAGTCTGTTGTTGCAAGTTTTAATTTGAGTGATATTCAATTTTCTTGGTTAACCTTGTAAACATTTATACAATTTGATATACTATCTTTTGTTTTAACACCTAGAAAGGATAGAGGTATGGAAAGTATGAATGATTTTTTTACAAATCAAGTTTCGCATGGACCTAGTTTGACCATGTTCGACCGTATGAGCTTATTCTTAATTCTCTGCGTTTTACTCTATGTAGCAAGGAAATTCTATGCTAAATCATGGTTCAAAAAGGTATTCTGGTTTATTCTATGCTTGCAGATTGTCAGTTTATACAGTTGGTATATTTGGTCCGATTGGTCCCTTTCTGAAAGTTTACCCTTTTATCATTGTCGACTAGCCATATTATTTTTACTGTTTGCTAGGAAGGGAGATTTGAAACTCTACTTTTCCTATCTTGGTCTCATTGGTTCCTTGGTGGCTTTTATTTACCCGGTCTTCGATCCCTTTCCTTTTCCACATCTGACCTTCTTTACCTTTGTGGTTGGTCATTATGCTTTAGCAGTGTTGTGTTTGTCTTATATTTTGACAGAGGGACATCAATTCAGTCTTTCAAGACGGGAGCGTTTGTCACTGACAGTCATGCTTCATCTGGTCATGCTTTTTGTTAATTGGTTGACAAAAGGTAATTATGGTTATTTGACTCGCTTACCCATAGTCAATAGCCAAGTGATTTTGTTTAATTTTGTTCTCCTCACGCTAGTGATATCATGTTTAATTAGTTCTGTTCAGGCAGGGTTCCAATTATATTGGAAAAAGAAATTGGTCTATCTGCTCCAAGATTGAGTTTCCAAGCGTTTGAAAAATCTATGCGAATCCGTTATAATAAAAGAGTTGCACAGCAGCTCTTTTGTTTTATGGCTTCGAGCCAGTTTTTCTCGTAGAGAAAAACAAGAAAACCACCAGCTATGCTGGTGGCTGACAAGGCTTTGAGCTTCCATTTCTTTTTCCTGTTATAATCTAATTGTTCAGGTTAGATAAAGGAGGAAAAAGA
>NZ_POPB01000290.1 GCF_002964045.1 Streptococcus suis | reverse complement strand
ACAAAAAATTAACTTACCCAAACCGATTTTTGATGATATGTTGGATAGGTTTCGAAATATAGATGATAGAGTTGATGAGATTGTAATTTTAAATTCTAGAATAATTTCAAATTTAGAAGTAATCTACATTTTCGTTTTCTCAAATAAAAAAATACTATCATCCGGGATATCCGCAAATTTCAGTTTAGATTCAGCATTATTTTCAGCAATAAAGGAAGCTGAACTCTTGTTAACAATCTATAAAGAAGAAGAGTATGGAAATTATGCAGGAATTGAAGGTTCTATAGAGTTTGAATTGTTATA
>NZ_POPB01000029.1 GCF_002964045.1 Streptococcus suis | reverse complement strand
TCGCTACTGCAATTCTCTCAAGAAACCAATCCCCTTTCCCTAGAAAACTCCACACTAAAGCGAAGTTTTACTTGCTTGCTTTACTGTCTTCTGCTGTCTGTCGATAGTGATCAAAATTCTGGGTACTCTGCGTTCTTAAGCACTAAGGACCGCGAACTGCTTTTCCAACAGGCCTTGGATTATTTGGCGATTGAAAATGACTGGTCTGGTTTTGATGAAAAACTCGGCTGGATCCACACCGCTGCCCACGGAGCAGATTTTCTTCTGGC
>NZ_POPB01000289.1 GCF_002964045.1 Streptococcus suis | reverse complement strand
GCAGGGGAATCCCCTCATAGAACTGCCGACTAATCCAAAAACGCAAGACAATTAACCCCACAAAGCTAAGCCCCCAGGTCCCCATCAGCAGATAGGACTTGATTTTTGACAGTTCATAGACTAGGTTCTTTAGGATGAAAAAAGCAGAGCTGGGTAGAATGAGTGCCAGAAACAAATCGCACAGCAAGCCCCGCCATTCTAGGACCATTTCACCAGTCACTCCAAACAAATCTAAGAAAAACCAACTAATATAGACAAGGGAAATCAATCCTGTT
>NZ_POPB01000288.1 GCF_002964045.1 Streptococcus suis | reverse complement strand
TACGGTCAGGACAATGTAAAAGTCTATACTTCAGCCTTTACTTCTATGTACACTGCCCTAGAAAACAACCGCCAAATGGCCAAGTTTAAATTAGTAACCGTAGGAGAAAATGAAAAAGTCGTTGGTCTGCACGGCATTGGCTATGGTATCGATGAAATGATTCAAGGATTCTCAGTTGCTATCAAAATGGGAGCTACAAAAGAAGAATTTGATGCCGTTGTCGCCATCCATCCGACAGGTTCTGAAGAATTTGTTACTATGCGTTAACTCAATTGAAAAAGTCCAGACATGAAGGTCAGCACTGTCTGGACTTTTTCTTATGGTAATATAGCA
>NZ_POPB01000287.1 GCF_002964045.1 Streptococcus suis | reverse complement strand
TTGAAAATGAAAGTTTAGAAGCTGAGTTAATTGCAAATGATATAGAATCAAAAATTCAAGGAGGTATACGACCATCAGAAATCTGTATCCTAGCAAAACAGAAGGTTGATGATTATAGTTCAAAATTGATAACTACATTAAACAGTAAAGGGATTAAAGCAAGAATTGAAAATGAATATCAAGAGCTTTTAAAAGACCCTACTTGTAACCTATTATTAGATTTAATATCATGCAGTCAAGGAAAACGAGATCCTTTAATTTGGGAAAATATTAGTAATTT
>NZ_POPB01000286.1 GCF_002964045.1 Streptococcus suis | reverse complement strand
TATATCTTTGATATTGCACCGCTTGCAGAAGGAGATCTTACGCCAGCCATGTTGGTCGGTATGGATCAAATTCCGATGAAGGGAGCGAATGCGACCTATGATACTGGACAATCCTTTATTATTCCACACATTGATCACATCCACGTCCTACCTTACACATGGTTGAGTAAGGAACAAATTGCAACGATCCGCTATATCATGCAACATCCTGAAATTCGTCCATCTGCTTGGACTACAAGTGGACATGGTGATGGAGAAGCAACGGATCTTGTTC
>NZ_POPB01000285.1 GCF_002964045.1 Streptococcus suis | reverse complement strand
TTCTTCTCTTGGAAATGGAATAAGAGAAGTTGATAGAGTTCATAGTGCTGTCGTAGTTCCTCGGAGAAAGACAGGAGTTTTTCCAGTATTTCCTTGTTAGTCAAGTGCATTCGGAACATAGGGCGATAAAATCGTTTATCGCTGATTTTACGGCTATCTTGTTGTATCAATTTCCAGTAGCGTTTCAAGGCTCGGTATTCCTGCGATGTTCTGTCGAATTGATTCATAATTTGAATACGGATACGGTTCATAGCACGACTAAGGTGTTGAACAATATGAAAGCGGTCGAGTACAATTTTTGCATTCGGAAATAGCTGTCTAGCCAATTTGTAGTATGGACTAAACATATCCATGGTAATGACTTTGACTTGATTTCTAACCTTTCTAGGATAGCGTAGAAAGTAGTTTCGGATGGTTGCTTGTGTTCTTCCGTCCAGAATAGTAATGACATTTAGGGAGTTGAAATCTTGAGCGATAAAGCTCATTTTCCCCTTCTTGAAGCTATATTCATCCCAGCTCATCACCTCAGGTAAGGTATTCCAATCTGTTTCAAACTTGAACTCATTAAGCTTTCTCATAACTGATGAGGTTGAGATAGATAGCCTGTGTGCAATATGTGTCATTGCTTGATTTTCGATGAGTAATTGGGCGATTTTCTGGTTAACCGCGGCAGAGATTTGGTGGTTCTTCTTGACAAGAGGAGTTTCAGCGACAGCCATTTTCCCACATTCTTTACACTTGAAGCGACGCTTTCTAAGTCGGATAAGTAAGGGATAGCCAGCTGTTTCTAGGTAGGGAATTTTGGAGGCTTTTTGGAAGTCGTATTTGGCCATTTGTCCCTTGCAGGAGGGACATTTAGGGGCTGTGTAATCCAAGTGACCGTGGAGTTCTAAGTGAGTTCCCATATCATATTCATCAGTGATAACGATATTTTTATCTTTAATTCTGAGAAAATTTGTGATAAGATTTAGTTGTTCCATATGAGTCTTTCTAATGAGTTGTTTAGTCGCTTTTCATTATAGGGCATATGGGACTTTTTTTCTATACTCAAAAAGGCTCCATAATCTCTACAGTGGATTTACCCACTACAGAAATTATAGAGCCAAAAAAATGAAGTTAGATGACTAGCTTCATTTTTTATGTATTAGCTCATCTACTACGAACTATAAAAAAGTCTAACTTTCAAATCTCTTGTCCAAGTTGAAATCGTGATTTCTATATAATAAGATAGTATTGTAGATAGACTGTCCCTATCATCTAATCAAAAGTTCATAAAAGATGAAAAATTAAAGGAGGAATGTTATGTCCCATTACGATATGATGAACCAATGGTTTGAGGCACAAAAGAAAATGGCAGAGCAGTGGCAAAGCCTATTGCCAAAGCAGCCTGAGGATTCACAGAAAAATATGTCCACAATTTTGGAAGCCCAGCAACAATTCTTTAATGACTATGTGAAATCCTTTAATCCACTAGCAGGATTTGGATGGCCCTACTCACAACCAATTTCAAATCCAGCTCTCGATTCTTGGAATAAATTGCAGTCTACTTGGACAGAAAACTGGCAAAAAGCCTATCAAGAAGGTCCGTGGGCGAATTATATCTCTCAGTTTCCTGACATGAATACCTACATGGAATACTATCGGAATCAATTCAATCCATCTCGACTTTATGACGCATTGGACTCAGATTCATTTGCGACCCTGATGAAAATGATGGATGCCAATAAGCATTATGTTACGTTTTATCGATATTTCGATCACTTACGCGACCTTTATTCCAAACCATTTGAAGAAGATGGGAAAGTGTTGATGGAAAAAGTCCTTGCGGATGGTCAACGATTCTATTCTGATTTTGTACAACCATTTATACCAGCTCAGCTACGTCAAGTGCTGGAGGCACCTTATCAATTAACTTCCGCAGTTAAGGACAATTGGTCTACCTTTTTAGGTCCATGGGCAGATTCATTCTTTGAACTAAGCCGACTGTATGTGGAGGGGGCCAATGGGGATACGGATAAATTGGCAGAATTTTTTGAGCAATGGAAGGAACAGTACGAGCAAACAGTAGCACCGTTACTACGTATTCCAGGTATGGGAAATCATACGGAAAAGATTGAAGCTCAGAATGCTTTTATTGATAATACCATCCAGTTGCTCCTGACCAGTGTGGAATTCCAACAAAAACTCTCTCAAGTGACCAAAAATAGAGCGAAAGGTCTTTTGGAAGAATATGCCGAATTGGTGAAATCTGGCCAACAACCACAAACCTATAAAGAATTTTATCATCACTGGTCCAATGAAGTTGAGAAAACCTTACAAGCATATTTCTATTCAGATGAATTCTCTCAATTATTAGCCAAATTCGGTACAGCCAATGCCCAATTTGTCATTGCCAGAAATAAACTCTTAGAATTAGCATTGAAAGGATTGCCAGTAGTTCTGGAGAGTGATGCACGTAGTCTTTACAAAAAAGTACAAGAACTCAAACGTGACGTGACCAAACTAAAACGGGAATTGAAAGAATTAAAAAGCCTGCCAGTGGAAGAAAAAACGAGTAAGTCCAAAGCGACTAAAAAAGCAGATAGCAAATAAGTAAGGAAGGAGACTGGATATGTTTGAGGAATTATTTACCATACCCAAGAAAAATGTTCAAGACGCCTTGGAATCGCAGCAACGCTTGTTAAAAGGCATAGAAACCTTGACCAAGTTGGAGAGACCTAAAGGCGGTGTATCTGAAAAAGAAGTGATTTATACAGAAGATAAGCTGGTCTTGTATCACTTTGTCCCAAAGGTTAAGCATCCACTAAAGACCCCGACCCTGATTTCCTATGCCTTGGTCAATAAGTATTATATGTTAGACCTGCAGGAAGGCAATAGTTTTGTGGAAGACTTGCTCAATGCTGGTGCGGACCTCTATGTGATTGACTGGGGCTACCCGACTAAGGATGATATGTTTATCACAATGGAAGACTATATCCAAGGTTACATGCGTAACTGTGTGGAAGCTGTTTTGGAACATTCTGGCGCAGATAAGATCAATTTCTTTGGTATCTGTCAAGGGGCGAATTTTGCGACCATCTTCACAGCCCTCAATCCAGATTTGGTTAAAAACCTAGTAACCGTTGTTGCACCGATTGATTTTTCTCCATGTGACAAATTGCTCTTCCAATGGGGCAAATACCTGGATGCAGACAGCATGGTGGAGGCATATGGCAATGTTTCTGGCGAAATCATGAACAATGGTTTCCTGCTCTTGTCACCAATCAAATTAACTACCAATAAATACCTGGATCTGGTCGATAAATTAGATAATGAAAAAGCCATGACAAACTTCTTGGCGCTTGAAAGTTGGATTTTTGACAGTCCAGATCAAGCAGGGGCTACTATCCGCCAGTTTACCAACGATATGTACCATGACAACAAACTAGTCAAGGGTGAGTTGAAAATTGGGGATGAAACTGTGAATTTGAAGAACATCAAACAACCCCTGCTCAATATTATTGCCAAACGAGATGACCAGGTTCCGACCTTGGCTTCTGAGCCACTTCCAAAACTCGTAGGGTCAAAAGATACGGAGACTGTTTACTATGAATCTGGTCATATCGGCCTGTTTGTCAGCAAGCGTTCACGTGAGCAAGTCATACCAAAACTCATGGATTTTTATAAGTCACACGATGAATAAACAAAGTCCTATCTATCGTTTAGATAGGTAGGACTTTTCTAGGTGAGGTGTTTTCGAATTATGGCTTGAACCTGCTCTGCTTGGTCGGTCAAAAGAGAATGTCCGCCGTCTAAGACATAGAGGTGGGAATCTTCTTTTTTAGTTTGGTAGGTCAACAAGGCTGAATCTAGTCGGACAACCTTGTCCTTATCACCGTGAATGATGATGAGGGGACACTCTACCAGTTGAATGCGATTGTTTCCTGCTAGTATCCCGTTGTGACGGTTGGTCATATTGAAGGTGAAAAGATTGATAAAGATATCTGAGTAATTACGCTGCTGGCACATGGCCTCCATGTATATCTGATAATCAGTTTCAGAGATTGGATGCAGCTGGTAGAGGGGCTCCATGATTTTATTCAGAAGTCGCCTATCCTTTTGTTGCAAGGCAAGTTCTACCTTTTGCAAAGCGGGATTCCATTTTGCCATTGCGCGATTAGTTTGGATCAGCATGGGGAGAAGGCTAAATTGTGCAATATTGCTCTTATTTGGGGAAAGGTATCCTTGAATGCCAACTGAGGAGAGCAAGAAGACCTGCTCAATGGTTTCTGGTCGGAGTGCAGCCATTTCCAGAGCCACACCACCACCGGTTGACCATCCTAAGACACTGTATCTTGGGATGTCCAGCTGCTCCATCAATTCCAAAATATCTTGTGCGAGTTCTTGCAAGGAGTGGACTGGATTTTTGTAGCTTGAATGCCCAAACCCCCGCATGTCAATGGCTATCAATCGATAACTGTCTTCCAATGCCTCCATCAAATGATAAAAGTGTACTGAAGAACTGAGATTGCCGTGCAATAAAACCAGGACAGGGCCCCTTTGACCAGTTTGAGAAAAGGCCAATTCCTCACCATTATTTAATGTTTGCTTGTAAATAGGATATGATTTCATATACTAATTCCTTTCATTGACCCCATTATACAAAATGTTGTTAGAAAATCAAATAAAAAGAACAAGGAGAACATCATGACAAAAGTGTTTGAAGTTGGACAAACAGGTAGTTTTTCCAAAACCATTACAGAAACTGACGTAGTCTTATTTGCAGGAATTTCAGGAGATTTGAATCCTGCCCATATCAATGAAGTTGAGGCTTCCAAAGGCATGTTTAAAAAAAGAATTGCCCACGGCATGCTCGGTGCATCCTTGATTTCCACTGTACTGGGAATGTATTTACCTGGACCTGGAACCATCTATCTGGGGCAGAATCTCAAGTTTCTTAAGCCAGTGGCGATTGGGGATACCTTAACCGCAATGGCTACAATCGTTGAAAAAGATGAAAAAGGCTGGCTCAAATTAGAAACCACAGTAACCAATCAAGAGGGAGTAGTTGTGATTTCTGGCCATGCCAAAGTTATTCCTCCCAAATAATATAATTTTTTGTTATGGTCTACATAAGAGATTGTAATAAGATATATATTGAAAAGGGTTACAAGTTTTGATATGATTGTGACAAAGAAAACAAAGAGGAGGATTTCATTATTATGAATCGTGTAACAGAACTACTTGGAATCAAATATCCAGTTTTCCAAGGTGCTATGGCTCAAATTTCTAGACATCAGTTGGTTAGCGCTGTTTCCAATGCAGGTGGACTTGGTATTTTAGCATCCGGCGGGATGACAGCAGAAGAGGTACGGGAAGAAATCCGAAAAACGAAAGAATTGACGGATAACCCCTTTGCTGTCAACCTGATGTTGATGATGGACAATGTGGCTGAAATTGTGGAAGTTCTTATCGAAGAGGGAGTTAAAATTGTTACAACTGGTGCAGGAACACCGAAACCCTATATGCCTCGTTTGAAAGAAGCTGGTGTCATCGTTGTCCCAGTTATTCCAAATGTGAAATTGGCTCAAAAGATGCAGGAACTAGGCTGCGATGCTGTTGTGGCTGAAGGTATGGAAGCTGGCGGACATATCGGAGAATTGACGACCATGCCTTTGACCCGCCAAGTTGCCGCTAACATTGACATTCCTGTTATTTGTGCTGGTGGTGTGGCAGATGGTCACGGGGTGGCTGCGGCCTTTGCCCTTGGTGCTGAGGGTGTACAGATGGGAACCATCTTCCTTGCGGCAGAAGAGTGTCCAATTCCTGAGAGTTATAAGCAGGCAGTTTTAGATGCTATCGATACGTCAACAGTTGTTACAGGTCGGAAGTTTGGTGCTCCTGTACGTTGTATCAAAAATGACTTAACGACTAAGTATCTTGAATTGGAAAGTCAGGATATTTCGCGTCATGAACTGGAAGCCATTACAATGGGGGCTCTATCTAAAGCCGTCAAAGAAGGCGATGTTGAAAATGGCTCCCTGATGGCTGGCCAAATTGCTGGTTTGGTCAAGGAGATTAGACCAACCAAATCCATTATTGAGGACGTTTTTGCAGAAGCAGAAAGTGTACTGAAAAATCTCCATATTTTTTAAAAACCAATTTTACTACCCAGACAAGAGATGATTGTGTCTCTTGTCTTTTTCTTATGAAACATTCACAAACTGTATGATATATTGGTCCAAAAGCCTGTATTGATAGAAGAAAACAGTTTTTTATATTTGTGAAAAATCTATAATATATTCTTATAGAGAGTTTAATTTTTCTTAAGTAGATTTTTATGTAATTTAGGTATATGATGATAGTGTCAACAAAATGTAAACGCTTTACAAAAAGCAAAAAATAAATTAAAGGAGTCTATTACCATGTCAGTTAAAGAATTAGCTAAAGAGTTGTACCCAGAAGATTTGTTCGGTTATGCTGAAAAATTAACCGAAGGGGAGCTGAAAGTTTTAAAACACTTGCGTGAAGAGTTAGAAACACGTGTACGTCCAATTCTAATTGACAGCTATGAAAAGGCTTTGCTACCAAGAGAAGAAATTTTAGGAGCATTTGCTGCTGCTAAAATCATGACTCACCCTGATCTCTTTGTTGGCCGTGAAGGTTCTTGGAAAGCTGGCGAGTTGTACAATGCTTTCCTTTACTTAGAATTGGCACGCTTTGATCCTTCTGTTGCAACCTTCTATACAGTACACGGAGGATTGGGTTACAATACTATCCTTATTGGAGGTAGCCCTGAACAAATTGAACGCTTTGGTACACCAGTTCGTAACTTTGAAGCACAAACCTGTTTCGCATTGACAGAGCCAGACCATGGTTCAGATATCGCAGGGGGTCTTGCTACAACAGCGGAACGCAAGGGCGATGTTTGGGTATTGAACGGTGAAAAACGTTGGATTGGTGGTGCTAAAACTGCTGACTTTATTCCAGTCTTTGCTCGTGATGTTGAAAGCAAGAAAATCAAGTGCTTCATGGTGAAAAAAGGCAGCCCAGGCTTGTCAGTTGAGAACGTTGAACATAAGATTTCCCTTCGCCTTGTCAACAATGGCCACATCACCTTGAAGGATGTTGAAGTTCATGAAGATGACCGTTTGGTTAACATCAATGGTTATGGCGACGTTGCGAAAATCTTTGTTCGTACTCGCGCTGACGTTGCCTACATTGCTATGGGAACTGCAGCAGGTGCCTTCAATGCAGCCCTTCGTTTGACTACAACTCGTGAACAATTTGGTCGCAAATTAGGTGGTTTCCAATTGGTACAAGAAAAACTGGCTCGTATGCAAGCAAATGTTCAGGCAGCCATTGCCTATTCAGTACGTATAGCTGAAATTCAGGAATCTGGTACAGAAGAAATGCTCAACTCTTCATTGGCGAAATTGCACAATTCACTCCGTATGAGAGAAACAGTTGCCCTTGCTCGTGAAGTGTGCGGTGGTAACGGTATTACTTACGAAACAGAAGTGGCTCGCTTCTTCACGGATGCGGAAGCGATTTATACATACGAAGGAACGCATGAAATCAATGCTATGATTGTAGCGCGTGAATTGACAGGAATTGGTGCCTTTATCTAATCCCTGAAAGGGAGTATAGGCCGACTGTCCTATACTCCTTATTTTTCAAAAGGAAATTGAAAGGAAGAAGATAATGGAAATTACAAAAGTGATGGTAATCGGTTCTGGTCAAATGGGTAGTGGAATTGCCCAAGTATTTGCCCAGGCAGGTTACACCGTATATTTGAATGATATAAAATTAGAATTTGTAGAACGTGGCTTAGCTGGTATCAAAAAACAATTTGAACGTGCTGTTTCTAAAGAAAAAATGACTCAAGAAGATGCTGATGCAGCCCTAGCGCGTTTGATTCCGTCTACAGATTATCAGGATGCAAAAGATGTACATCTGGTAGTAGAAGCGGCGACTGAAAATCGTGATATTAAATTAAGCATTTTCAAGCAATTGCATGAGATAACTTCACCAGATACAATCTTGGCTTCCAACACCTCTTCCCTATCTGTGACAGATATCGCGGCAGCATCTGGCCGTCCAGATAAGGTATTGGGCATGCATTTCTTTAATCCTGCACCATTGATGAAGTTGGTAGAAGTCATTCGTGCTATCCAAACATCTCCAGAAACTGCCCAAGCAGTGGAAGAAGTAACTGCTAAGATCAATAAAACGGCTGTACGTGTGGCTGATTCCTACGGATTTGTTGTTAACCGGATCCTCATTCCAATGATCAATGAAGCCATTTTTGTCCTAGGAGAAGGCGTAGCAAGTGCTGAAGAAATTGATACAGCAATGAAATTAGGCGCCAATCATCCAATTGGCCCACTTGCCCTTGCAGATTTGATTGGTTTGGACGTTGTTTTGGCTATCATGAATGTCTTGAGCAATGGCTTCAACGATCCGAAATACCGTCCTGCACCTCTTCTGAAAAAAATGGTTGAATCTGGAAAACTCGGTCGTAAGACGGGTCAAGGGTTCTTTACCTACTAGAAAGGGGAAAAACAATGAAAGAAGCTGTTATTGTAGCTGCGGTACGTACACCAATTGGTAGTTACGGTGGAAGTTTAAAAGATGTATCTGCGGTTGATTTAGGGGTTACTGTTGTAAAAGGTGCTCTGGAAAAAATCAATCTTTCGCCGGATAAGGTTGATGAATTGATTTTTGGTAATGTTCTTAGCGCTGGCCTTGGCCAAAATGTTGCCCGTCAAATCAGTGTCAAATCAGGCATTCCTATCTCAACACCTTCATTTACCATCAATAAGGTTTGTGGCTCAGGTTTGAAGACTATTCAATTGGCTGCCCAGGCAGTGTTACTCGGTGATGCAGATATTGTCGTTGCTGGTGGTGCGGAAAATATGAGTCAGGCAGCCTATGTACTTCTCAACCAACGGTGGGGAGCAAGAATGGGGCATAGCCAGGTGTTGGATACCATGTTAAAAGATGGGTTAACAGACGCATTTGAGCCGATTCATATGGGAATTACCGCTGAGAATGTAGCTGCTAAGTATGAGATTACTCGTGAACAACAGGATGCTTTTGCGGTCCATTCTCAAGAAAAGGCAGTTGCGGCCATTAAGTCTGGAAAATTCAAAGAAGAAATTGTTCCAGTAGTGATTCCACAGCGGAAGGGTGATCCTATAGTATTTGATACGGATGAATATCCTCGCGAAAATGCTAGTCTAGAAGGAATGGCTAAACTCCGACCTGCCTTCAAAAAAGATGGAACGGTGACAGCAGGAAATGCATCAGGTATTAATGATGGTGCTGCGGCAGTAGTCGTTATGAGCAGTGAGAAGGCAGCAGAATTAGGCTTGCCAGTCCTTGCTACTATCAAATCCTATGCAAGTGCAGGTCTAGAGCCTGAATTGATGGGCTGCGGTCCAATTTACGCTTCACGAAAAGCTCTAGATAAGGCAGGACTTACCGTTGCCGATTTAGACTTGGTTGAATCCAACGAGGCCTTTGCCGCTCAAGCCTGTGCTGTCAACAAAGATTTAGAATTGAATACAGATATTGTTAACGTTAATGGTGGAGCAATCGCCCTCGGTCATCCAATCGGAGCGTCTGGTGCTCGTATCTTCGTCACACTCATTCATGAAATGCAAAAACGTGATGCTAAATGCGGTCTAGCTACCCTCTGTATCGGTGGTGGTATGGGGACAGCGGTCATCGTCACACGTTAGTCAATTTGAATTGAGATTGTGAGGAAAGATTTATGAAAAAAACACCAAATCGTTGGGTCATTTTGGCTGCGGCTATTTTGACCAACCTTTCACTGGGTGCAGGATATGCTTGGTCGGTATTCCAAAAAGCCCTCCTAGAAGCCAATGCTGATAAGGGCTGGGTTCAGGCCCAAACCTCACTAGCCTTCAGTATCTCCTTTGCCATGGTGCCAGTTGGAATGATTATTTTTGGTCCCAAGGTTGATTTACTTGGTCCGAAAAAATTCGTATTCTTAGGCGGAGTCTTATTTGGTCTAGGAATGTTTGCTACAGGTTTTGCCACTAGTCTTCCAGTTTTATATTTGACTTACGGGGTTGTACTAGGTCTTGGAATTGGGGCTGCCTATGGTGCGGCTACCTCTGTCGCCTCCAAATGGTTCCCAGATAAAAAAGGTTTGGCAGGTGGCTTGACAGCGGCAGGTTTTGGGCTTGGTCCTCTAATCATTGGCCCAGTAGCCAAAGGCATGATTGCAGCCATGGGCGTATATCGGACATTTAATGTTCTTGGTATTGCTCTTCTAGTTGTTATCTGTGCATCCTCTCTCGTTATGGAAAAAGCGCCAGCAGCGGCACCTGTAGCCGGTGCTGCTGCACCAACTGGTAAAACTCACAAAGAAATGCTTCGAGAAGGCAATTTCTGGCTTCTCTGGTTGATTTATATTTTAGGTGCAACTGGAGGAATGATGATTATCGGTGGAGCTGCTTCCATTTCTGACCAATACAAACTTGTTGGTGAAGCAACCTTCTTTGTAATGTTGGTGTCCATTGCCAATACCTTCGGTCGTATTTTCTGGGGAGCAGTATCGGATAAGATTGGTCGCTATCCAACAGTCGTAGCTATGTTTGCTGCTGTTGCTGGAGGTCTCTTCTTAACAGCAACCTTCAAGGGCGAAGGTAGTGTTCTAGCTATTCTCGGTGTTATGCTTGTTGCCTTGTCATTCGGTGGTTTCTTGGGTTCCTTCCCAGGCATCACAGCAGAAAACTGGGGTGTCGCGAATGTAGGTACCAACTATGGCTGGATGTTTACAGCCTACGGTGTAGCTGCTATTGCGGGCCCACAGCTCGGTACGCGTCTAGCACAAGCCAACAACGGTGATTATTCAATGGCCTTTTATATCGTTATTGCAATGGCTATTGTAGGGATTGTATTGCAACTTTATTATATTGGAAAAAGTAAAAAAGCTTCCTAACCTCTAAGGCACTCGGAGAAATTCTGAGTGCCTTTTTATTCCATTTGAAATCGAGCTCAATTATTAGTTTTACTAATAGAACGGATAATATATATTAAGTAGACATATATGTCGATAGTTGATAAACTGATAATGTAAGCGTTTTACATTTTGTCAAGGGATAGATATTGTTGACCCTGTTGTCTATCCAACTATTACATTAGGAGAACGACTATGACTAAAACTGTGTTGTTGGAAACCAAGGACCAGATTGGTTTTATCACTATCAATCGTCCAGAAGCCCTAAATGCACTTAGTTCACAAGTACTGACAGATTTAAATGAGGTTCTCGATACTGTCGAAAAAAGCAAAGATATCCGCGTTGTCATCTTGACAGGTTCTGGTGAAAAAGCATTTGTAGCTGGTGCCGATATTAAGGAGATGGACAAGATGTCTCCTGTTGAAGCATTCGAATATATGACTTTTGCCAATGATACTTTTTCTAGATTAGAGCATCTCCGCCAACCAACCATTGCAGCCATTAATGGGTATGCTTTGGGCGGTGGTATGGAGCTAGCCTTATCAACGGACATCCGACTTGGTCATGAAAAAATCTTAGTAGGCTTCCCTGAAGTCACATTAGGTATTATTCCTGGGTTTGCAGGAACTCAACGGATGTCACGACTCATTGGAATTAGTAAGGCAAAAGAACTCATTCTGACAGCGCGCAATGTGAAAGGTCCAGAAGCTCTTGCTTTGGGAATCATCAATCACATGGTAGAACCTGAAAAATTGATGGAGGAAGCAGAAAAGATTGCTCATTCCATTATTAAAAATGCTCCGCTTGCTGTAGAGAAAGCCAAACATGTGATTAGCGTAGGTATTGAATTACCATTGCAAAGCGCCATTCGTTTGGAAACAGAAGCAGAAGCTCTGCTATTTTCAACCGAAGATAAAAAAGAAGGCATGGGAGCCTTTGTCGAAAAACGAAAAGCAGTATTTACTCGTAAATAAGTATTGACCAAAGAGGAGAAAAACATGGCAAAAATTGTAACGCTTAAAGAAGCCGTATCTTTGATCAAACCAGGCCATATCGTAGGTATCTCCGGATTCCTCGGTGTTGGCGAACCTTTTGAATTGATCGAAGGTTTGGTTGCAGAAGGGACCAAGGATTTAACCTTAACGTCTGTCGTTACCTCACATCCAGGTAAAGAAGTTGGCGTTGGTCGCTTGTGTGAAAATCATCAAGTAAAAAAATATATTGCAGCCCACGTTGGTACCTCTCCAGGTGCTCAAAAAGCCTATTTCAGCGGTGAAATGGAAGTAGAATTTACCCCAATGGGAACAGTAGTGGAACGTCTTCACGCCGCGGGTGCTGGTTTGGGAGCTGTTTTGACCCCAACAGGTGTTGGAACGATCTTGGAAGAAAACCAAGAAAAAGTCGTTCGAAACGGTCGTGAATATTTGGTTTATGATCCATTGAAAATTGATGTTGCCTTGATTAAAGCAAGTAAGGCAGATGCTTATGGTAACTTATTTATCGATGGTACTACTAAGAATATTTCCCTACAACTAGCATTGGCTGCGGATATCGTTATTGTTGAAACCAATGAAATCGTTGAAGTTGGTGATATTCGTCCAGATGATGTCTATATTCCAGGTATCTTGGTAGACTATATCGTACAAGGCTTGTCTGTTCAGGAACACCATGAAATGATGGGAAATCTTTGGACTGAAACGAAGAAATTAGCAGGAGTGTAAAAATATGAAAGCTAAAGAAGTTATTGCACGTCGTGTCGCGCTAGAATTTCATGATGGCGATGTTGTCAACCTCGGCTTTGGGATTCCGAACGCATCTGCTGACTACATTCCAGATGGGGTAAATGTGATTCTACAAGCTGAGAATGGTGCCTTGCGTTTTGGTGAAACACCTGGAAAAGACAATTATCATCCAAATACAGCCAACTCAGGTGGAGCACCTATTACCTTAAAACCAGGCGCCTCAACATTTGATATCCAAACTTCATTTGCAATCATTCGTGGGGGGCATGTGGATGCTACTGTATTAGGAGCTCTAGAGGTATCACAGGATGCTAGTATTGCTAACTGGATGATTCCAGGTAAGTTTGCACCAGGTATGGGTGGCGCTATGGATTTGCTAGTTGGTGCCAAACGTGTTATCGTCGCGCTTCAACACACAGATAAGAGTGGAGAATCAAAAATTCTGAAAGAATGTTCTTTGCCACTTTCGGCCAAAGGTGTCGTATCAATGGTTATTACCGATTTAGCAGTTTTTGAATTCCAAGATGGAAAATACCTTCTCAAAGAAGTTGCTCCAGGAGTTACTGTAGAGGAAGTTCTTGAAAAGACTGCTGGAGATGTCATTGTAGCTGATGAAGTCATTACCATGCCGATTTAATCACTTTTACTAACTCTGAATAATAAATATGATTTTTTGACAGAAAGAATGGACAGTCTATCTATCAAAAACTTGAGTAAAAGAAAATACAGAAAAGCTGAAAGGAGCAGGGCAAGAAGCTCAGCGCCACTTCTTAGAGTTCGTGTCAACATCTCAGCGCAGTGGTTGATTGGCGGATTTGTTCGTGTATTACACTCCAAATCCGACCTAATCAACTGTGCGGGGGTGGGAAGACGAACTCTTTTTAGACCATTCGTGTTCTTTCCCACTCCCTTTGTTAACAAGGTAAATCATTCATTTTTCTGTTCAAAATAAGTGAATATTTAAGTACATAATGTTATAATAATATCAAGACTATGTTCATTATTTTTTACTATATAGAAAGTCTTGAAAGGAGAAATTCAGCTCATGAGTATGGATATTGTTCAGATGGGATACTTTATAAATATTGTTGAATATAAATGTAACCTCTCCTTAGCTGCAAAGAAAATTCATATTAGTCAGTCTGCCTTAAGTCAGTTCATTACACATTTTGAAGCCAGTGAAGGCTTGCAGCTCTTTAACAGAAAGAATGGGCGATTAGATGGCTTGACTGAGGCTGGAGAGCGTGTATTTCAATATGCTTCAGAAATTGTTGCCAAGTACGAAGAAATGCAAGCTATGATACAAAAAGAAGTAGCCAAGCAACAAGGGACGATTCGTTTGGGCATTCCGTCTCTTATCTTACGAGTGTATTTTGCCAGTACCCTACCACAGTATTTATTTAACTACCCTGATATCAATATTCAAATTCATGAAGGTGGGGGAGTTGAACTTCTGAAAAAATTTATGGATAATGAGCTAAATATAGCCCTTCTCATCGAACCGACTCATCTAGATAGTAAAAAGTATGAACAGCATATTATTCAGATGGATGAATACGTGGCGTTTATGGATCGGAATCACCCACTAGCTCAAAAGGAGCTCTTAGAATGGAGTGACCTACGTGATTATCCAATGGCGACTTTTAATAAGAATTTTACAACCTATCAATCAATAATAGACAAATTAAAGAAAGAAAAGGTAAAAATCCAACGCATGCATTTATCTTCTTCATGGGACTATATTATTGCGGCAATAGCTGGAAATGATATGATTGGCGTATTGCCGCGACCAGTTGAGGAATTGATTGATAAAGATCGGTTTAAAGTTGTCCATTTTCGCGATGCCTTACCATTTAATATTTGGCTCTGTCGGCCATACCGTAAAAGAGTTGGAGAAGTGGAAAACTTTATTTATGAGGAAATATTAAAATTGTACTATTCACCGGTTAATGAATGATGGAGTCTTTGTATGATGTTCGATCAGCAACTATTGAGTCAGGTTCAAGAGTTTATTCAAGTTGAGGTTGTAGGGAAATCACGATACTATGATGTCAATGAATTATTTCCTGAGCGCCTGTGGACCATGCTCACCCAAGATATCGGAATTTTTAGGTTATTGGTAGATTATCCAGATGCCAAGAAAGGATTTCGGACCTTTCTAGAAGTCATCCGTCTGCTCTCTAAAGAATTTCCTTCCCTAGCTAGTATTGCCTATACACACGGCATTTATGTCATTCAACTCTTACAAGAATTTGGGACAGAAGCTCAAAAGAATCGCTATCTCAAAGATTTTGTCTCCTGTAAGCGAATGGGGGCATTTGCCTTCTCTGAGAAGGATATAAACCTCGAGCAACAATCCCTTCAAACTGTAGCAGAAGAAACAGATGAAGGGTGGTTGATCACAGGAATGAAACATAAGATTGCCAATATTTCTGTAGCAGATGTTTTGTTTGTTTTAGCGAAGACAATTGATAAACAGGGACGGAAGAGAACAGGCATTTTTATCATTGAATTGCCACATGTTGGTGTGAAAATTGGACCATCGGTGGATAAGCTGGGTTTAAGAGCCATGCCCTTGGCACCTGTCGAACTAGAATCTGTTCTGGTAGAGCCTGAGCAATTACTAGGAGACGTTTTAGAAGGCCTGTCACAATGGAGCCGTATTCGATTGCGAATGTGGAGTGCCATTTCTGCACAATCAATTGGAATTGCTGAAGGTGCCTTTCAAAATGGAATTGCTTGCAGCCAAGTCAAACGAAATTTTGGAAAACGCCCCATTGATGTGGAAATCAATCAATTTAAATTTTCTGATCTGAAGGCAAAATTGATTTCAAGTGAAGCCTATTATAAGGACTGTCTAGAGGCAGAGGTTATAGAAGAAAGATGTGTTTCGATTTTGA
The DNA here is from genome assembly GCF_002964045.1 of Streptococcus suis. GTDB lineage: Bacteria > Bacillota > Bacilli > Lactobacillales > Streptococcaceae > Streptococcus > Streptococcus suis_U. Next base: position 9,316 of record NZ_POPB01000285.1, on the reverse strand, counting down.
AATTATTAACTTCTGAAATGGCAATAACCATCTCAGAAGAAGTGCTCCGAATCACTGGAGCCTATAGTTTTTTGGGTAATCATGATATGGAGCGGTTTGTGCGTGATGCTGAAGTAGCGAGTACTTACGGTGGCTCAAGTGATTCTATTCGGAAAAAAATAGCGAAAGTTTGGCTTTGATTGACAAAGGAGGTATGCATGTTACAATCATTCAAATTTGAAAATATGACAGTAACCTGGTTGCGAGGGGCAGATAAATATACGGATGCAGGCACCTTATTTGGACCTGTTCCTAAGGCAGTTTGGAGTCGCTATTATCCAACGACTGAAGATGGTCTGATGGCCGATCTGACAGACCCTATTCTGATTGAGTACCAGGGGAAACGATTTTTAATCGATACTAGTCTAGGTACAGAAAAATTAGATGCCAAACAACGTAGGAATCTAGGAGTTCTTTCTGAGAATCAGCTGGTCGAAAGTCTGGCTGAAAAAGGGTATTCTAGAGATGATATTGATGTTGTCCTCATGACCCATATGCACAATGATCATGCAGGTGGTCTAACCTGTTTGGAAGATGGAGAAATCGTCTCAACCTTCCCTAATGCACAGATTTACATCAATGAAATCGAGTGGGATGAGGTAAGAAATCCAAATCCTAGAACTCGAGGGACTTATCTCAAGGAGAATTGGGAAGCCATCCAATCGCAAGTAATCACTTTCGGTGAATCGATAGAAATTATTCCAGGAATTGAAATGCATCGAACCGGAGGTCATAGCAATGGCCACTGCTTGATTCTCTTAAAACAAGAACACCAAACCATCATTCATATGGCCGATACCGTTCTGACTCACGTTCACCGTAATCCACTTTGGGTGGCTGCTGTGGATGATTATCCTATGGATAGCATCGCCGCTAAGACAAGGTGGACAAAAGAAGCTTATGAAAATGGCTACATTTTCTTGTTTTACCATGATCCATTTTACTCTCTGCTCCAATTTGACCCGTCTGGTCAAGAAGTCGTAGCCTATATGGAAAGACCGCGACCTCCAATTGTTCCTTTTACGGAGAAACAAGATAGGCGACTGGTCATTCCTGCAACTGCGAAAAATTTAGCGAACTAAAATGATGAAAAGCGTGAAATCAAGGTATCTCAGCAATTGATTTTGTGCTTTTTCTTTTTTGACATTTTGCCAGCCTCATCGTTTTTGTGGTAAAATGAAAACAGAATATGAGGTATACATGTTAGTTATTGGACAGATTGAGACAATAAAAAAAGAGAAGTTAGGCCCCTTGACCGTTTTATGCGGTGAAGATGTCGGTCAATATCAGATCGCAAAGGATTTATTGTTGCGACAAATCGATTTCGATCCTGCAGACCTTGGTTTTGCCTATTTTGATATGTCAGAGGCGGATTATAGTCAGGTGGATTTGGATTTGGTTTCTCTTCCATTTTTTTCAGATGAAAAAGTTGTCATTCTTGATTATTTTGCTGACTTGACGACGGATAAGAAGCGGCATTTGACGGATGACGAGCTCAAGCAATTTGAGGCTTATTTGGAAAATCCAGTTGACACGACACGATTGGTTATCCTAGCTCCAGGAAAGTTAGATAGCAAACGACGCCTGGTCAAACTCCTCAAGCGAGATGGTCTGATTTTGGAAACTAGTCCTCTGAAAGAAGCTGAATTGCGCCAGTTTTTCCAGAAGGAAATTGGTCGCCTAGGTTTGAATATGGAGGGTGATGTTTTTCAATACCTCCTCGGAAAATCTAATTTTGACTTTGCCGAAATCAGTAAAAACCTAGCCTTTTTACAGTCCTATAAGGGACAAAAATTGATTACGATGGCAGACATTGACGCTGCCATTCCTAAGACCTTGCAAGACAATATTTTTGACTTGACACAGATGGTTCTCCAGTCCAAAATGGATGAGGCCCGTCAACTGGTTCGCGACTTACGATTACAGGGAGAAGACGAAATCAAACTAATCGCCATTATGCTGACCCAATTTCGGACTTATTTGCAGGTTCAAATTCTTCAAGAACAGGGCAAAAGTGAGCAGCAAATGGTGGTGGAATTGTCAGAAATCATGGGACGGAAGGTCAATCCATTCCAAATTAAATTTGCCCTTCGAGATTCTCGCTACCTATCCATTGGATTTTTGAAAAAGGTAGTTCGCTTGTTGATTGAAACGGATTACCACATCAAGACCGGTCAGTTTGATAAGGATTACTTGTTTGATCTTGCCTTGTTAAAAATTGCAACATCGTGATTACCAGACAAATAAATTGAAAAGGCTCTCACATTGGAGTACAATAGGTATATCAATTAGTATAGGAGAACAAATAAATGGCAATTATTTTACCAGACCTTCCATACGCATACGATGCTTTGGAACCACATATTGATGCAGAAACAATGACCCTACACCACGACAAGCACCATGCAACGTATGTGGCGAATGCAAATGCAGCTCTTGAAAAACACTCAGAAATCGGTGAAGACTTGGTGGCACTTTTGTCAGATGTAGAGAGCATTCCAGCTGATATCCGTCAAGCCCTTATCAACAACGGTGGCGGCCACCTCAACCACGCTCTCTTCTGGGAGTTGCTTTCACCAGAAAAAACAGAAATTTCAGCAGAATTGGCAGCTGATATCGATGCAACTTTTGGTTCATTTGATGCCTTTAAAGAAGCCTTCACAACAGCTGCAACAACTCGTTTTGGTTCAGGTTGGGCTTTCTTGGTTGTCAATAAGGAAGGCAAGTTGGAAGTCATCTCAACTGCTAACCAAGACACTCCAATCATGCAAGGTTTGAAACCAATCTTGGCATTGGATGTTTGGGAGCACGCTTACTACCTCAACTACCGTAACGTACGTCCAAACTACATCAAAGCCTTCTTTGAAATCATTAACTGGAACAAAGTTGATGAACTTTATAAGGCAGCTCGTAGCAACTAATCTACTAGCTTACTGCGACGTTTTTTCGAGGAAACGACCTATTTCCGAGAAAAACTAGTCAGTCCTCTAGGAAAGCTAATCGGGCTTTCCGTGGGAGTGGGAAAGAACTCGACTAGTTCAAAAAAAGTTCCCCTCACTTCCAAACAGTAGGTTCGGGCTAAAATAGTCCACTGGACTATTTTACTCCCACCCCCGCATAGCTCAAACTGTCTGGGAGACAGTTTGAGGTTGGAAATAAGGCGAACTCCTGTTCGCAACAATAGTAAAGGTCGGATTTGGAGTGTGAAACACGAACAAATCTCCCAATCAACCACTGCGCTGAGATGTTGACACGAACTCTAAGAAGTGGTGCTGGGCTTTTTGCCCAGCCTCTGAGGAGTGGGAATAAGGTTGACGAACTTTATAAAGCTGCTAAATAAGATTATAAAACAGGCGAATGTTCGCTTGTTTTTTTGTCCTCTGAAAACCACTAGCTATGCTAGTGGTTCAGTAGAGCTTCTAGCGAGGTATTAAAAAAGCCTCCCAAAGTGATAAGATAGAAGTGGTTTCCCCGCCACTACATCAAATCAAATAGGAGGTACCTCATGAGAGAGGATAATGAAAGTTTATCACATACTCGCTGGAATTGTAAATATCATCTAGTTTTTGCGCCTAAATATCGTCGTCAAATCATTTACGGCAAATATAAGGCCAGTATCGGAAAGATTATCCGAGATTTGTGTGAGCGAAAAGGCGTCACTATCCATGAAGCTAATGCCTGTCCTGATCATATCCACATGTTAGTTAGTATTCCACCCAAAATGAGTGTTTCCAGTTTTATGGGCTATTTAAAAGGTAAGAGTAGTTTAATGATTTTCGACAAACATGCCAATCTAAAATATAGGTATGGGAATAGAAAGTTTTGGTGCAGAGGCTACTATGTAGATACGGTAGGACGCAATCAAAAAGTGATAGCAGAATACATACAAAACCAATTACAAGAAGACAGGGTAGCGGACCAGCTCACTTTGTTTGAAACGGTTGACCCATTTACAGGGGAAAGCAACAGGAAAAAAACTGATGGTGCTTTAGCACCTGCTCGGGAAAGTGGTGCGCGAGGAAGCTATTTCAGTGGGCCTTTGGCCCTGGCCGGAACAAGCGGCTTATAGCCGCAGAACAAACCACCAGTTCGACTGGTGGTTTTGATTCAATATTTTGAGTATTTTTCTTTACAATGGAATAGGATTTTAGTATAATTTATTTTGTGTGTAATGGACGCACAAAAATACAGTTTATCCGCTGGGTTTAAAAGCACCTAAGATTGACAAAGATAGGAGAATAAAATGAATCCATTGATCCAAAGTTTGACAGAAGGTCAACTTCGTACTGACATCCCTTCATTCCGTCCTGGTGACACTGTACGTGTTCACGCTAAGGTTGTCGAAGGTAACCGCGAACGTATCCAGATTTTCGAGGGTGTTGTTATCTCTCGTAAAGGCCAAGGCATCTCAGAAATGTACACTGTACGTAAAATCTCTGGTGGTGTAGGTGTTGAGCGTACATTCCCAATCCACACTCCACGTGTTGATAAGATTGAAGTCGTACGTTACGGTAAAGTACGTCGTGCTAAATTGTACTACCTACGTGCATTGCAAGGTAAAGCAGCACGTATCAAAGAAATCCGTCGTTAAGAAGGTCTTTTTGACTGAATTAGTCGGAATGAGAAGGGGCAGCAAAGTGCTGCCTCTTTCTTTGTTTTCCAACCTCCAAGCATTCTCTGAACCTTAGGAGCTAGATTTTTTCTTTCTAAACTCAACTAAATATGTTAAACTATGTATCGTAAAATATATTTTTCGATTTCAAGAAAAAAATAATGATAAAAACTTTTAAAGGAAACCAATGAACATAATGAAACAACTCTGGTGGTTTTTCAAGCTAGAGAAGAAACGCTACTTGATGGGGATTATTTCCCTGTGCTTGGTAAGTGCACTGAACTTGCTTCCGCCCTATATCATGGGAGAAATCATTGACCGAATTGCAAGTCATCGTATAGCCGGTCATCAACTCCTTATTGGGATTGCTGGCCTAGTCCTCTCGGCAGTCGGGATGTATGTTTTGCGCTATATTTGGAGGATGAATATTCTTGCGACTTCCTTTCGGCTTGGAAAAATCATGCGTGCTAGGCTATTTAAGCATTTTATGAACATGTCTCCCTCTTTTTTTCAAAACCATCGAACAGGGGATTTGATGGCGCACGCTACCAATGATATCAATGCTTTGACACGGTTAGCAGGTGGAGGAGTGATGTCATTTGTTGACGCGACGGTAACGGCTCTCATGACCTTGGTAACCATGTGTTTTATGATTTCCTGGAAAATGACCTTGGTTGCTATTCTCCCCTTGCCATTCATGGCCATGACAACTAGTTTTCTGGGTAGAAGGACGCATGAGAATTTTAAGGCTTCACAAGCAGCTTTTTCAGAATTAAACAATAAGGTACAAGAATCGGTATCAGGTATCAAAGTGACCAAGTCATTTGGCTATCAAGAACAGGAAACTCAAGCTTTTCAAGAAGTCAATCAAGCCGCCTATTTGCAAAACATTAAGACCATGCGCTACGATGCCATGTTTAACCCAGCTGTCCTCTTTTTCGTCGGTCTGTCCTATGTTTTGACCTTACTTGTTGGGAGTCAATTTATCAGACAAGGACAAGTAACAGTTGGTCAATTGGTTACCTTTATGACTTATTTAGATATGCTAGTTTGGCCCTTAATGGCCATCGGTTTTCTGTTTAATATTACCCAACGTGGTGCTGTTTCCTATGAAAGAATTCAGGCATTATTACATATCCAATCAGATATCGAAAGCCCTAAAAAACCTTTGTCAACACCAGAAAATGGGGATATTACTTTTGAAATACATTCATTTGCCTATGAGGAACAATTGACCCTCCAAGATGTTCATTTCACTCTAAAAAAAGGCCAGACAATGGGTATTGTCGGGCCGACAGGATCAGGAAAAACTTCACTTTTAAAATTACTACTACGGGAATATGATGTTGAAAATGGTCACATTTTGTTACATCAAGAAAATATCAAAGACTACCGCTTAACGGATCTTAGAAGTTTGATAGGTTATGTACCTCAAGATCAGTTTCTTTTTGCTACGAGCGTAGCAGATAATATTCGCTTTGGCAATCCCAATTTTAATCAGGATGAGGTTGAAAAAGCTGCAAAAATCGTACATGTGTATGAAGATATTTTAGATATGCCTGAAAAATTTGACACTATTGTAGGCGAGAAGGGGATAGCATTATCTGGTGGACAAAAGCAACGCTTGGCAATGGCACGTGCAATGATTTTAAATCCTGAAATCCTATTGCTAGATGATTCCTTATCAGCAGTTGATGCCAAGACAGAACATGCCATTATAGAAAATGTTAAAGAAGGAAGACGAGGAAAAACAACGATTATCACAGCCCATCGTTTGTCAGCAGTTGTACATGCAGATCTTATTATCGTTTTAGACAATGGACAAATTATTGAACGCGGGAATCATCAGGAATTACTTGAGAAGAAAGGCTGGTATTACGATACTTACATGTTACAACAGTTGGAATTAGAGGAGGAAACAAATGAGTAAAAAAGAAACTCCAAACGTTTTTTGGAGACTGATATCCTATGTAAAACCTTATCTTTTTCTAACCATCGCTGCATTAAGTTTTTTATTACTAACAACAGTTATTCGCAGTTTTATTCCTCTATTAGCATCATATTTTATCGATAACTACATCAATCAGGTGACGGATGAAATTTTGTTGGTCTTGGGTGCGTACTTTGGCTTGTATGTTCTCCAAATGTTGTTTCAATATATTGGGAATTTCTGGTTTGCTAAGGTTTCCTACAGTGTTGTTCGAGATATTCGCCAGGATGCCTTTTATAAAATGGAATCCTTAGGGATGGCCTATTTTGATCAAACACCAAGTGGCTCGATTGTATCTCGATTGACAAATGATACGGAGAGTATATCAGAGATGTTTTCTGGAATTTTATCCAGCTTCATTTCTGCCATGTTTGTCATAGTTGTCACTCTATATACCATGTTTGCTCTTGATTGGAAATTAACTAGTCTCATCGTCCTCTTTTTACCAATCATCTTCCTGTTGGTGAATTTGTATCGTAAAAAATCAGCACCAGTAGTTGCTAGAACGCGAAGTTTATTGAGTCAAATCAATAGTAAACTTGCTGAGAGTATTGAGGGGATTCGGATTATTCAGGCCTTTAGACAAGAGGAGCGTTTGTCTGATGAGTTTGAAGCAATTAATCAAGAACACTTAGCCTATGCCAGTCGGTCAATGGCATTGGATAGCCTATTTTTGCGACCAGCTCTTTCGCTGATTAAAATACTAGCCTATGCTCTTCTAATGACCTATTTTGGCTTGGATTGGTCAGATACACCGGTATCCGCAGGACTCATTTATGCTTTTATCCAATATGCTAATCGTTTATTTGATCCTCTTTTAGAAGTTACCCAACACTTTTCAACCCTTCAGACTTCTATGGTGTCTGCGGGGCGCGTGTTTACTCTAATGGATCAAACGATTGAGGAGCCAAGGCAAGAGAGTAGGGATGTGCGAATCACTAAAGGCGATATTGTCTTTGAAGATGTGTCATTTTCTTATGATGGCAAGCGGAAAATTTTGGATCATGTCTCATTCCAAGTAAAAAAAGGGCAAACAATTGCCTTTGTTGGGGCGACAGGATCTGGAAAATCTTCCATAATAAATGTTTTTATGCGTTTTTATGAATTTCAATCAGGTCGAATACTGATAGATGGACAAGATATCCGTCAATTTTCGACGGAGGAATTGCGTTCAAATATTGGTCTCGTCCTTCAGGAACCCTTCTTGTATCATGGAACCATTGAGTCTAATATCAAAATGTATCAAGATATTAGCCAATCGGAGATCGAAGAGGCCGCGCGTTTTGTTGATGCAGCACCATTTATTGAGAGTCTTCCAGATGGTTATCAACAAGTTGTTACGGAGAGAGGGGCTTCTTTTTCAACCGGGCAACGTCAGTTACTTGCTTTTGCACGAACTATGGCTAGCCAGCCTAAAATATTGATTTTAGATGAGGCAACAGCTAATATTGATTCGGAAACGGAGCAAACTGTTCAACATTCTCTTGAAAAAATGAGGAAGGGGCGAACAACCATTGCCATTGCCCACAGATTATCCACCATACAAGATGCGGATTGTATTTATGTCTTAGAGAAGGGTAAGATAATTGAAGCAGGTAGTCATGAAGCTTTGTTGGCTCTAAAAGGAACTTATCATCGGATGTATGAGCTCCAGGCTGGTCAGTTGGCTCAAAAATGAAATTTTTAAATCTAGGAGGTTAGGATGTCTCACTCACGAATTCCTTCAATCATGTCAGACTTGCGACAAGATATTGTTCAAATGCCAGAGGTTATCAAAGAATCTAGTGGTATTCGTATTTACGGTCGTCGTATTCGTTCTGTTTTATTTACAACGGATGTCTCCATTATTGCAAATCACAATGCGGATGCGATATTAGCTGTCTATCCCTTTACACCAAGTCCTGCTATTATCAAAAGTATCATGATGGTTTCCTCGGTTCCTGTTTTGGCAGGTGTTGGGGGCGGTTTAACGACAGGATTAAGGTCAGCCAATATGAGCCTGCTTTCAGAGTCTGAGGGGGCTTATGCAGTTGTTGTAAATGGCCCCACGGATGTCAAAACAATTGAGGAGATCAATAAGATGGTTGATATTCCGATTATTTATACAGTTGTATCTGAAAAATCTGATCTTGCTTCCCGAATTGAAGCAGGTGTTGATATTTTAAATGTTTCCTGTGGTGTAGATACACCAAATGTAGTTAGGAAAATTCGAGAGTCATTTCCAGATTTTCCAATTATCGCCACAGGAGGTCCAACTGAAGAATCAATCCGGCGCGTGATTGAAGCTGGTGCAAATGCCGTTTCCTATACAGCACCAAGTAATGGTGAGCTTTTTAAAGGGAAAATGGAAAAGTATCGAAAATACGCCAAGGACTAACCAACCCTTGCATTCTTCTATTTTATGAGTTAAAATAGAAGAACAACTTCCCTTAGTTAAATGGATATAACAAATTCCTCCTAAGAATTAGTTGCTGGTTCGATTCCGGCAGGGGAGATAGAAATACAACGAAAACCCTTGATACACAAGGGTTTTTAATTATGGCTTCGAGCCAGTTTTTCTCGTAGAGAAAAACAAGAAAACCACCAGCTATGCTGGTGGCTGACAAGGCTTTGAGCTTCCATTTCTTTTTCCTGTTATAATCTAATTGTTCAGGTTAGATAAAGGAGGAAAAAGA
>NZ_POPB01000284.1 GCF_002964045.1 Streptococcus suis | reverse complement strand
CCACTGAAGAGCGCTACCGAGCTTATGCTGACTGGTCGCCAGAATACATTGAAAAAATCAAAAAGAACACAGAGAGTTCCCCTTGGAGAACCAACTTCCACATTGAAACACCATACGGTCTTTTGAATGACCCGAATGGATTTTCATATTTTAATGGAAAATGGACCCTCTTTTTCCAATACTTCCCATTCGGTGCTGCGCACGGATTAAAATCTTGGGTCCATACAGAATCAACGGATTTGGTCCATTTTGAAGAGACTGGGACAGTTATGTACCCAGATACACCACTTGATAGCCACGGTGCCTACTCTGGATCTGCCATGGAATTTGGTGACAAGCTCTTCCTCTTCTATACAGGAAATGTCCGTGATGAAAATTGGGTCCGCCATCCTTACCAAATCGGTGCCTTAATGGACAAGGACGGCAAGATTGAAAAAATTGATAAGATTTTGATTGATCAACCAGAGGATACAACCGACCACTTCCGTGATCCGCAAATCTTCAACTATAAGGGCCAATACTACGCCATCGTTGGTGGACAAAACTTAGACCAGAAAGGTATTGTTAAGCTCTATAAGGCTGAAAACAATGACTACCTCAACTGGACCTTGGTTGGTGACCTGGATTTTGCCAATGATATGACCGCTTATATGATGGAATGTCCAAACATTGCCTTTGTCGGTGAACAACCAATTCTTCTTTATTGCCCTCAAGGTTTGGACAAGGACGTTTTGGATTACGGCAATATTTATCCAAACATGTACAAGATTGGCCAAAGTTTTGATCCTGAATCAGCAACGATTGTAAAGCCAGGTGAACTTATCAATTTAGACTATGGTTTTGAGTGCTACGCAACCCAAGCCTTTAACGCTCCTGATGGTCGCACTTTATCAGTCAGCTGGTTGGCCCTTCCTGATGTAGAATACCCAACTGATGCCTATGATTACCAAGGTTGCCTGTCACTGGTTAAAGAATTGACTATCAAGGACGGCAAACTTTACCAATTCCCAGTTGAAGCCATCACCAGCCTTCGCAAAGAAGCTCAGCCATTTTCAAACCAAAAAGAAACCAACAACGTTTATGAATTGGAACTTGATTTTTCAGCAGATACTAAGCATGAAATCGTACTATTTGCAAACCAAGACAATAAAGGTCTAGTCTTGACTGTTGATACAGAAAATGGACAGATTACATTGGATCGCGAACATTGTGGTCAGCCATTTGCTCTTGAATTTGGCACAAGTCGCGCTTGTGATATTGAGTCTGGAGCGCTTACTGCCAATATTTTCATCGACAAGTCTGTCTTTGAAATTTTCATCAATAAAGGAGAAAAAGTATTTTCTGGACGTGTCTTCCCTGATGCAGATCAAAATGGAATTGCCATCACTACCGGAAGCCCTGCTGGAACTTACTACCATTTAGATTATGGTCGCAAAACTAACTGATGTCGCACAGTTAGCCGGAGTTAGTCCGACAACGGTTTCTCGTGTCATCAATAAAAAAGGCTATTTATCGGAAAAAACAGTTCGCAAGGTTGAGGAAGCTATGCGAGAATTAGGCTACAAACCTAATAACTTAGCTCGTAGCTTGCAAGGAAAGTCAGCTAAACTGGTTGGCTTGATTTTCCCAACTATCAACAATATCTTTTATGCCGAATTAATCAGTCATCTCGAAAGCCAGCTCTTCAACCGAGGTTATAAAACCATTATTTGCAATAGCCAGCACGAATCCGAAAAGGAAAGAGAATATCTGGAAATGTTGGCAGCCAACCAAGTGGATGGCATTATCTCTGGTAGCCACAACTTAGGTATTAAAGATTATGACCGTGTCTCTGCTCCTATCATCGCCTTCGACCGCAATTTATCACCGACAATCCCTGTCGTTTCATCTGACAACCATGCTGGCGGTGTACTTGCTGCCAAAACATTAAAAAAGGCTGGTTGCCAGCGACCTATTATGATTTCTGGTAATGACGATTCAAATTCCCCAACTGGGCTACGGCAACTAGGATTTCTCTCCATTCTTCCAGATACGATAGTCTACCACGTTTCCAGTGATTTCTCCCCCGTTAGAAAAGAAATGGAAATCCGTACGATTATTGAAAAACATCAACCAGATGGTATTTTCGTGTCAGGTGATGCTACTGCTATGTTGGTCTGGAATGTGGCACGTTCACTCAATCTGTCCATTCCACAAGATCTTAAACTGATTGGCTATGATGGGACCCACTTTATTGAAAACTACTATCCTCAATTGACAACGATTAAGCAACCCCTAGATGAAATTGCAAAACTAATGGTTGATTTATTGATTGACAAAATTGAAGGTCAGGAATTAAGCAAACATAACTATATCTTGCCAGTATCCCTACTAGCAGGAGGCAGTATATAAAAAGAACAGTACTTGACATCGGTCGGGTACTGTTCTTTTTGTTTGGTAAAAAATAAAAGGAGAAACCACTTAGGCTTCTTCTTTTATAAATTTGCTCAAAACACCATTGATAAATTTGGCTGAGGATTCATCTGAGAATTCTTTGGCTAGTTCGATAGCCTCATTGACAGCAACTCGGTCTGGAGTTTCTTCGAAATGCAAAATTTCAAAAAGACCCAAACGCATGATATTTTTATCAATCAAGGTCAAACGTTCCAAAGTCCAACCTGCTTTTAGTCGGCTAGACAAGTCCTTGTCCAATTCCTCACGATAATCTGCTACACCATTGACAAGATTGAGGAGGAAAAGTGGAATTTCAATGCCGTCTTGCTCATCATCTCGATCATACAGATAGGAAAATTGAGCTGCTTGGACAGGTTCTTGACCGAATTCGAGTGATACGATTGCCTGCAAAGCACACTTACGCAAGGCATGTCTATTATTCTTCATCAAGGAAATCCTCTCCGAACAAGTCTTTCAATGCTGGTTTTGGTGTTTTATCAGGAACAATGCCGTTTACATGAATATTGACAGCATTGACTTGAACTTCAGCATAGTTAAAAATAGCTGTTTTAACTGCTCGTTGAATATCCATTGATACAGCTGGAACATTTACACCGTACTCTAGATAAACATGAATATCAGCAGTCACTTTGCCCTCTTCATCCGTTTGAAGGTAGACACCCTTATTCAAGGATGATTTTGACCAAGTATCTGCAACACGCTTGTTGTGAAGAGAATGCACTCCTTCGACTTTGGCTGCTGCAATACCTGTAATCACTTCAAGAACGCGTGGTGCAATAACAATTTCACCTTGGTATTCTGTAGTCATAGGGTCTCCTTTCCTATGAGGAAATGCTTAGGCACGTGATACGTAAGTTCCCTCAGCTGTGTTAATCACAAGTTTTTGACCTGCTTCGATAAAGTCTGGTACGTTAACTACCAAACCAGTTTCCATAGTAGCTGGTTTACCTGAACCAGTCACTGTAGCACCTTTGATAGATGGTTGGGTTTCCGCTACAACCAATTCAACAGTTGTTGGTACAGTCACACCGATTACCTCTGTTCCGTAGAACTGGATTTTCACATCTGAGTTTTCCAAGATGTAGAGCAATTCTTCTTTGATTGTTGCTACTGGAATTTCATACTGGTCGTAAGTTTCAGTATTCATGAAGAATGCTGTATCATCCATTTGGTAAAGGTATTGAGCTGGAACTGTTTCGATGATGGCTTGTTCAAATTTCTCATCTGGACGGTAAGTTGTATCGAACGTTGAACCTGTACGCACATCACGCAATTTCATACGCATGATGGTGTTACCCTTACCTGGCTTGTGGTGGCTAGCTTCCAAAACCTTAATCAATTTACCTTCAGCTTCGAAGGTCATACCTGCTCTAAGTTTACTTGCTTCAATCATTGTATTGAATACCTCTTCAAAATTTATTTATTCGTTTTATTTTACCACAAACTAACAAATTTCTCAAATAACAATCAATTCTTTTGGAGCCAAAGTCAAGACTTCACAACCGTTTTCCGTAATCAATAGGTCATCTTCGATACGGACACCATATTTGTCATCCAAATAAATTCCAGGCTCATCCGTCAAGACCATTCCCGCCTTGATAGTTTCGTCAGATTTTCCAAAATATGGATACTCATGAATATCCAAGCCGATTCCGTGGCCAATACCGTGTGTAAAGTTGGCACCATAACCCGCTGCATTGATGATTTCACGCGGAATCGCATCAAATTCACGGTAAGTCACACCCTCTTTGGCCTGCTCAATCAGGGCCTTATTGGCACGCAAGACCACATCGTAAATCTCCCGCTCTTGGTCTGTCACATGACCGATATGGATAGTCCGCGTCATATCGCTGACATAATGCTGGTAGTAACAACCAAAATCCAGGGTCAAACTTTCACCAGTTTGGATTAGCTTTTCTGAAGCTCTTCCGTGGGGCATGGCAGAGCGGTAACCAGATGCCACGATAAACTCAAATGATGCCCCTTCTGCACCGAGTTGACGCATACGGTGATCCAGAAAATGATTGACGTCCATCTCAGTCGTCTGACCTGGTTTGATAAAGTCAAGAACATCAATAAAAGCCTGATCCGAAATCTGACATGCACGACGAATGGTCGCAATTTCTTTCTCATCCTTAATCATACGCAAGTCTTCAATAAAGTTTGACATAGCGACCAACTGATACCCCTCAAAAATGCTGGTCAGATATTGATAGAAACCATAGGTCACTTCGCTATCAAAACCAAGCTTTTCAAGTCCATCTTCCTTAATCACCTTGGCAATCTCTTCAAGAGCAAAACGGCTGTCGATAATATCAAAGCCCTGCACTGTCGCCTTGGCAATCAAGGTATAGCGTGCATCCGTCACAAACAAGCGGCGCTTGCCACTGATAAAGACAGTTGCTTCTGTTCCCCAAAAACCTGTTAGGTAATAAATATTATTCTGTCCTGTTACCAAAATCCCATCCACTTCTGATTGGGCTAATTTTGCTTCAAATTTTTCCAAACGCGCTTGCATAAAATACCTCCAAAGATTTTGTAACTATTATAGCAGAAAATATTAGATAAGAAAAACTACTGCCAAAAGACAGTAGCCCTATTTTAACGAGAACGCAACTCAACTGGCTCTAAGAATATGAGTTGTCCTAACTTAGCTACACCTGTAATTCTAGCTTTGATATGAAGATTCTGTCCCAACTGAACTGAATCTGTATCCTCTACAAGTTTTAAATCATAAAAGTTAACATTTTCAAATTTCATTGGTTCTCCAAAATAATTAGAGGTGTTTTCATCAACCCAATCTCCACCCTCAATCAAATAATCAAAGCGAGTATCGTAACTTCCGTGAGGCATAACATGAGCGACATGTCCATCAAATTCGACAATTACCCCCTTATATTTCTCAAAAAATTCCTTGGCCTTTGCTTCATCGGGATTAGATAAAATATAGGTAAAATCTGGATTATCTGGGGTAATTACCTGTGTTTGTTGCTCTGTCTAACTAGTGCTTGTTTCAGTACTTGCTTCTTGTTCAGAACTAGAAGACGAACTTTCTAAGTTTGAGCTACTCTCTGCATCATTGCTTTCTGTACTCTCCTCAGAATTGTTATAGTCTTTAAAAGTATGATAGTGAATCGTTATAGATACATCTTTTTCAAACAAGTCTCCTTTTGAAAAACTTTCGTTACCATTTACAGTAACTTTTTCAATCTCTCCATCTTTAGTAAAAATTCCAAAGGTCAAATCTTCGATTTTCTGTGTTGATACATTTTCAAAGCCGGCATCCTCTAATTGTTTTTGAACGGACTGATAGTCTGCTTCCTCCGGACTTGAACCCACTGGAATTGCAATTTTATTTGTATCTGTTGTTTCGCTACTGCTACCACAGGCTACTAAACAAATACTTACAAAACAGGCTAGACATAAAAATACGAATTTCTTAAACATATGTGCTCCTTTATCTTTTACTAAGTTTAGTTTACTATACACTATTTATTTTCGTAATACATTTTGTAATACAATTTGCAATATTTAATATTGATTTATTTCGCTATACACTTGTAACAAGGAGCGAATAAATGGCATTTAAATTAAAATCAGATAAAAAAGAAACAGAAATCAAAACCATTCGATTTCCGTCAGAGTTGGTAGATAGAATTGAGGAAGCAATCGTCAAAAAGGATGTCAGTTTCTCAAGCTTTGTTATTCAGGCCTGCGACTATGCTTTGAATAATATGGATAAAGAGCAGTAAAAAAGAGCCGACGGCTCTTTTTAACTTGCTTACTTCAACTTCATTTTCAAATACTGGCCTGTAAAGCTGGCTGGATTTTGAGCAACTTCTTCTGGTGTTCCTGTCGCGACAACGGTACCGCCACCGACACCGCCTTCTGGTCCCAAGTCGATAATGTGGTCTGCTGTTTTGATCACATCCAGATTGTGCTCGATGACAAGGACAGTGTTGCCGTCATCGACAAAGCGGGCCAAGACCTTGAGCAACTGGGCGATGTCTTCAGTATGTAGGCCAGTCGTTGGCTCGTCCAAGATATAGAGAGACTTACCAGTTGACCGCTTGTGGAGTTCAGAAGCCAATTTCATCCGCTGAGCCTCACCTCCTGACAGGGTTGTTGCAGGTTGTCCCAAAGTCACATAACCCAAGCCAACATCTTGGATGGTGCGGAGCTTGCGTTCGATTTTTGGAATGTGTTTGAAGAACTCGACCGCATCATTAACCGTCATATCAAGGACCTGAGCGATATTTTTCTCCTTGTAGTGTACTTCCAAGGTTTCAGAATTGTAGCGGTGGCCATGACAGACTTCACAAGGCACAAAGACATCAGGCAGGAAGTGCATTTCAATCTTGATAATCCCGTCACCAGAGCAGGCTTCGCAACGACCACCTTTGACGTTAAAGGAGAAACGCCCCTTCTTGTAGCCACGGATTTTGGCTTCATTGGTCTGGGCAAAGAGGTCACGAATATCGTCAAAGACACCTGTGTAGGTGGCTGGGTTGGAACGTGGTGTCCGTCCGATCGGGCTTTGGTCTATGTCAATCAGGCGGTCCAAATGTTCAATTCCTGAAATGGACTTGAACTTGCCTGGCTTGTCCGAATTGCGATTGAGTTTCTGAGCAATAGCTTTTTTCAAAATAGAGTTGACCAGAGTTGATTTACCAGACCCAGATACCCCTGTCACCGCCACAAATTTTCCAAGTGGGAAACGGACAGTTACATCTTGCAGGTTGTTTTCCTTGGCACCTGTTACCTTCAGGAAACGACCATTTCCAACACGGCGTTCGAGAGGTACCGGAATTTCACGTTTGCCAGACAGGTACTGGCCTGTAATGGATTTCTTGTTTTTGGCAACTTGGGCAGGCGTTCCAGAAGCAACGATTTCTCCACCGAAGACACCCGCACCTGGACCGATATCAATCAACCAGTCCGCCTCCCGCATGGTGTCCTCATCGTGTTCTACCACAATCAAGGTATTACCCAAATCACGCATTTTCTTAAGACTAGCAATGAGGCGGTCATTGTCCCGCTGGTGCAGGCCAATCGACGGCTCATCCAAGATGTAAAGAACACCGGACAGGTTGGAACCAATCTGAGTCGCCAGACGAATCCGCTGACTCTCACCACCAGAAAGCGTACCCGCAGCTCGTGAAAGGGTCAGATAATTGAGACCAACATTATTAAGGAAGGACAGGCGGTCCTTGATTTCCTTGACAATCGGTGTCGCAATAGTGGCTTCATTTTCAGATAAGGTCAGATTTTCAATCACTTGCAAATGATCCGCTACGGACAAGTCAGACAGCTGCCCGATATGAAGTCCTTTCTCACCACCGACTTTAACAGACAAAGCTTGGTCATTGAGGCGGTAGCCGTGGCAGGTTCCACAGGTCAATTCATTCATATAAGCCTTCATGACTGTCCGCGTGTAATCACTATTGGTTTCACGGTAGCGGCGGTTAATGTTGGTAATCAAGCCCTCGAATGGAATGTCAATATCACGCACCCCACCAAACTCATTTTCATAATGGAAATGGAATTCCTTCCCGTCAGAACCGTTGAAAATCAGGTTTTTCTCCTCTTCCGTCAATTCCTCAAAAGGCTTGTCCATATCCACGCCAAAGTGGTTCATAGCCTGCTCCAGCATCTGAGGATAGTAGTTGGAAGAGATTGGATTCCAAGGAGCCAAAGCACCCTCACGCAAAGTCTTGCTGGTATCTGGGACAATCAAATCTGTATCCACTTCCAGCTTCATGCCCAAACCGTCACAGTCGCTACAAGACCCAAAAGGAGCATTGAAAGAGAAAAGACGAGGCTCCAACTCTGGCACCGTAAAGCCACAAACTGGACAGGCATAGTACTCAGAGAACAGCAGTTCCTTCTCATCCATGGTGTCAATGATGACATAGCCGTCCGCAATCCGCAGGGCAGCTTCGATAGAATCGAAGAGCCGCGAGCGAATGCCTTCTTTGATGACAATTCGGTCGACTACGACTTCGATATTGTGAGCCTTGCTCTTGGACAACTCAGGCACTTCCGACACATCATAGACATCACCATTGACCCGCACCCGAACATAGCCGTCCTTCTGGACTTTCTCAAAAATAGTCTTGTGCTGCCCCTTTTTCTTCCGCACAATCGGAGCTAGGATTTGCAAACGCTGACGTTCTGGCAATTCCAAGACCTCATCGACAATCTGCTCCACCGAAGAAGCCGCAATTGCACCGTGCCCATTGATACAGTAGGGCACCCCGACCCGAGCATAGAGCAGGCGGAGATAGTCGTTGATTTCCGTTGCCGTCCCGACTGTCGAACGCGGATTCCGCGACGTGGTTTTTTGGTCAATGGAAATAGCAGGGCTGAGACCCTCTATGGAATCCACATCAGGTTTGTCCATGTTGCCCAAGAACTGACGAGCATAGGCAGACAAAGACTCTACGTAGCGACGTTGACCTTCGGCATACAGAGTATCAAAAGCCAAACTCGACTTACCTGACCCCGACAAACCAGTCACCACCACCAACTTCTCCCGCGGAATGGTCACATCAATATTTTTCAAATTATGGGCACGCGCCCCGTGGATCACAATATTTTCTTGCATAATTTAAGATACAGAGGGCGTCAAATGCACAGTCAAAATAGGAAACTAACGCTGTGTCTGAAAGACACAAGGAAGTTTATCTTTTTGACACTACATTTAGCCCGTGTTCAATTCCTTTCTAAAGATACAAAGCCCGTAAAACGCAAGGTGAAACTAGGAAATTCGACGAAGAGCGTTAACGCTCTAGGAGGATTTGTCTTTTTCACGTAGCGTTTAGCCCGTGTTTAATTCCTTTCTTAAGAGTCTCTAAGTTGTAACATGAGAGATAAGAAAAGTCCGTACAACTTACTCACTTAAATGTCTTCATATTATAACACATTTCTGCATAAAACCTTTCCGAAACAGTGCTTTTTTTGGTATAATAGAAGTTGCGTTAACGAAACAATTGCAAAAGGAGGGCGTCATATGAAACAGATTTTTCTATCAACCATGACTGATTTAGAAGAAATCCAAACCTTTGAACCTGGGGCTTGGATCAATTTGGTCAATCCCTCCCAGAGCGAGTCAATGGAAGTAGCTGAACACTATAAGATTGACATCGCCGACTTACGAGCACCGCTCGATGCGGAAGAGTCTTCTCGTATTACGGTTGAAGAGGACTATACTTTGATTCTGGTCGACGTTCCGATTCTTGAAGAGCGAAACAATAAAACTTACTATATTACCATTCCGCTTGGTATTATCTTGACGGAGGACGCAATTATCACTACTTGCTTGGAACCATTGCCCCTTTTTGATCAATTTATCCATCGGAGATTGCGTAATTTTTATACTTTTATGAAGTCTCGATTTGTTTTCCAAATTCTCTACCGCAATGCGCAACTTTACCTGTCAGCCCTGCGAACCATTGACAGAAAGAGTGAAGAAATCGAGAAACAACTTCATGAAGCAACTCGAAACGAAGAATTGATTGTCCTCATGGAATTGGAAAAAACCATCGTCTACTTCAAGGCTTCCCTTAAAACCAACGAACGGTTGGTCAAAAAGTTGGCTAGTTCTTCTCGTCTCCTTCGAAAATACGAAGAAGACGAAGATTTGCTAGAAGATACCTTGGTCGAAACCCAACAGGCCATTGAGATGGCAGATATCTATGGTTCCATCCTGAATTCGATGACCCATGCCTTTGCATCTATCATTTCCAACAACCAAAATACCATCATGAAAACCTTGGCATTGGTGACTATCGTTCTATCTATCCCAACCATGGTCTTCTCCGCATACGGTATGAACTTTAAGGACAACGTTATTCCTTTTAACGATATTCCCTATGCATTTTGGTGGATTATTCTTTTCGCCTTTGCAATCAGCTTATCACTCACCTTCTACTTCATTCGTAAGAGATGGTTTTAACCTAAGGAGATTTACATGTCATTTACAGAAATTAATGGATTAACTAAAAAAAATCAAGAATTCATTCACATTGCTACCAACCAATTAATCAAAGATGGTAAGACTGATAGTGAAATCAAAGAACTATTGGAAGAAATCTTGCCTACTATTATTGAAAAGCAAAAAACTGGCGTGACTGCCCGCAATCTCTATGGTGCACCAAGTGAATGGGCCGCTAGCAAAACTGTTTCTGAACAAGAAAAGAAGGAACAAATCGAATACAATGAAAATCCATGGTTAATGTGGTTGGACTCAAGCCTCTTCATGCTTGCAATAATCGCAGCGATTAACGGTTTGATGAATCTTTTTGGGCAAGGAGCACAATATGGCTTAGTAACGCTCCTAGTCATCGGTTTCGGCGTTGGTGCTGGTATGTACTTGATGTACCATTTCGTTTACAGAGAACAAATTAAAACTGGACAACGTCCTAAATTGCTGAAAGCTATCGCTTTTCTTGGACTTGCTACGTTGGCATGGTCACTTGTATTTCTCTTGGCAGCATTGATTCCAACAGCTCTAAACCCAGTTCTACCACCACTTGTTACAATTCTTATCGGAGCAGCAGCTTTCGGTGCACGCTACCTCTTGAAAAAGAAATATAACATTCGTAATGCTATGTCCCCAGTTCAATAATTAAACAAAGCGATTGGAATATTCCAGTCGCTTTTGTTTATCTATACAATAATCTGAAGCCTCAATATACTTTCGTATTCTAAACAAGCCGTTGACACAGTTTATCCCCAGACTGTAACTCGCTTTATTTTTTTTTGGCTCGAGTTGAAACAGTCTATCCACAGACTGGACCTCGATTTGGTATTTCTTGGCTCGGGTTGAAACAGTCTATCCACAGACTGTAACTCGCTTTTTCGTTTCTTGGCTCGGGTTGAAACAGTCTATCCACAAACTGTAACTCGCTTTTTCGTTTCTTGGCTCGGGTTGAAACAGTCTATCCACAAACTGTAACTCGCTTTAGTATTTCTTGGCTCGGGTTGAAACAGTCTATCTCCAGACTGTAACTCGCTTTTTCGTTTCTTAGCTCGGGTTGAAACAGTCTATCCCCAGACTGTACCTCGCTTTATTTTTTCTTGGCTCGGGTTGAAACAGTCTATCCACAGACTGTAACTCGCTTTATTTTTTCTTGGCTCGGGTTGAAACAGTCTATCCCCAGACTGTTTCAATCCACCAGACCATTACTCGCTTTCTCATTTTCAAGTTCGTTAAAAAGCAGTCCATACTGTTATTGCGCCTTTCCAGTTTCTAGGGCACAAGCTAAAAAGACCCGTCAGGGTCTCAATTCACCTTCAAATTTCCGAGCTCATGAAAAAACAGTCCATACTGTTATTGCGCTTTTCACATTTCCAGAGCGCAAGAAAAAATGGTCCACTGGACCATTTTTTTAATCTTCGTTTACGAATGGTAGCAATGCCATTACGCGAGCACGTTTGATAGCTGTTGTTACTTTACGTTGGTTTTTAGCTGAAGTTCCAGTTACACGGCGTGGAAGGATTTTTCCACGTTCAGAAATGAAACGGCTAAGAAGCTCAGTATCTTTGTAATCAACATATTCAATTTTGTTAGCTGCGATATAGTCAACTTTTTTACGGCGTTTGAAACCGCCACGACGTTGTTGAGCCATGTGTGTTCTCCTTTATATTATTATTTCAGACCTAGAATGGTAGGTCATCGTCTGATATATCCATTGGATTACTTGCTCCAAATGGACTTTCTTCTCTAGCGAAGTTAGGTGTAGATTGTGCAGGTGCTTGATAAGGTGAGTTATAGTCATTTCCACTAGCAAATGAATTGCCAGCTGAATAAGCACCACCTTGACCTTCACGGGCAGTACGGCTTTCCAAGAGTTGGAAACTTTCTGCAACTACCTCAGTAACGTAGACACGTTGCCCTTGCTGATTGTCATAGCTACGAGTCTGGATACGACCTGTAACACCAATCAGAGCACCTTTCTTAGCCCAATTCGCCAAATTCTCAGCTTGTTGACGCCAAATGACTACGTTGATAAAGTCCGCTTCACGCTCTCCGTTTTGATTTTTAAAATTGCGGTTAACCGCCAAAGTAAAAGTCGCAACAGCTTGGTTAGACGGAGTATAACGAAGTTCTGCATCACGGGTCATACGACCAACCAATACTACATTATTAATCATAAACTACCTTCTTACGCGTCAAGTTTGACAATCATGTGACGAAGAATGTCGCCGTTGATTTTTGACAAACGGTCAAACTCTTTAAGAGCTTCATCGTTGTTAGCTTCAACGTTAACGATGTGGTACAAACCTTCGCGGAAATCTTTGATTTCGTATGCAAGGCGACGTTTTTCCCATGCTTTTGATTCAACGATAGTTGCACCGTTGTCAGTCAAGATAGAGTCAAAGCGTGCTACCAAAGCGTTTTTAGCTTCTTCTTCAATGTTTGGACGAATAATATAAAGAATTTCGTATTTAGCCATTGATATGTTCCTCCTTTTGGTCTAATGACTCATGGTCTAGCCACGAGTAAGTGAGGGATACTCACAGAAAATAATTATACCATAATATAGAAAATGTGCAAGTAAAAAGGGCTTACTGAAAACAATTTCACGAAAGAAAAGACTATCCAAGTTCATGGATAGCCAAATAGATTATGCCACAATCGCTTTTGCTACTTCTTCTGTTGTCATGCGTGAGAAATAGTGAGTTGTGTCGATTTCTTGTAACTTAGCAAGGACATCTGTGTATTCATAGCGGGTGCCGACTAGTAGGTTTTCAATATCAGACACATCGCCGATACCGAAGAAGTCACCGTAAATCTTGATGGACTCGATAACCGATTTCTCAGCCTTGATGTAGGTCGTGATTTTACCAGCTGGGTAACGAACGCTGCGCTCCACAGTGTATTCTGGTGTTTGACCGTAGGTCCAATCCCAAGTCGCAAACTGGGTATCACGGATTTCTTGGATACGAGCCAAGTCATCTTCTGACAAGACATACTCATCCATGTCTGGATATTCTTGCTTCATCTGGTTGAGAATGGCGTCCTTGAACTCCAGAACAGTCATCTTCTCTGGCAATTCGTTGTTGATGTTGGTCACACGGGCACGGACTGACTTAACACCCTTGGACTCAATCTTGTCCTTGCTGACCTTGAGGGCACTTGCCAAGACTGACATATCCACATCAAAAAGCAGACAACCGTGGTGCATCATGCGCCCTTTAGCATAGGCTTGGGCATTGCCACAGATTTTCTTGCCATCGATTTCCAGGTCATTACGGCCAGTAAAGTTGGCTTCTACACCTAGGGTCGCAAGGGTATCAATTACAGGCTTGGAGAAGGTTTTGAAGTCAAAAGCTCCCTCGTCTGCCTTGTTAGAGATAATAGTATAGTTGAGGTTGTTGAGGTCGTGATAGACAGCGCCACCACCTGACAGACGGCGAACAACATGGATGCCCTTTTCGTCTGTGAATTCCTTGTTGATTTCTTCAATGGCATTCTGATGCTTACCGATAATGATGGCAGGCTCATTGATCCAGAGAATAAAAATTTCGTCAATATCTGTTAATTCCTTGAAGGCATAGGCTTCGAGGGCAATGTTATAAGCTGGGTCATTGCTGTTGTTTACGATGTATTTCATGCAAAACTCCTTTATTGTTAACTAATTTTTATTATAGTGGAAACGATAACAAAAGACAAGCCCAAAGACTTGTCTCTCTACTGTATTTTAGACGCTCTTATTATTTACGTTTTGGTGGGTTGTGAATCGCCACACCAAGCACATCTAGGAAGGCTTCGTACATCACTTCCGAGAAGGTTGGGTGACCGTGGATGGATGCTGCCACGTCATCAACTGTCAACTCAGATTCCATGATAGTTGCTGCTTCGTTGATCATTTCAGCTGCAACTGGACCGATGATATGAACACCAAGGATTTCATGGTATTTCTTCTCAGCGATAACTTTTACGAAACCATGTGCTTCGTTAGAAGCGATTGCACGACCGTTACCAGTGAAGCTGTTGCGACCGATAAGGATGTTTTCTTTACCGTATTTCTCGATTGCTTGGTCTTCTGTCAAACCAACCATAGCGATTTCTGGGTGTGTGTAAACCGCTGCTGGTGTGAAGTCCAATTTAGCCTTATGGTGGTTGCCGTGGATGGCATTTTCAGCTGCCACTTCACCCATACGGTAAGCAGCGTGTGCCAACATCTTGGTACCGTTGACATCACCTGGTGCGTAGATACCTGGGATAGAAGTTTCTTGGTACTCGTTGACCTTGATACGACCGCGGTCTAGTTCAAGGTTAAGATTTTCAAGGCCAGCCAATTGTGGTACACGACCGATTGAAAGAAGGGCTTTTTCAGAAACGATTTCTGAGCCGTCGTTCAACTTGATTGTCAATTGGTTGTTGGCTTCGACGATTTCAGATACACCAACAGATGTCAAGAATTTCATACCTTTCTTAGAAAGGACTTTTTGCAATTCAACAGACACTTCGCGGTCCATACCTGGAATGATACGGTCTGCCATCTCAACAACTGTTACTTCTGTGCCGTATGATGCGTAAACCAAACCAAGTTCTACGCCGACTACGCCACCACCCATAACAGTGAGTGACTTAGGAATTTCACGCAAGTCAAGGATATCATCAGAAGTCAATACCAACTTAGAATCGATACCTGGAATATTGATGCGTGATACTTTCGAACCTGTTGCAAGAACGATGCTGCGACCTTTGATAACCTTATCGCCGATAACAACAGTCTTGTCAGGGTTTACTTGACCAAGACCGTTGAAGATGGTTACTTTATTGGCTTTCAAGAGACCTGCTACACCGCCTGTCAAGGTCTTCACAACCTTGTTCTTGAAGTCAACTGTCTTGTCCATATCAACGGTGTAGTTTGTTGAAGCAAGGTTGATACCACGCTCAGCCGCAATCTTCAAGCCGTCAAGGATTTCAGCGTTTTTGAGGTAAGTCTTAGTTGGGATACAACCCTTGTTCAAGCAGGTACCGCCAAATTCTGATTTCTCAACGATAGCGATTTTACCGCCCAATTGAGCACCACGAATAGCTGCGTAGTAACCAGCAGGACCACCACCGACAACAACCATGTCATACTCGTCAGCTGCCAATTCAACCTTAGGAGCTTGTGGTGCTGCGGCAGGAGCTGCGGGCACTTCCAAACCAGCTGCTTTCAAATCAGCAGTTGCTTGAGCAACCTCAGCTGGAGCAGGTGCAGCACCCACTTCAACAGTTTCACCTTCTGCACCAAGGTAAGCAATAACTTCTGTTACAGGAACTGTTGCACCGTTACCGTGAACGATTTTCAAAAGAACACCTGATTCTTCCGCTTCCAATTCCATACTTGTCTTGTCTGACATCATCTCCAGGATAACATCACCTTCGTTGACAAAATCACCCTCTTGTTTTTTCCACTCGATGATTTCGCCTTCTTGCATATCTACACCAAGTTTCGGCATAATAATTTCAATTGCCATAGTTAAGATACCAAGAGCGAAGAGAAAGCGACTGAAAAATTAGGAAATCGTAGAAAATCCTGATTTTCTAAACGATTTATCTATTTTTCCGAGCTTTCCGCTCGGGTTCAATTGCTAAAATTCTCTCGCTCTTATTCCCTTTCTTTATTTTCTATTCAGAAATCTATATTCCTTTATTTTTGACCAACAAAACTTTATCAGATCAACAATTCCAATGGGTTTTCCAGCAAGTTCTTCAAGTCAACCATGAACTTAGCACCATTCATACCGTCAACGATACGGTGGTCAATGGTCAAGCAGAGTGCCATGATTGGACGGATTTTGATTTCGCCGTCGATGACAACTGGTGTTTGAACAGTTGCTGCTACACCAAGGATTGCTGAGTTTGGTTGGTTGATGATTGGGTTAAAGGTTTTAGTACCAAACATACCCAAGTTGGTGATAGAGAAGGTTGAACCTGACATTTCAGCACCCTTCAACTTACCAGATTGAGCCTTCTTGATGACATCTTTCGAAGCCACCACGAAGTCAGACAAGCTCATCTTATCTGCACCGTGAACAACTGGCACAACCAATCCTTCATCCAAACCTACCGCGATACCAAGGTTGACAAACTTGTGCAACTCGATTTCCTGTGCATCGTTAATCAAAGATGCATTGAGGTAGCGGTGCTCTTCTTTCATCAGCGTACGAGTTACCGCAAGACCGATCAAATCTGTAAAGGTTACTTTCAAACCAGTCTTGTTCATGATAGGCTCAAGGACTTGCTTACGAAGTGCAATGAGGTTAGTCATGTCGATATCGTAGTTAAGCGTAAAGGTTGGAGCTGTCAAGTAAGAGTTGACCATACCTTTTGAAATTGCCTTACGCATTGGGCTCATCTTGATGATTTCAACACCTTCTGGCAATTCTTTAGCTGGTTTCTCTTCAGCTTTTGGAGCTGGTGCAACAGTTTCTACAGCTGCAGGAGCAAGTACTGCAAGAACGTCATCCTTAACAATCTTACCATTGACACCTGAACCTGTAAGGGTTGACAAGTCAACACCTTGGTCTGCTGCGATACGGGCTGCAAGCGGAGTTGCTTTTGGAGCTGCTCCCTTGAAGTCTTCAACGTCAACCTTGTGGACACGGCCGTTAGCACCTGTTCCTGGAACAAGACCCAAGTCAATTCCAAGCTCACGCGCCAATTTACGTGCTGCAGGAGTCGCACGAACCTTGCCACCACCTTGAGGTTTGGCAGCCGCTGCAGGAGCAACGATTACAGGTGTACGACCTGCAGGCACTTCTTCGATTGCTGCAGCAGGAGCAACTGGAGCAGATGAAGCTCCTGCTTCAACTGTCTCACCTTCAGCACCCAAGTAGGCAATAACTTCTGTTACGGGAACAGTAGCACCGTTTCCATGAACAATTTTCAATAGGACGCCTGACTCTTCTGCTTCCAGCTCCATGCTGGTCTTGTCAGACATCATTTCCAAGATGACGTCGCCTTCATTGACGAAATCGCCCTCTTGTTTTTTCCACTCGATGATTTCACCTTCTTGCATGTCCACACCGAGCTTAGGCATAATGATTTCAATAGCCATAATTATGATACAAAGAACGTCCAAATGCGACCGTATTTTAGGAGTCCAACGCAGGATGCTTCACATCCAAGGCGGACTATCTAAATTCCGAGCATTTAGTTCGTGTTCTAATCCTTTCTTTCAGTTTCTTACGTTACCAACAAACCAGACTTATTCCCTAGTCAGTTCAAGTTCTGGCTGCATTCTTTCAAACAGGGACTGGACGGTTGCCCGTCCTTCCGTTGTGGATTAACCTCTGTTTACTTGCTTGTAGATTGCCGCTTTGATTTTCTCTACGTTTGGCAACACTGCGTTTTCAAGAATGTTTGCGTAAGGAACTGGTACATCGTCTGAAGCGATACGGATGATTGGTGCATCCAAGTAGTCAAAGGCTTCGCTTTCTGTGATGATCGATGCGATTTCACCGATGAAACCACCTGTTTTATAAGCATCGTTGACCAAGATAACCTTACCAGTTTTCTTCACAGATTCGATGATCAATTCTTTATCCAATGGGATAAGGGTACGTGGGTCAACCACTTCTACGCTGATGCCTTCTGCAGCTACTTCTTCAGCCGCTTTCAAGGCACGTTCCAACATACGACCGTATGAAATAATGGTTACATCAGTACCCTCACGTTTGATTTCACCTTTACCAAGTGGAATGTAGAAATCTGGGTCCAAATTCACTTCTTCTTTTTTACCGTAAAGAGCTTTTGGCTCCAAGAAGATAACTGGGTTGTTATCAAGGATAGATGATTTCAAAAGACCTTTTGCATCGTTAGCTGTACCAGGTGCGACAACCTTGATACCTGGGATGTGCGTCAACCAAGCTTCAAGAGATTGTGAGTGCTGGGCAGCAGAACCGATACCAGAACCTGATGCTACACGGAAGGTTACAGGTGTCTTCAAACCACCACCAAACATGTAGTTTGTTTTGGCAGCTTGGTTAACAATCGCATCAAGGGCAATTGTGATGAAGTCCATGAAAGTCAAGTCAACGATTGGACGAAGACCTGTTTGAGCCGCACCAACCGCAGAACCAGCGATTGCAGCCTCAGAGATAGGCGTGTCGCGAACGCGTTTTGGACCGAATTCGTCCAACATACCAACAGATGTACCGAAGTCACCGCCGTAGATACCGACGTCTTCACCCATCAAGAATACTTTTTCATCCTTACGCATTTCTTCGCTTTGAGCCAAGTTAATCGCTTCACGCAAGGCCATTACTTTTGTTTCAGCCATTTTTTACTCCTAATTTATATCAATTTATCTATACTGTACCAAGGAAAACCAAACAATTCCCACGATGTAATTGTTTATTATCCCGGCTTAAGACACCTTAGAATTGTACTCGAACTTAAATAGGTAGTCTACCTTGATGAACTACCCTAGTTTGACTTGCTCTTTAGAGCTTAGTCAAACTTCTTACGTTAATAGTTGGGTTCAGACTAGAGGCTTGGAAAAATAGATGAGCCATTAGTGATGTCCGCATCACTAGCTGACTCCCTAATTTTTCTGTGCCTCTTTAACGTCTTCACAACTTAGAATTGTACTCGAACTAAGGACTGTGCGAAAAAGATAAATCAGCAGGAAATCCCAATTTCCTTGGCTGATTTCCTATTTTCGCTGTGTCCTTTTAACGTTCTCGTTACTTAATCTACAAACACATCCTCATAAGCTACTGAGATGTCTGGATCTGGGCTTTCTTGTGCGAATTTCACAGATGCTTCTACTTGTTCTGCCACTTGTGCTTCGATGGCATCCAATTCTTCGTCAGTCGCAATCTTGTTTTCTGTCAAATATTTGCGGTATTTCTTAAGTGGGTCTTTTGCTTTCCACTCGTTAACTTCTTCTTTTGTACGGTAAACACCTGCGTCAGCAGTTGAGTGACCAAACCAGCGGTATGATTCAACTTCGACCATGGCTGGACCGTTACCTGCACGAACGTATTCGATAACTTCTTGCATTTTCTCATAAACGGCAATCACGTCGTTTCCATCTTCAACATAGTGACCTGGCATACCGTATGC
Organism: Streptococcus suis; assembly: GCF_002964045.1. Classification (GTDB taxonomy): domain Bacteria; phylum Bacillota; class Bacilli; order Lactobacillales; family Streptococcaceae; genus Streptococcus; species Streptococcus suis_U. The sequence goes on along the minus strand of NZ_POPB01000284.1, from coordinate 3,926 downwards.
AGCAGCACGTTGGTAGAGGTGAGGAATCTTAGTAGAATAAGAAATGTCAGTTGAAATACCGTAACGGTTGTTAGTGATAAAGAAGATAACTGGCAAGTTCCAAACAGCTGCCAAGTTCATTGACTCATGGAAGGAACCTTCGTTAGTAGCTGAATCACCTGAGAAGGCGATAACGATATTATCTGTACCAAGGTATTGTTGCGTAAGGGCTGCACCCACCGCAAGGGCGTAACCACCACCTACGATACCGTTTGAACCAAAGTTTCCTTTTTCAACGTTAGCCAAGTGCATAGAACCACCACGGCCTTTAGATGTACCTGTTGCTTTACCAGCAAGCTCTGCCATCATACCGTTGATATCAATACCTTTTGCAATAACGTGACCGTGACCACGGTGGTGTGAGAAGATGATGTCTTGCTCTGTCAAACCAGCGATTGGTCCAACGGCTGCAGCTTCTTCACCAACTGAGAAGTGAGTCATACCTTGTACGAAGCCACGACGCACCAATTTGTTCAATTTCATGTCAACATCACGGATTTGTTGCATTTTTAGGAACATGTCCAAATGTTGTTCTTTTGAGATAGATACCATAATTTCCTCCAAAGGTTTTCTCTTACCTTTCTATGATAGACTAATCTTTCACAAATGGCAAATTTTTGAACCGTTTTCTTTTTGCAGAAATTTTCTTGAAAAGCCTATTCTAGTGCGATTTTTCACAATTTAGTCATAAATTACAAACAACTCTTGAAATATTTTTCACAAACTTCATCTACTATTGAAAGCCAGTTCCCTTTTTGTTAATATATAGTTGGAGGTACTTATGGAATTTGATCTATTTATTACGATTTGCAATTACATCGGTACAATAGCATTTGCTGTTTCTGGAGCGGTTAAGGGTTTTAAAAAGAATCTAGATATCTTTGGTATTTGCCTTCTCAGCATAATAACTGCTGTCGGAGGTGGAATCATTCGTGACATCATGGCCAATCGCATACCAACTGCACTAACCGATCCAAAGGCTGCCTATCTTTCTATAGGAGTAGCCATCATTCTGTACATTATAGTCATCAATGTAAAACAGGATAAGCCCCTCGATAAAAAGAAAATCCTATTTCTAACCAAGACTAATCTAGTCTTCGATGCAATTGGATTGGCAATTTTTTCTCTAATCGGAGCCAGTACAGGTGTTTCACTTGATTTAAATGCGATGACAAGCGGAATTTTAGCAGCACTGACTGGTGTCGGAGGAGGAATAGCGCGCGATATGCTTGTTAATGAAACGCCTATCGTTCTCAAAGAAGATGTCTATGCTGTTCTTGCACTCTTCTCTGGAATCCTTTATCATCTTTGCGTTGTAAATTGGAAATTGCCACAAATTCCAACCTTTATCAGCATTTTCGCAATCAGCTTGATGATTCGTTTACTTGTTATAAAATATAAAATCAATCTTCCCAATATGGAACATAAAAGAAAGGCCTGAGTAGGTAAAACTCAGACCTTTTCTTATTTTATCGGCTTACCAGCCACCGTGACCACCAGCACCTGGTCCTGTCGCAGTGATTTGAGTAATTTGTTCACCGTTAACGGTTACTGTACCACCTGTGAATTCAACTGTACCATCGAAGTCGAAGGCTGATGTTGGTGCGGTTACATCAATGGTACCGCCAGAGATGTAGATGTCACCATTGGCATCAAAGGCATCTGTATCACCGCTACCCACTGCAACTTTCAAGTCACCACCTGTCACCTTGATAAAGATGTCTGATGAAGTTGTGCTTGCTGCGTTAATGGCGTCATCTGAACCGTAAACATCCAAGGTACCACCATTGATGGTAATATTGGTTCCCTCAAGGGCTTCTAGTGATTCTGATACTGTAATAGTACCACCATCGATTGTCAATGCAGTTTCTGCTTTGATACCATCATCGCCTGCTTTAACAGTGATTTCACCACCTGTAATAGTTGTGTAACCTTTTGTCGTATCTGTATCATTGGTTGACTTAATACCATCACCACCTGCAGTTACATTGATTGTTCCGCCATTGATTGTCAATGAATCTTTACCACGAATACCATCATCAACTGCTGTCACTGTGATATTTCCTGCATTGATTACTAAATCATCTGTTGAAACAATACCATCTTGGAAATTACCTTCAACTGTCAAGTTACCATTACCAGTAATGGTCAAGTCAGCTTCGACGTGGATGGCTCCTTCGATGTTTGTATCTGAGTGATTGCTGGTATCTTTTACTGTATTACTTGTACCATCTTGAATTTCCAATTCAACGTTGTCTGCGCTAATAACATTGATAGCTGCTGTGTCCGAACTTGAAATGTCGGCTCCAGCTAAAATAATACGGACATTGGCATCTGTTTCAACCGTCACACCTGCAGTTGTTGAACCTGTCAAAATGTAGGTACCACCCTCTGTAATTTTCAAGCCATCATTTGACAATGTCACTTCTGTTGTTGGAAGAGCTGACCAGTCAATCGATGAAGAACTTGAATCAGATGACGTTGAGTTACTTGATGTAGTTGATGATTGGCTAGTCGTTACCGAACTTGATGTTGTAGTTGAACTAGAAGTTGAAGAACATGCTGCTAAGACACCAAGACTCATAAGTGTTACACCAGAGTAGAGAAGTTTTTTTAGATTTGTTTTCATAATGTTTAATTCCTTTTCTTTCTTTAGGAAGTTCTATTTGCCTTCCTGATATGCTCTTAGTTTACCTGTCAAACCTGAAAGAAAGATTAAAGATTGCCAAAAGAAAACTTAAAGTAATTTTTAAATATCCCATCAAAAAAGACTGGAAAACCAGCCTTTGTTTCTACTTATTTATCTAACTTTGTCCAAGTTAAACTTGTCAAATCAAGTAATGGTGACGTTTCAGGGTTCGTATCTGATTCAGAAATTTGTTTCAAGCCCGGAATCATCGCATTGAATTGATAAATACGGTATATGCCGTTCCCTTCAAACAAATAGGTTCCATCCTGTAAGGGACGAAGTAGAGCGTCCGGACCAATATCAATCCCAATATTTCGGAAACTATCCACCAAACGTAAACTATTACCTGAAAGCTGAGTATAGAGATCAATGAGCACATACTCATCCAATCTATTTAAGGCTATAAGCAACTCCTCTTTGCCATCTTGGTCAATATCGTATAGGCTATAATAGGCTCCGCTGTACTCCTGTCCTTGACTAGTTGGTAGAGCTAAGTAACTACTTACTTCATCTTGATTTATTGCTTCTGTCGCTTGACCAAGGTTTGCTTGATAGCGCTCAATAACTGACTGATAAATAGTAGGTACCGCTTGAGCAAGCGTCGATGAAGTATCAGTCTGTACCTCGGAACTAGATGAAGTTTCTGTACTAGTTGAAGTTTCCTGACTTGAGCTTGTTGAAGTTTGAACTGTACTACTAGTAGACGAACTTGAACTACCTACTTCTTTTGTCTGATTTGATTGACAAGCAGCTAGCAAAACAATTGTCGACACCAAAATCAAATTGGTAAGAATTCTTTTCATATGATTCCCCTCCACTTTCTCTTTTATCTAAGTATACCATCTTTATTGATTTTTGTACACGTTTACACGATTGTATAAATAGTATCCAGGAGAACATTATACAAACTTTCAGAAAATCTCCATCCTTGTTCAAGTATATTGTAACCGCCCAATAACAAGGTATCTATCTACTCACTCCCTCCTCCAGTATACTGTTAGAAAAACAAAACTGGAGGATTTATTATGTCACAGCCCATCGTCCCATTGACTGTTCCCCAATCTAGACACTTTGAGAAGAAAGGCAGAAACGATATTCTGATGAAAATTCGTCTCGGAAAAGTGGAAGTCACATTCTTCCAATCTATCAACCATGAAGTAATGGAAACGATTTTGGATAAGGTACTGCACTATGACCA
>NZ_POPB01000283.1 GCF_002964045.1 Streptococcus suis | reverse complement strand
AGAAAAAGCCTCATGATGTTTTTGCAGGGTTTATCAAAGCGACAGTCGGCTATATGATTTTGAACGTAGCAGCTGGTGGTTTGGTAACAACCTTCCGTCCGATTTTGGCGGCCTTGAACTATAAGTTCCAAATTGATGCGGCAGTTATTGACCCTTACTTCGGTCTTGCAGCAGCAAATGGGAAAATTGCTGAGGAGTTCCCTGATTTCGTATCAGCAGCCACTACAGCTCTCTTGATTGGTTTCGGTGTCAATATCCTCTTGGTTGCACTTCGTAAGGTTACAAAAGTACGTACTCTGTTCATCACTGGACACATCATGGTCCAACAAGCAGCAACAATCTCATTGATGGTGCTCT
>NZ_POPB01000282.1 GCF_002964045.1 Streptococcus suis | reverse complement strand
AAGAAGGCCTTTTTATTTTGTCCAGATGAGGTGGTTTAAGCACCAAAACAGCTATTTTTCCCTAAAAACAGTAAAAAAGACAAACACCAAAACGATGTTTGTCTGCAATCTGAGAAATTATCCAGTGGATGATTTCTTCACGAGCTTAAATCTAAAACGCGAGTTAAACATGATATAGCACTTGATAAGTTAAGTGTAAAAGAGTATGAAGATCCCTTTAGGGATAACGGCAAGTAGTACGAATGCCTCTTTAAGAGGCTAGTGACGTGGGCTTATAGCCCTTGTTCAAACCACCCGTTTGACGGGTGGTCATGATTCAAAGCAATCAAAATGCGATTTAAAGAAATAGATTAAGTAGAACAATTATCTGAAATAAAAAACAGAAGATTAAATAAAATACCAGGCTTGTCATAAACTATTTAAAGTAACTTAACATGATTTAAAGCACACACGACAAAAATGTCCTGTAGAAAGCCAGAACTTTTCGATACACTAAACCCATTAACAAAAGGAGATGTGTTTATGAAATTCGAACAAGTGTATGCCAGCGTTAAA
>NZ_POPB01000281.1 GCF_002964045.1 Streptococcus suis | reverse complement strand
ACCTTATAATTTAAATTCCATAAGTCACCTCGTTACAGAATATTATATCACAAAATGGTATAATGGAAGGTACAATGTTTGAAAGAGGAAGACGATGAAATTACAAGAGGGAGTAGATCTTCATTTTATTGATACAGATCAGTTTACGACAAACCGTATACGTATTCGCTTTGCAGCTGAAATGAGTGAGGCTACAGTTGCTGGTCGTGTGTTAGTTGCAAATATTTTTGAAATGGGTAACCAAGAATTTCAGACTGCTCAGGCTGTTCGGAGAAGATTGGCAGAATT
>NZ_POPB01000280.1 GCF_002964045.1 Streptococcus suis | reverse complement strand
CTTATAAAGAGAATAGACTAAAACAGAAGGTAAAATAGCTCCGAGGAACCCTACCCAGGCACCTTCCCAGAGGAATGGTCCACGGATATAACTGTTTTTAGCACCAACCAGACGCATAATCTGAATTTCACGGCTACGAGAAATAATGGTAATTCGAATAGTATTGGAAATCAAGAAGACCGCAGTAAAGAGCAATAAACCAGTCGCTGCCAATCCCCAAGTCCGGACTAAATCAGCCAACTTGAAAATGCGCTCTGTCTCTACTTCACCATCTCGAACCT
>NZ_POPB01000028.1 GCF_002964045.1 Streptococcus suis | reverse complement strand
GATTACTGGCAGTATATTGATTCAATGGTATTTTGGGAAGGCTTGATTCCTAGCCCAGACGTTATTGATGCTGGACACCGCAATGGTGTGCCTGTTTTGGGAACGATTTTCTACAATTGGTCCAGTAGTATTGAAGACCAAGAGAAGTTTGTGGCTTCTATGAGACAGGATCCTGATGGAAGTTTTCCTGTGGCTCGTAAGTTGGTAGATATGGCAAAATACTATGGTTTCGATGGTTATTTCATTAATCAAGAGACTACAGGAAGCTT
>NZ_POPB01000279.1 GCF_002964045.1 Streptococcus suis | reverse complement strand
GATTGGGGACCACAATTTGCTGGCATGGCCCTGGTACCGTCAGTCTTTGGAGCAGTATTACTGGTGGCAATTTTTAGCAGTTCCAGACGGAATTAAACAATTATGATAATAAAAATGACAGGTTCGGAAATTTTTCAACCTGTCATTTTTATTTCTAATGTATTTGAATTACTGGTAGAAATTTTAGGGATATAATTTCAAATGGGCTATTTACATAAAGTCTAGCTTATTTTGTGAGAGTTGCTGAAGTTTAATCTGAATATTGAGT
>NZ_POPB01000278.1 GCF_002964045.1 Streptococcus suis | reverse complement strand
ATTGATTCTCTCGCCTACCTTGTCAAAAGTCAATTCAATCTGGATCCCTTTTCAGGTCAGGTCTATCTCTTCTGCGGAGGTCGAAAAGACCGATTCAAAGCTCTTTACTGGGACGGACAAGGATTTTGGTTATTGTATAAACGTTTTGAGAATGGAAAATTGACCTGGCCAAACAATGAAGAAGAGGTCAAGGCTCTAACTTCCGAGCAAGTAGACTGGCTCATGAAAGGATTTTCAATCAATCCAAAAATAAATGTTTCAAAAAGTCGTGATTTCTATTGAAATCATGGCTTTTTTTCTACCATTTGTCAAGTCCATCAAGGTATTTGACGAAAAATATTTTGAGTCTCGTAATCCAAATATGGAAATTATTTTATTTTGGACTAAAGTTTAGTGTAAAAAGGGTA
>NZ_POPB01000277.1 GCF_002964045.1 Streptococcus suis | reverse complement strand
CTCCTAACTAGCCTATTCAAAGAATTTGCACAAAAAGATACCATTACTTTCCCATCTACAGATGCCGATGGAAATCCTGTTACTCTGCATTTAAAAGTGACAGATTTGTTAGATAAATTTATCTTCTTGTTCAATTTCACAGAAAATCCTGATGGTGATGTTAAAAACTTGCGTTCACTAGTAAATGGTTTGGACCCTAACCGCGATACTGGTTTCCAAGTGAATCCAGAAACACAAGCCATCGTTCGTCAAATCCACAAATGGAATCCAATATCTGTTTTAGATATTCATGGTTTTGTATCTGGATTTCTCATCGAGCCTGCCACTCCGCCACATGACCCGAACTTTGAATATGATTTACTAGCCGATATTATGCTGGAAAAAGCTCATGAAATGGG
>NZ_POPB01000276.1 GCF_002964045.1 Streptococcus suis | reverse complement strand
TCTGTGGTATGATAAAGTTGTTCCATATGAGTCTTTCTAATGTGAGTGTGGTTGCTTTTCATTATAGGTCATATGGGACTTTTTGTATATACTCAAAAAGGCTCCATAATCTCTACAGTGGATTTACCCACTACAGAAATTATAGAGCCATTTTTAATCAATATACATAAAGCGAGTTAGGAAACTAATTCGCTTTTTCTGAACGATATTTTTGTGTAAGCGATTTTAATGTTTTTGTTTTTTGTTAAAAAGTGTATAATAGAGATATAAAAAATGCCAAAGAAAGGTCTATTTATGAAAAAGAAAAATTTCTTATTACCGGTTATGTCTACGCTCTTGTTGGCTCCATTTGTTTTGGCTCAACAAGTGCAAGCTGCTGAGACAACGACTGCAGCTACCACAACCAATCAGCCAGCAACGACTGATGCAACTGCTACGGTACCAGCAACGTCAGTTGAAAACGTAGCAACGGAGGAAACTGTTGTCCCTGTTGCGGAAGAAACTGTTGAAGCGGTAATCATCCACACCAATGATGTCCACGGTCGTATTCTTGAAGAGAAGTCTGTGATTGGTGATGCAAAAGCAGCTGCGGTTATTGAGGAAGAACGTGCAAAGGTTGAAAATACAATTGTAGTGGATGCTGGAGATGCCTTCCAAGGACTACCGATTTCAAACTCTACTAAGGGTGAAGATCGTGCCAATATTATGAATGAAGTTGGTTATGATGCTATGGCAGTCGGTAACCACGAATTTGACTTTGGCATGGACCAGGCCATCAAGTACAAAGAAACGCTTAATTTCCCACTTTTGAGTGCCAATACCTATGTTGATGGGGCGCGTGTTTTTGAGGCTTCAACAATCGTAGATAAAACTCCAACTATTGTTGGTGACGAGTTCGTTGTGATTGGTGTTACGACTCCAGAAACAGCTACTAAAACGCATCCTAAAAACGTTGAAGGCGTTACCTTTACTGATCCAATCACTGAGGTCAACAAAGTCATTGATGAAGTTGAAGCTCGCGCTTTGGCCGATAACCGAGTTTACAATAACTATATCATCCTTGCTCACTTGGGTGTTGATTCAACAACACCAGTTGAGTGGAGAGGTTCAACCTTAGCACAGGCTCTTTCTGAAAATAGCAAATTGGCAGGAAAACGTGTTATCGTGATTGACGGGCATTCTCATACAGTTGAGTCAACAACCTATGGCAACAACGTTACCTACAACCAAACAGGTTCATACCTGAACAACATCGGTAAAGTATCTTTGAAATCTAACTGGTTGCTTGGTGAAGCTAGCCTCATTTCAGCTGCTGAAGCTAAAAATGTTACTCCAAATGCCAAAATCGAAGCACTTGTTGCTGAAATCAAAGCCAAGTACGAAGCTGAAAATGCTCAAGTTGTTATTGAGAATAATCATGTTGAATTGAATGGTGATCGTTCAAACGTTCGTGTTCGCGAAACCAACTTGGGTAATGCAGTGACAGATGCTATTTACGCTTATGGTCAAACAGGTTTCTCAAACAAAACAAGCCTTGCTGTAACAAACGGTGGCGGACTCCGTGCAACTATTGCCAAGGACCAGCCTGTAACAAAAGGTGATATTATTGCTGTCTTGCCGTTTGGTAATATCGTTTCTCAAATCACTGTGACTGGTCAGCAAATTGCTGATATGTTTGCCAAGTCTTTGTCTGCTACTCTACAAGCAGATAAGGAAACAGGTGCTCCTGTATTGGATGAAAACGGACTTCCACTTTTGGAAGCAAGTGGTGGCTTCTTGCACATTTCAGGTGCCCAAGTATTCTATGATACGACCTTACCAGCAGAAGAACGTGTTCTCTTGATTGGTATTCTCAATCCAGAAACTGGTCTATACGAAGAATTAGAACCAACAAAAACATACTACCTAGCAACCAACGATTTCTTAGCAGCTGGTGGTGATGGCTATACCATGCTCGGCGGTGCCCGTGAAGAAGGTCCTTCAATGGATAGCGTCTTTGCAGACTACCTAAAAACAGTTGATTTGTCAGTTTATGAGGTGGTAAATCCAAACTCACGCCTAGTTTCTGTTAATTCTACTTTGGATACAGATGGTGATAAATACCCTGACTACATTGAAGTATTGGCAGAAACGGATCCAAATGATGCTAACTCAAACCCAGACACTGTGAAAAAGTCTGAGGGTACTTCAACAAGCAACAAACCTTCTCATCCGACTGAACCAGATAAAGTTGTTCCTTCAGCTCCACAAACAAATCCAGATAAAAATGCTCAATCATCAATAGTTGCAGGAGCTGGGCAAGCAGAAGAGAAAGTGATCAATTTAGTGGCTAAACCTGCTGAAGCTAAACAGGTTGTAGCTGGAATTGAGAAAGTTGCGACAGCTTCTACAGCATCTACTGGTAAAGACACATTGCCAAATACAGGAGAACAATCTGGATTAACACTCAGCTTGTTTGGACTTGGACTTGGACTTGCAGGTTTAGCTGTTTCAGTTCGTCGTCGTAAAGTTAATTAAGTATTTTTAAAACAGGGTCTTCGGACTCTGTTTTTGACTGGAGGAATTATGCAAACAATATTTGAGTATCAAAAAGAAGGTCAACAGCCTGAGATTTCTACTTTCGTTTTACTTAGCAATTCACCAAGACGCAAACAATTGCTTGAATTTTTACAGCCAGAAATTGCTTCAGTGAAAGTGGATGAGCGAGGAATTGAAGAGCGGTTTATGAAAGAATTTGCTGCCTATGAATTTTTAACTCGAGCTGCAAAAACCTGTTGTGAAATTTCCAAGGCCAAGTCAGATATTGACTTATTACCAGGCCATCTCTACATATCTGCGGATACCATTGTCGTATCAGATGGACAGATTTTCAATAAGCCTCAAGATTTGAAAGAAGCTGAAACGATGTTTCGTTCCTATTTTGGAAAGAGTCATCATGTGGTGACATCTGTATGTCTACGAACGAATCGCTCATTAGATATTTTTTATACGCTTGCACAGATTGATTTTGTGGACTATTATCCAGCCTTGGAAGAAGCGATTCAGTCTTATATCCATGATAAACAACCACTCGATAAGGCAGGTGCATACGGCATTCAAGAACTAGATCCGCGCTTTGTGGCCAGTATTTCAGGGGATATTCACACCATTATTGGACTGCCTGTATCCGAAGTGTCCCGCAGGATTTTTGGGAGTAGGAAAGAACTCTACTAATCTAAAAATTGTTCTCTTCACTTCCAAACAATAGGTTCGGGCTACAATGGTCACTTTCTTATTTTTAGGTGACTAGCTGAAACAGTTCCCCGAACTGTTTCACTCCACTGGACTGTTTTGACACAAACTTCGTTTGTTTTATTTCCTCACTCAAACAGTCACTACTCTGACTGTTTGACCTCCCACCCCGCACAGCTCAAAAGGTTCAGTGAACCTTTTGAGGTTTGAAATAAGGCGAACTCTGCTCGCAACAATAGTAAAGGTCAGATTTGGAGTGTGAAACGAGAATTGCTGAGATTTGCTTTGCAAATCTTATCTCCAACCTTTTTACCTCGCTTTTTCATTTTTAGGCTCAGTCTGAAACAGTTCCCCAAACTGTTTCACTCCACTGGACTGTTAGAGCCAATCAACCACTGCGCTGAGATGTTGACACTAGCCTTATTAAGTGATGATATAAATTAGCTCAGCATTTTGAAAAATAGCAGAGCTTAAGCATTCGTTTGTGGTATAATAGTGGACGAAAAGGAGAGATTATGACTGTTGATATTGAAAGATACAAGCAATTGGCCCAGCAGAAACAGGGGGAACATCGGAAATTTCTAGCCAATCTTAAGAAGAAAGCGCCTAAAAACTTGGATAGAATAGTTCAAGATATTCACGTAGAGGTTTTTTCGGAAATTGATTGTACAGAATGTGCTAACTGCTGTAAAACGTTGGGACCACTTTTTACTGAGGCAGATATTACACGTATTGCCAAACACTTGCGTATGAAATTGCCTGTTTTTGAGGACATGTATTTACGAGTGGACGAAGATGGAGATAAGGTATTTCAAGCTATGCCCTGTCCCTTCCTTGGAGGCGATAATCTCTGTAGTATCTACGATGCTCGTCCCAAAGCCTGTCGAGAATTTCCACATACAGACCGCAAGAAAATTTACCAAATCAATAATCTCACAATTAAGAATACCCTAATCTGTCCCGCAGCCTATCTCTTTGTTGAAAAATTACGGGAGAGAATTTAATTCTTTAGGATTGAGCTTTATTAAGTCATGTATAAAGTACTTCCGATTATATGGTCTTAATCTCAAATGGACATACCTATCTATGCTTTTTAACCAATAGCCTAATTGTGGTTAGTTGGAAGTTTTGCTAGTTCAATTTGAACCTAGTTCGATTCAGAATCAACTAGTTTTATAACCTTGACAATGACAGAATATTAAGTCACGAGATAAGATTGATAACCATAGTCGCCAATTCATTTATGTAGTTGTCTATTATTTTAATGGTTATGATGTAATGAAGTATAAACAATTTTATTGCGGAAAAAATTGTATTAGAATTTAATATCAAAACTCCCCCGTATTTGAAAGACGAGATTTTTCAATACGGGGGAGTTTCTGTTCATAAGGTGAAAATGAAATATAGAGATAGTAATGAAGCAGGAATCAAAACTTTGAATATTACATTTCTTTTACGAATCGATTTTCTTTGACTGCGAAACGATGTCCACAAAAACGACAATGAAAATGGGATTTCTCAGACTCATAAAGAAGGGCAAATATTGCGCCGTTTTTCCCTCCAACAGCATGTCCAATAATTGCATCTCGAGGAGAATAGCCCTGTTTTTTTGGTGTGTATTTTGCTAGATTAACCGAATTACATTTTGGACATTTGAGTACTTGTTTAGTGTCCATATTTTTAGGATGGCATCTGCGATAGATGCTATAAGAGATTATCAGTACTATGAAGATAATCGGACCGATATATTCTATTAAGGTATTCATATTTTTATTGTAAATTTTGTCCTTAATTTATTCAAGGAATATGATTTAGATTTTTCTAGAATTACTGATTCTTGGCTATAGTTTTTAACTATACATCTCTCTAATATTTAAGTATTAGTCAAGGTGGTAAAAATAAGGTAAAATACAGAAAAAGACCAAAGGAGTACCTTTATGACTAGAGAATTTTCATTTGAAACCCTTCAACTCCATGCTGGACAGGAAGTTGACCCCGCGTCAAAATCACGCGCAGTACCTATTTATCAAACGACTTCTTACGTATTTGAAGATGCTCAAGAAGCAGAAGATTTATTTGCTTTACGTAAACCGGGGAATATCTATACTCGTATCACGAATCCGACGGTCTCTACTTTTGAAAATCGTGTGGCTGCTTTAGAAGGTGGCATTGGTGCCTTGGCCACTTCTTCAGGAATGGCAGCCATCACATACACTATTCTAGCATTAGCACATGCTGGCGATCACATTGTGGCGGCAACGACACTCTATGGCGGGACTTTTAACCTATTCAAAGAAACACTTCCTCGCTATGGTATTACAACAAGCTTTGTCGATATTGATGACTTTGAAGCAGTAGAAGCTGCCATTCAAGATAATACAAAACTGGTATTTATTGAAACCTTGGGAAATCCTGTTATCAATATTCCTGATCTTGAAAAATTGGCAGAAATTGCACACACCTACCACATCCCGCTTGTTTCAGATAATACCTTCGCAACCCCATATTTGATTAATGTATTTTCTCATGGTGTTGATATTGCCGTCCATTCAGCAACCAAGTTTATCGGTGGTCATGGTACGACCATTGGCGGTGTGATTGTCGATAGCGGCAAGTTTGATTGGGCGGCATCTGGTAAGTTTCCGCAATTTGTTGAAGAAGATCCAAGCTATCATAACATTAGTTATACTCGTGATATTGGTGCTGCAGCATTTATTGTTGCAGTTCGTGTACAATTACTTCGTGATACAGGTGCTGCGCTTTCTCCATTCAACGCCTTCTTGCTTTTGCAAGGGTTAGAAACCTTGTCTCTCCGTGTAGAGCGTCATGTATCTAATGCTGAAAAAATTGTTGACTTTTTACTTAGCCATCCTCAGGTAGAGTCGGTCAATTATCCATCACTTCCAGATAGTCCTTATAAGGCTTTGGCGGATAAGTACCTGCCTAAGGGAGTTGGCTCTATTTTCTCTTTCCAAGTAAAAGGCGGAGCAGAAGAAGCGCGTAAGGTTATTGATAGTTTGGAAATCTTTTCTAATCTAGCAAACGTTGCCGATGCTAAATCACTAGTAGTTCATCCAGCTACAACCACGCATGCTCAGTTAGCTCCGGAAGATTTACTTGCTGCTGGGGTCACACCAAATCAAATCCGCCTATCTGTTGGTCTTGAAAATATCAATGATTTGATTGAAGATTTGCAACTTGCTCTTGATAAATTATAGGTTGTGAATCGAATAGTATGGCTTCATTCTTTATGAATAAATAAAAGGAAATTTGGCGTGTGTGCCATTTTCCTTTTTTATATCTGTTCCAGTTCTTCCAGTCCATTCTCAGTTAGTCGGTAGATTCTTTGACAAACTCCTTTCAAAAAGCGTCTGTCGTGTGATACGCATACCAAACCACCTGGATAATCGGCAAATAGTTGACGAATATATGGCTGAGAAGTGGGAGAGAAGTTTCGACTGGGTTCATCTAATAAGAGAAAATTGGCTTGATCAAGAACCATTTTTAACAAGAGTAACTTGGCTTTTTGTCCCCCCGAAAGTTCACAGATCTTGTGATGAACTTCTTGTCGTGTAAACTGCAGACTGGCTAGATGTGTTAAGATAAGTTGTTCCTGCTCACGATTGCCATTTTCTAATAAAAAATCAAGTGGAGTTTTAGACTCATCAAGGACTTCTGTATAGTGCTGGGGCATGTAGCCCAAGTTTATATCTGCTCGTTGCCTGAGTTTCTGATAGATGATCTTTAGAAAGCTGGATTTACCAATTCCATTTTGTCCAATGATGCCAATTTTCTCTTGTCCATTTAAGTTGAAATGGATATTTTGAACTAATTGTCGCCCTTCAATGTTCAATTGGAAGTTTTCTAAGTGAAGCACTTGTTTTCTAGCTGGTAGTGGTGAAATGTCTGAGAAGAAGAGGGTAATGGCATCCTCATGAAAAGGAACTTGTGTGAGATTTTCCTTCATTCTTTCATAGCGTTTTTCACGTGATAAGACATTCTTCATTTTCTTGGCTATGAGCCGTCCTAGTGTGGCATCATGGGTGTTGAGCAAGGTATGACGAACCTGTGATTTTTGACGTAGGTGCTTGTTCATGGCTTTGTCAAATTCTTTTTGGTCATTCCGAGCTTGCTGGACCTGCTTCTGATAAGCTTGATGGCGCTTCAATGCGTAATCCTGGTAGTCCAGTTCTTCAACCTTGGTTTGAGCAAGTGTTTTCTTTTTAACAGATTCAAGGTGAATGATTTTTGTAGCTGTTCTACTAAGAAAGTCTTCATCGTGAGAAACAAATAGGATGGTCTTTGGGCTCGTGATGATATAGTTTTCAAGCCAAAGTAAGGTATCTAAATCCAAGTCATTAGACGGCTCATCCAGAAAAATAATATCAGATGGAGTTGCTAGAGATTTGATTAACTGAATTTTTAATTTTTCGCCACCTGACAGGCTTCCAATCAATTGTTGACTGGCAAATCGCTCACTGTCAAACTGGAGCTGGTCAGCATAGAGGTAGAGTAGGCCGTAATCAATGTCACTGTCCATATCTCCAAAGAAGTAGTCGTTCAAGGTTAGCTCTGCCATTTCCAGTGGAAGACTTTGGGGAATATAGACTGGTGAGTGAAAATATCGTTGAATGCCGCCTGATAGGAGTAGGTAATCTGTGACAAGAGCTGAATCCATTAAGGTTAGTAATAGGCTGGATTTGCCATTTCCTTCTTCACCGATAATGGCTATTTTATCGCCGGGGTTGACAATGAGGTTTAGGTCATGAACCAGATTTCTCAAATCTTTTTGATGGTCGAGGGTTAGGTGTTGAGTGGTTAGTAGCATAAGGCCTCCTTTACAAGAAAAAACACACTACCTATTTAGTAGTGTGTCGGCATCCGCTCAAAAAGACCCTATTCAAGGAATAGAGGGAACAGAAAAATGGACGCAAGAAAACTACTAAATAAGTATCGAACTTAAATTGAGTTTACTTGTTATTGTCCATTTCTCCTTACCTCGCAATGCTTTATTTGTTTTAGTATAGCATTTTGATAGAATCTTGTCAATCAGCGTGCTATAATATTCATAGATTTCAATATATATATGTTAAAATGAATTTATTGTAAATGAGAGAGGATCCGAAATGGCAATCACTGGAATTGAGCAAGCAGAAATTTTAGAAATAGACAAACAAGTCCGTTTACGTCGGTATGATGGTCAGCATGATTTTGCTTTTGAATGGCACCAAGATCTAGAATTAGTCTGGCTGGTTGATGGAAATAAGGAACCTTATACTTTGGATCGGCTCAATCGTATGTATGGCTATTTGGCAACAAATGGAGAATGTTACTTTATTGAAATTTTTGAAGATGAACAGTTTATCCCAATTGGTGATGTGACGTTGTTTGCAGATGATTTTGCCATTGCCATTGGAGATAAGCAGTATTGGAACAAAGGAATTGGAACCAAGGTATTGCAGCGAATGGTAGAACGTGCAAGGGAAGTGGGGCTTGAGGAAATACTTGTCGAAGAAATTTATGACTGGAATACGGGATCCCGTAAACTATTTGAGAAATGTGGTTTTGAAGCAGTTGAAAAGAAAAAGAAAGGTTGGTCCTATAGGTTAACAGTATGAAGAAAGTAATGATTATTGGTTGCCCTGGTGCTGGAAAATCGACCTTTTCACTGAAATTGAAAGAAATTACAGGACTCCCCCTCTATCATTTGGACCAGTTAAATTGGTTAGCAGATAAGACAACAGTTGCTAGGGAAGTTTTTCAAGCTCGTCAAGAAGAAGTATTAAGGCAAGAAGAGTGGATTATCGATGGTAATTATAGGGGAACTTATGAACTTCGAATGGCGGCTTGTGATACGATACTATTTTTAGATTATCCAGAAGGAGTGTGCGTGGAAGGTCTATACAGTCGTGTTGGCAAACCGAGAGTGGATATGGCATGGATTGAGATGACTGTTGATGAAAAATTGTTAGAGTTCGTAAAGAATTTTCGAACGCAGGTTCGCCCCAATATTTTCAATCTGCTGTCCGTTTATAAGGACAAGGAAATTTATATATTTTCATCCAGAAAAGAGGCTAACGATTTTTTGGAGCAACTAAAACATACTAAGATTAGTAGTGAGGAAATCTCCGACGGGAGAAAGTACTCACTACTTTTTCTTTATGATAAAGTAGAGGTGTCTTGTTAAGTCGTAGGGCTTTTTGACGCTA
>NZ_POPB01000275.1 GCF_002964045.1 Streptococcus suis | reverse complement strand
AATGGTCATTCAGAACATAGCGCAGATACCTGGAACAACGATTTAAAAAATCTAGTCGGCGTTGTTGAAACAATTCTTTCATCCAGCCACTCCTTCTTGCGTCAAGGCCAGATAAATTTCATTCAGACTTGCACCATCCATACCAAATGCGCTTTGTAGCTCCTCCAAATTTCCAGTTGCACGAACCTGTCCCTGATGTAAAATCACAAAAGAGTCGCACATTTTCTCAGCTGAGTCAAGAACGTGAGTGGACATGAGGATTGAAGTACCCTTAGATTTTTCTTCCTCCAAAAGA
>NZ_POPB01000274.1 GCF_002964045.1 Streptococcus suis | reverse complement strand
TACTCCCATTATACGCTGAAAAAATGGATTGTCAAGAGAAAAAACCAAAAAATTAGCACTCTTTTACCTAGAGTGCTAAAAATCAGTCTGAAGACCTAGAATGGTGGATGTCAACAAAAAAATCAGAGAAGAACCCTGATTTTATATATTATCCCCTTGGGCAATCAATTCTGCTCCACGTTTGCGGTAGGATAGGTCGCCAACTGCTTCAATTAAAAGCTTGCCATTTTCGTATTTGAGGACGGTGATCGAGCCGTTATCCAGGAAGACATTGACACC
>NZ_POPB01000273.1 GCF_002964045.1 Streptococcus suis | reverse complement strand
TACCCCAAGTCAACAATCGTTGCTGAAAAGCCAAGCTCTTCGACAAAACGTAAAACATCCTCTGTCCTTACAAAAATTGTTTTCGTATTAACATTGGGGTGAAAGGTTAGAATGGATTCAGAAAGGATTTCTTTATCAAAATAGACTTGAATATCCTTATCAACATTTTGTAACAAGCCAAAAACAGATACCACACCCGCAGGCAAGTGCATTTTTTCCATCAAGCTTTCACTTGAGGCCATACGAATACGATTGGCTCCTACCAAATCACGAAACTGGTCCATATCCAGCTGCTTCTGGTCATCCATGATCAGTAAATAAAATGTAGTCTTTTTCTT
>NZ_POPB01000272.1 GCF_002964045.1 Streptococcus suis | reverse complement strand
TTTGAAATTGAGTTTCTATAGAAGGTATATTTACATCCAAAATATTTAAAAGTCCAACCTCCGCATAATGTGACTGAAATTGAATATGCTGAGGGACAACCACATTTACTCCACTAAATAAATCATTAGTTATAGCCGCTATATGCAAAATTACCGCTCTATTATTCTTCATCCTTTTAATCCTTAAATCATAATTTTTATAAAAAATCCTAAACTTTAATCCCTTTATAAAAAAATATAATTAATTTTTCATTTTTATTGGGAATTGAAAAGTTAGAAATGCGACTATA
>NZ_POPB01000271.1 GCF_002964045.1 Streptococcus suis | reverse complement strand
GTGACAGACTACATCATTCATACTATTTTGGGTGGTCAGATTGGTCGTTATATTCAGGAGCTTAATGCTGATAGTGGAAATACCCTGCGCGTGGTTGAAAATAGCCAGAATACTCGGACGTGTAATATCTATGTTGAAACCAGTACAGGCGATGTAGTACTATTTTATGAAAAAGGTTTTGAACTAACAGAGGATTTGCTCAACCAATTCACTCAGCAGATTGAAAATAGCCTGCAAGCTGGCGACATCCTAGTCTTTTCAGGCAGTCTGATGAAGGGGA
>NZ_POPB01000270.1 GCF_002964045.1 Streptococcus suis | reverse complement strand
GGAATACAAGGGCCTTGTTAAATACTGGTTGACCTTCAATGAAATCAACGGTGGTATCATGTTCTTGGACCTTTTTGGTGATGATATGACGGACCAGGATTACCAAGATGCTTACCAAAGCCTCCACCACCAGTTTGTTGCCTCTGCCAAGGCTGTTCAAATTGGGCATGAGATTGATCCAGAAAATAAAATTGGGAACATGATTTGTGGTATTACCTTCTACCCAGGCACCTGTGATCCAGCAGATATTCTTGCCAACCAACA
>NZ_POPB01000027.1 GCF_002964045.1 Streptococcus suis | reverse complement strand
GACTGGACTGGTAAAAAAGCTGGTGGTGGCGCAGGTACTCAGTACATGAAAATTGCTGAAAAGCAAGGTGCAGAGCCAGTTATCTATGACAACGTAACCAACGATGTCTATTTGCGTGATGTATCAACAGGTCGTACAGATTTCATTCCAAACGACTACTACACACAAGTCATGGCCATCAAATGGGCAAATGCTAACTTCCCAGACATCAAAGTGAAGATGGGTGATGCAAAATACAATCCAACTGAACAAGGTATTGTCATGAGCAA
>NZ_POPB01000269.1 GCF_002964045.1 Streptococcus suis | reverse complement strand
ATCAACTTCTCCTGGTCTCTGTGGACGTGTCGTCATGGATACAGAATATTCAAATTTATTATCAGAGCTTTCAAAAATTTCCTTTCGAACTGTTCCTTTTCCAACACCAGATGGGCCAGAAAAGACAATGAGTAAGCCTCGCTCTTTCATGATATCTCCTTTTAAATCTTTCATTCTAGTGTAACAAAATTTAGCATGAATTTCAACTGCTTTTAAATACGATTAGAATATTTTCTATTCCCAACCCTAAACGAACTTTGAGCCAGTAGAAAAAGAGCCCTTCGGACTCTTCTACATT
>NZ_POPB01000268.1 GCF_002964045.1 Streptococcus suis | reverse complement strand
TCTACCACAGCTTCAAAAGGCGGCGTCTGCCATTGACTAAGATCACCAGCAGGTACCACATCTAAGTGGCAAAGGATTGCTAATAATTCTTCGCCTTGCCCAATTTCAGCATAGCCATAATAACCAGCAGGGTCTAAATAAGTTTTAAAACCCATTTTTTCCGTCAAAGCCAACATGTGCTCCAGAACATCCTGAATCGCTTGACCAAATGGCGTATCTGCCTGATGTTCTTGCAAAACAGAAGGAAAAGCAACCAGTTCTTGGATGGCTTGAATACACGCCTCCTGATGCGATGAC
>NZ_POPB01000267.1 GCF_002964045.1 Streptococcus suis | reverse complement strand
GTTTTCTTTGTGTAGCATAGGAGAACCTCATAAGTCCTTTTTCTTATATTATACTCCTAAATACGAAGAAAAGCCCTTAGAAAATCAATTCTAAGGACTTTGTCTTCAGTCTGAAGTTATAACAATATGTTATAACTGGTTATAAGTTTGTTAAATAACTGAATTTTCAGAATTTACTTGAATTACAAGCAATTTTGTGTTTAAATAGTTTCATTGATGTAAATCAATGAAAAATTGGAGGTAATAATATGAAAAAGAAAGAAACCTTTTCGCTTCGGAAATATAAAATTGGTACAGTCTCTGTTTTACTAGGGGCAGTATTTTTGTTTGCCGGAAATAAAACAGTTGCGGCAGAGGAAGTTGTGTCTTCTAGTCATTCCAGTCAAATTGAATTAATCAGTCAAACAACTCAAACAGAGTCTGCAATAGCTTCGGAAGAAAATACCCAACAAGTTGTTCCGGAAATTAACCTTGAGACAACAACTAATTCAACGAAAGTAGAGCAGTCAGTTACTGTAACAGAGGCTGAGAATGTGACTGAAATTGCAGGACAAACAGATAGTATTCCTTCTGAAATTAATCAAAATATAACGCAAAATACACCTGTTGATAATAGTGTAGCGAATGAAACACTACGTTCAGATTCAGAACTAGAAAATAGCAATGAGGTCATTCAAACTTCCGACTCAGCTCAAGATACTAGTTCACAAATTGGAACAACTGAAGATGCAAAACCACAAAACATTGATAGCAATACCATTATTACAGTTCCTAAAGTTTGGGATAATGGGTATAAAGGAGAAGGAAC
Organism: Streptococcus suis; assembly: GCF_002964045.1. Taxonomy (GTDB): domain Bacteria; phylum Bacillota; class Bacilli; order Lactobacillales; family Streptococcaceae; genus Streptococcus; species Streptococcus suis_U. The sequence goes on along the minus strand of NZ_POPB01000267.1, from coordinate 21,068 downwards.
TGTAGTTGCAATTATAGACTCAGGTATTGATATTGAACATGATGTTCTTCAAATTTCAGATATTTCAACAGCAAAATTTAAAAATGAGGCAGAAATTGAGGCAGCAAAAGCAGCAGCTGGAATTGATTATGGACAATGGTTTAATGATAAAGTCATTTATGGCTATAACTATGTAGATGCAAATAATGTCTTAAAAGAAGCTGATAAACATTCTCATGGAATGCACGTTACTAGTATTGCAACAGGAAATCCAAGTAAACCTGTAGCAGAACAATTAATGTATGGGGTAGCCCCAGAAGCGCAAGTCATGTTCATGCGTGTCTTTTCGGATATAAAGGCTACAACAGGTGCTGCCTTATATGCGAGAGCGATTGAGGATGCTGTTAAGCTTGGTGCAGATAGTATCAACTTAAGTCTTGGTGGAGCAAATGGTTCTGTAGTGAATATGTCTGACAGCGTAACTGCTGCAATTGAGATCGCGAGACGTGCTGGTGTTTCAGTAGTCATTGCAGCTGGTAACGATGGAACATTTGGTTCAGGACATTCAATTCCAAGTGCTGATTATCCAGATTACGGTTTAGTGGGTAGTCCATCTACTGCTAGAGATGCAATTTCTGTAGCTTCCTATAACAACTCAACTGTTGGTAGCAAGGTTATTAATATCATTGGATTAGAAGATAATGCTGAATTGAATTATGGAAAGAGTTCATTTAATAATCCAGAAAAAAGCACTGTTCCCTTCGAAGTAGGAAAGGAATATGAATACGTTTATGCTGGTATCGGTGAAGCAAGTGATTTTGAAGGATTGGATTTAACAGGTAAATTAGCATTGATCAAACGTGGGTCCATTACTTTCTCTGAAAAAATCGCCAATGCAACTGCAGCAGGTGCAGTAGGAGCAGTAATCTTTAACAGTAGAGCTGGTGAAGCAAATGTAAGCATGCAGTTGGATGATACAGCCATTGCAATTCCTTCGGTCTTTATTCCTTTGGAATTTGGAGAAGCCCTTGCAAATAATTCCTATAAAATTCTTTTTAACAATGAAACTGTCATTCAGCCTAATCCTGAAGCAGGACTATTGTCTGATTTTTCAAGTTGGGGACTGTCTGCTGATGGTGAATTGAAACCAGATTTAGCAGCTCCAGGCGGGGCAATCTATGCTGCAATAAATGATAATGACTATGCAAATATGCAAGGAACTAGTATGGCTGCACCTCATGTTGCTGGTGCTGCAGTTCTAGTAAAACAATACTTGCAAGAACAATTTCCAAATAAGTCTCCTCAAGAAATAGAATCATTAGTAAAAAATCTTTTAATGTCAACAGCGAAAGCACATACTAACTCTGAAAGTGGGGCATTTACTTCTCCACGTCAACAAGGTGCGGGTATCATTGATACAGCTGCTGCGATTTCAACGGGATTATATGTTACTGGAGAAGATGGATATGGAAGTATTACATTAGGTAATGTTGCAGATAGCTTCGAATTTAATGTTACGGTTCACAATATTTCAAATCAAGATAAAACATTACATTATTCTACCCAACTTACTACAGACACCATCAAGGATGGATATGTTACATTAGCGCCTCGTTTCTTGAAGGAATTTGAAGGATCTAACATTACCATAAAAGCAAATTCTTCTACAACATTAACAATTTCTATTAATGCAAGTGAATTTGCAGAAGAATTAACAGCTTTGATGAAAAACGGCTATTACTTGGAAGGTTTCGTTCAGTTTACAGATACTGTTGATGGTGGTGAAATTGTTAGTATCCCTTATGTTGGATTCCGTGGTGAGTTCCAGAATTTGGCTGTTTTAGAAGAGCCGATTTACAATTTGATTGCTGATGGAAATGGAGGTTTCTATTTTGAACCTGTAGAAGAGGTGCCAAATACAGTCGATATCAGTCAACATTATACTGGCCTCGTGACAGGTAGTACAGAATTGATCTATTCAACTGATAAACGAACTGATTTTGCTATTAAGACATTAGGAACATTCAAAAATGAAGCAGGATATTTTGTATTAGAATTAGATGAATCTGGACAACCTCATCTTGCAATTTCACCAAATGATGACAGTAATCAAGATTCCTTAGCATTTAAAGGGGTATTTTTAAGAAATTACACCAATTTAGTAGCGAATGTTTACGATGCAAATGACATTGAAAGAAAAGTAGCATTGTGGACAAGTGAAGCTCAAAGTGGAGATAAAAACTATTATAGCGGCGATCCAAAAAATCCAAAATCAAGCATCATTTATCCAACTGAATGGAATGGAACAGATAGTGCAGGCCAAGCATTGGCAGATGGTAAGTATCATTATGTGCTTACATATTCTACAGAAGTTCCAGGTGCAGATGTTCAAACTATGGTATTTGAGGTAGTTGTAGATCGTGAATCTCCAATCATTACCACAGCAACCTATGATGCTGCAAGCCATAACTTCAATCCACGCCCTGCCACTGATTCTGGTTTAGCAGGAATTTACAGAGAGCAAGTATTCTATTTGGTCGCAGATGATAGTGGAATTACAACAATTCCAACCTTGGCTGAAAACGGGGATGTGACAATATCAGACAATAAAGTCTTTGTAGCTCAGAATCAAGATGGTTCGTTTACCTTACCATTAGATTTAGCAGATATTTCAAAATTCTATTATACAGTCGAGGACTACGCTGGAAATGTAAGTTTTGAAAAAGTAGAAAATCTCATCAGTATTGGAAATGAATCTGGTTTAGTTTCTGTAAATATTTTAGATAAGGATACTAATGAACCAGCTCCAATTCTATTCTCATATTCTGTTACTGATTCAAACGGAAACATTGTAAACGAACTGCCTCGCTATGCAGATGATAGTTCTACTATAAAATTACCATTTGGTACCTATACATTTGAACTCTTCTTATATGATACGGAATGGTCTACATTAGCCGGAGATACCAAATTTGAAGTTACCATTTCGGAAGAAAATAGTAAGGATGCTGTGAACTTCTATGTTGTTTTGAAGGATAAAGGCAATCTTTTGATCGATATTGATAAACTCCTACCTACAGGTTCATTCATTCAGCTTCAAACCAACGATGGCTTAATCATAAATGTACCAAATGCCAAGTACTCTAAGACGGACTACGGTAAATTTGTTCCTGTTGGAAATTATACAATTGTACCTGTTCTTCCTGAAGGATACGAATTCTTAGAGGATTTAGTGGTAGAAGTAGTCAGTGAGCAGAATAATCTTAAAAAACTTACCTTGATTGATAAAGTGGCATTACGTGACTTCTTGTCTGCTAACCTAGATATTGAACAACTTGCAAAATACTACAATGCAGAGTCACAGCTACAAGAAAATTATCAGACCAACTTGATAGCTGCAAGATCAATTGTTGACAATAAGCATAATCAGTCTGAAGTTGATTCGGCCTTAGAAAATCTCCTCGCAGCCTACAATGCTTTAAATGGTCAAGAAACTGATTTAACAGCAATTAGCAAGGAAATTAGCGAATATACAACCACTCAAGCGTCAGCCAAGTATTACAATGCTGATTCAACCAGTCAAATTTCATATGACACCGCAATGCGAGTTGCACAATTAACCTTGAGCAAACATAATGTAACTCAGGTTGAAATCGATCAAGCATTGTTCAACCTCATTGCTGCCAAAGAAGCCTTAAATGGTCAAGAAACTGATTTAACAGCAATTGGCAAGGAAATTAGCGAATATACAACCATTCAAGCGTCAGCCAAGTATTACAATGCTGATTCAACCAGTCAAATTTCGTATGATACTGCCATGCGTGTAGCACAATTAACCTCGAGCAAACATAATGTAACTCAGGTTGAAATCGATCAAGCATTATTCAACCTCATTGCTGCCAAGGAAGCCTTAAATGGTCAAACAACAGATTTTACAGCTCTAGAATCCGAAGTCAATGCTTACAATTCAGTGAAAAATAACTTTGTTTATTTCAATGCAGAAACTGAAAAACAAAAGGCCTATGATTCAGCTGTTCAATCTGCACAACTTGTCTTATATCAAGAAAACCTGACCCAGGCAGTTGTCAATCAAATTCTGACCAATCTTTTGACTATAAAAGCTGATTTGAATGGTCAAAAGACAGATATTTCGGCGTTACGTAACGCAGTAGCTGTCTCATCTCTCCTTAAAACGACTGATGCCAAGTATATCAACGCTTCAGAGAATGTCAAACAAGCCTACGATCAAGCGATTGAAGCAGCTAAAGTCATTTTGGAAGACGAATTTGCAAGTCAAGAACTGGTCAATCAGGCACTAACTAACTTGATAAATGCCCAGGAAAAACTTGATGGTGTAGCTAGTCCATCCAGCGAGGAAAATCCATCAGAAGTTCCAGGTTCTGACATCAAAGTCGAAGAAAATAAAACAGCTCCGCCTTTGGGCTCCGAAGCTGAGTCAAATGAAAACGGCCCATCAACCCTCAATCAGATTTCACCAACAATAAATTCTGTTCAAACGAAAGAAGTAAAACACCTTTCACAAATAAATGAGGGTCTATCTTCAGTTCAACAACCAAAAGAATCTATTCTAGTTGAGAAGAATCAGAGGGCAAGTAATTCATATGACACAAGCCAGACAAAATTACCTAATACGGGTAACACAAATAATAATTACCTATATATTATTTTTGGTTTGACCCTTGGACTTACAAGCTTTGTACTTCGAAAAAAGCAAGAATAATCAGCAAAAAAGCACTTAGTTAACTAGGTGCTTTTTGCGTTTGAAATTGATACATCGTTTTCTGAATTTCTTTTGAAATGTCTGTAGGCTTGACTAGATAGAGTTGCTGTGATAGTTGGTCTGCAATGTGAGAATGAAGGTAGGTAGCAGTCACAACTCTATCGTAAAGTTGAACATGTGGAAATTGTAGGGCAAAGCCTGCTATCATACCGGCAAGCGTATCTCCCATACCTCCAGTTGCTTGATAGGGACCACCAGCTTTGATGGGAGTAATCTGTTCGGGAGTTGCTTGAAGCACTTGTGTTGCAGAACTCTTGGCCACTAAAATAGTATGTTCTTGAAAGGTTTGTAAGGCTAGTAGATTGGTCTGGCTTGTTTGTTTGGCAATGGGGATAGTCGATAGTCTTTCCCATTCTTTTTGGTGGGGAGTTAAAATGGCTTGTTTACAAGGGAAGTGTTTTTGATTTTGCTTGGCGATAATGGTCAAGGCAGAGCCGTCTATGACTAAAATCTGTTTTTCTGACAAGTGTTCAAGTACTAGGTCAACTAGGTTTTCTGCTCTGCTATTGTCCCCTAAACCTGGACCAATCAAAACCAAGTCCGCATGTTTTAAGTTAGTCACGAGTAAATCATTGTCCTCAACCGAAAAGGCCATGGCTTCAGGTAGGTGGCTATGCAGTGCTGGAATGTTTTCTTTCTCAGTCGCGACAGTGACCAAGCCAGCTCCGCTATTGACAGTGGCTAGGGCAGCCATAATGATAGCCCCACCGTAAGGATAAAGGCCGCCAATCAGTAAGGCACGGCCGAAGGTCCCCTTGTGGCTGTCCATGGGACGAGCCTGAATGACCTTTCTACAAAGTTCTTGTAAATACATAAATGTCAACTCCTTTCATAGATTATTATAGCATGAGAGCTAACGATAAATGCAGGTAACTTTTTAGAAAAATCATCTTTTTCATGCTATAATGGACACATGGTATTATCAAAGAAACGTGCAAGAAAAGTTATTGAAGAAATCATTGCCCTTTATCCTGATGCTAAGCCAAGTTTGGACTTCCGCAATCATTTCGAATTGGTTTGTGCAGTGCTCTTATCTGCCCAGACAACGGATGCTGCTGTTAACAAGGCCACCCCTGGTTTATTTGCAGCTTTCCCAACACCCCAGGCCATGGCAGCAGCAGAAGTAAAGGACATCGAGCCTTACATTTCTCGTTTGGGCTTGTATCGTAATAAAGCCAAATTTTTGAAAGAATGCGCCCAGCAATTATTGGATCGACATGATGGCGTTGTACCTCAAACTCGTGAGGAATTAGAAGCCTTGGCTGGAGTTGGTAGAAAGACGGCTAATGTAGTGTTGAGTGTTGGATTTGGCATTCCTGCCTTCGCAGTTGATACCCATGTGGGCCGCATTTGTAAACATCACGACATTGTCAAAAAATCAGCTACACCCTTGGAAACGGAAAAGCGGGTCATGGAAGTCTTGCCTCCTGAACTCTGGCTCCCAGCCCATCAAGCCATGATTTATTTTGGACGAGAAGTCTGTCATCCCAAGAATCCTGAATGTGGTAAATTCCCACAATTATATGAATTTGACTAAAAAAGCGTCGACTATAGTTTTAACTATATTCAACGCCAATATAAGATTAAAGAAATCTTCAATTTGAAGATTTTTTTGTTATATATTTCACAAATAAATTGCATTATAACGGAATATATAGTATAATAATATAAAATAATTCAAATAAAAAAAGGAGCTTGTCTATGGCAACATTTTACGTCCCAGCGGTCAACTTGATTGGTCGCGGTTGTGTCAACGAAATTGGTAGTTATGTCAAGGATTTGGGCTACAAAAAGGCTCTGCTTGTAACAGATGATTTTATCCGAACAAGTGATATTTTACCTAAAGTGACCAAGCCGCTTGATGAAGTAGGTATTGACTATGTAGTCTTTAGTAAGGTCGATCCTAACCCGACCTGTAAAAATGTATTTGATGGACTAGCAGTTTTGCAGGAAAATGACTGTGATTTTATCATCTCAGTCGGTGGTGGCTCTCCTCAAGATGCAGCAAGCTGTATTTCCATTATGGCAACAAACGGCGGTAAACCACAAGACTATGAAGGATTGCATAAGTCAGAAAAACTTGGTCTGCCAGTTGTCGCTATCAATACAACTGCAGGTACTTCTGCTGAGATTACCATTAACTATGTCATTACCGATGAAGAACGCAAGGTTAAAATGGTTATGGTAGATAAAAATAGCTTGGCCGTTATGTCAGTTAATGATCCAGAACTCATGCTTTCTAAACCAGCAGCTTTAACTGCAGCAACGGGTATGGATGCTTTGACCCATGCTATCGAAGCTCTAGTAACTCCAGGAGCATATGGTGTGACCAAGAAACTGTCAATGGGTGCCATTGAGTTAATCAAAGAATACCTACCACGTGCAGTTGAAAACGGTCAGGATATCGAAGCCCGTGAAGCTATGGTCCATGCTATTTTCCTCGGTGGTATGAGCTTTAATAATGCTGGTCTAGGCTATGTGCATTCAATGGCTCACCAATTGGGTGCTGTTTACGATCTACCACACGGCGTCTGCTGTGCTATGATTTTGCCAATCATTGAACGTGAAAATGCCAAACGTGTTCCAGCAGCTTTCCGCGATGTTGCAAAAGCTTTAGGTCTTGATATCGCAGGTAAGACTGATGAAGAATGTGCTGACTATGCCATTGCCCAAATCGAAGAATTGTCAGCCAAAGTCGGTATTCCGAAGAAATTAACAGAGCTTGACATCAAAGAAGAAGACTTTGATTTTGAATATCTCTCTAAGAATGCCTTGATTGATGCTTGTGCACCAGGAAATCCATTCATGCCAACCTTAGAAGAAACTATCGCTTTCTATAAAGAGTTGTTCTAATCAATTGATTTAATATTAAATACCTGCAATCTGGTGAATCAAATATAGGTTGTAGGTATTTTTTAAACCTTTTCTTATTTCAAATTAACAATAATTGGTAAGACATTTATATATAGAAAGCTAATGATTCATCATAAAATGAATTGTGATATAATTTGCATAATAAAGATATAATTATCCAAAGATGGAAAGGTGTTAGAACCAAAACAATGATTAGTTCTGATGATTTGTATTGTAATGAATTAGCACAGGCTTTGTTAAAAGAATCTAAATATCAAATTGAGGCTAGTGTTGCCCATCAAATAGCAAGACAGTATGCAAGTCAAGTAGAATTTGAAGAACCAATATTGATGCACGTAGGAATTAACTCTATTGCAAGTAACTTGATTGAAAAAATTAAACCAGAATATTTTCAATTAGGCTCAGATGGTTTTAATACTTGATAATTAGGTCGTTTGAGAAATTTTAATTAAAAATCAATCTGAAGTTATTGAATGAGCAGTGTATATAGATGAAGTTGTAAAAACTAGGCATCTGATTTTGGAAGCCTAGCTTTTTTCTGCTCAGAAAAAACATGTTTGGTAGTCACATTTACCTACCTCCAAAATGGTATATTGGACTTGAGTAACAGTTTGTTGCAAAAAAGAATAACTTTTATGAGTAAATTATGTCTTTATATTTTGATAATAGGTGATTAGAACAAGGAATATTAAACACGTAATTCATTCAACTCAAATACTAATAGTCATTCATTTAGAAGAAATAAAAGAGGTTTTGAGCTGGAAATAAAGGGCGGTAAAATAAAGAAATTCGTGGTATAATAGTCATTGTCAATTTTTGTGTATTATAGAACATGAAAAATGCTAAAGATTTACAAAAAAACTGTGAAGCTCGGTATGGTTTTAAATGGAATAAAAACGTTGTACCACACAGTTTCCGTCATATTCATATTTCAGCTTTGAGAAATAATAATGATGTACCATTAAAAGAAATTCAATTAAGAGTTGGACACGTTGAAGTAGAGACAACTAATGGATATACACATCTTGAAGTTGGGACTCAGGAAAAATCAGTTCAAGCAATCACAACTTATTTTAATAAGCTTGATTTTGCCCAATAACTGCCCATTTCTTATAAAAAATATCAAGTTAGGCTCATAAAAGCCCAAAGTAAAGGAGTTTTAATCCCATGGCAATTATTCAATGGTTTCCGGGCCATATGTCCAAGGCACGCCGGCAGGTGCAGGAGAATATCAAGCACGTTGATTTCGTAACCATTTTGGTCGATGCCCGCCTGCCCCTATCCAGCCAAAACCCCATGTTGACCAAGATTGTCGGCGACAAGCCCAAGCTCATGATTCTCAACAAGGTCGATTTGGCAGACCCTGTTCGTACCAAAGAATGGCAGAGCTACTTTGAAGGTCAGGGCATTCGTACCCTTGCCATCAACTCAAAAGAGCAAGCGACGGTGAAAAAAGTGACCGACGCAGCCAAGAGTCTGATGAAAGACAAAATTGAACGTCTCCGCGAAAGAGGGATTCAAAAAGAAACCCTGCGGACCATGATTATCGGTATTCCAAACGCTGGAAAATCCACCCTTATGAATCGTCTGGCTGGAAAGAAAATTGCCGTTGTCGGCAACAAACCAGGTGTGACCAAAGGTCAACAGTGGCTCAAGTCAAACAAGGACCTTGAAATCCTTGATACACCAGGGATTCTCTGGCCTAAATTTGAGGACCAGGAAGTTGGACTGAAGTTGGCTCTGACTGGAGCCATTAAGGACCAGCTCTTGCCTATGGACGAGGTCACTATTTTTTGTTTGGACTATTTCAAGGCCAACTACCCAGAACGTCTACAAGAGCGGTTTAAGGGCATGGATTTGGAGCAGGAAACGCCTGAACTCATCATGGACTGGACCAAGAAACTGGGCTTCCGTGATGACTATGACCGTTTTTACAACCTCTTTGTCAAGGATGTTCGAGACGGGCGTTTGGGCACCTATACATTGGATAAGGTGAGTGACTTAGATGGCAACGATTAAGGAAGTGACTGCTCTGCTGGCTCAGGTGGACAGTCTTGACAGTCCTGTCTGGTCGGAACTAGCTCAGGATGAGCGAGCAGGGGTCCAGGCTGCTATCAAGAAACGCCAAAAGGAGCTGGAAAAAGAAGCAGTAGAAGATGCTCGCTTAGAAGCTATGCTATTCTACGAAAAAGCCCTTTATGAAAATGGGGTGGAGTTAATCGCTGGCATAGACGAAGTCGGCCGGGGGCCACTAGCAGGTCCTGTGGTGGCAGCAGCGGTTATCTTGCCCAAGGGCTGCAAAATCCGCTACCTCAACGACTCCAAGAAAATCCCTAAGTCCAAGCACGAGTCAATCTACCAAGAAGTCATGGAGAGAGCTCTGGCAGTCGGTGTAGGTGTCAAAGATGCAGCTGTCATCGACCAGGTCAACATCTACGAGTCGACCAAGTTAGCTATGTTAGAGGCTTTGGGGCAGTTGAGCCAAGAGCCTGAACACCTCTTAATAGATGCCATGAAGTTGGACACGAAAATTCCGCAAACCTCTATCATCAAGGGAGATGCTAATAGCCTGTCTATCGCAGCTGCCTCAATCGTGGCCAAGGTGACGCGGGATAAGATGATGGCGGATTACGACAAGGAGTTTTCAGGCTACGGCTTCGCCAAGAATGCAGGCTATGGAACTTCAGAGCACTTGGAAGGCTTGAACCAGCTAGGCATCACGCCCATTCACCGCAAATCCTTTGAGCCCATTAAGTCTATGGTAACAGGAGGATATACGTCGTGACAGTCTTTTTCTGGCTATTTTTAGCAGCTATCGGTCTGTTTGCTCTCGTCTATTTCTGGGAGCGGCGGTCGATTTTTATCTCACTGTTTGCCTTGAATATCCTCGTCTGGGCCTTGGCATGGATTATCTCAACAGGCATTCTCGAAAACAATGAAATCTTACGCTTGCTGGCTATAGCCGTGGCTATGGTGCTCTTTTTAGCCTTGTTAAGTGGTCCATTTGTCTTGCTTTTCACACTTTATCTGAATGGCTTTCAGATTTTGAAGAGAGAAGGTGTTCGCTTCCATAATTTCCTATCCTTGGGACTGGCGGTCGCCCTGACTTTCTATCTCTTCATCGCTCCTTTTGTTGTTCAATCCCTTTCAGGGATCAGCTTTTTCAACATGCTGTTCGTCTATGTTGGTTTTTTGGTGTCATATGCTATTATCATCAGCATGCTCTATACCACGTCTAGCTTTGTCAATTTGGTCAATATCTTCCCAGGCAAGCTTGATTATGTAGTGGTCTTAGGTGCGGGCTTGATTGGTGATAAGGTGACGCCACTTTTGGCTTCTCGTATTGAAAAAGGCATAGCGATCTACAAGAAACATCCTGGTAGCAAGCTCATCATGTCAGGCGGACAGGGTCCTGATGAACTCCTGGCAGAGGGGCAGGCTATGGCTAATTGTGCCTTGGAAAAGGGTATTCCTTTGGAAGATATTGTGATAGAAAACCAATCAACCAATACCGAGGAAAACTTGAAATTTTCCTATGCCCTGATGAAACCTGGCAGTCGATTTGCCCTTGTAACCAATTACTATCACGTTTTCAGAGCTCTGCTATTGGCACGACAACTGAAAATCAAATGTATCGGCTACGGAGCAAAGACAAAATTTTACTTTAGCCTAAATGCCTTTATTCGGGAATTTGTTGGCTATGTGGTCATGAGCCGAAAGACGCATTTGGTCTTTTTGAGCATCGTGTCAGCCCTTTACCTGATCGGAGTGATCATCAGTTTAATGCATTAAAAACAGCCTCTAGGTGACTAGAAGCTGTTTTCTTATAACATAAAGTAGACAATTGCCATGTATTGCAGTGCGGAAGCCAGTAGGATAAAGAGATGCCAAATCATGTGGAAGTAGGGCTTTTTCTTGGCGTAGAAGATGGCGCCGATGGTGTAGGATAAGCCACCCGCCAGCATGAGAATGCCAAATACCATTCCAGTCTTTTGCAGAATGGCTGGCAAGATAAAGACCACCAACCAGCCCATAAAGAGATAGAGAAAGAGGCTGAATTTTTCGTTTATTTTTTTAGCAAAAATTTTATAGAGTATACCGAAAATAGTCAATCCCCATTGCAAACCTACAATCAGATAACCCAGCCAACCACCGACCAAGGATAGGGCAACAGGTGTGTAGCTTCCTGCGATAGCAATGTAAATCATGCTGTGGTCGATAATCCTTAGGATGTACTTGTGAGTAGAAGCGTAGGGCATGGAGTGGTAGATAGAAGAGGAAAGGAACATGAGAAATAGGCTGATGACAAAGATAGTCATGCCGACCACAGCAGTCAGGTTATAGTCTTGAAAAGAATGGATTGCAGTAATGGGGAGTAAGACCAACATAAGCAGGGCTCCGACTGCATGGGTAACACTGTTAGCAACTTCTTCACCAAAGGAAAGTTGTAGGCTTAATTTCAAACTAGGATTCATAGTGACTCCTTTCTAACTCCATAGTGAGTTGACGGGTTTTGTAATATAGTTTAACAGACTGGCAGGCATAACGAATGATGTCAGGCGTTTCATCGCTCTCCTCATTTCGCATGCAGTCAACAAAATGATTGTATAAAGTTTCAGAACTGTCTACCTGGAGTAGAAGATTTAAGGTCTGACTGATTTCTTGAATAGAAAAGACATTTTTTAAGATAGACAAGGCAATCAAGCGGGCAACTTGCTGTTTTTGATATTTTTTCTTAACAGGTTTTTCAAGCTGTTTGTGTTTGACGTAGTTGTTTATCATAGAGGCCGTCAAACTTTTTTGTTCCAATAGCTTTGATGAATTGGTCGTCTGGTTAACATACAGCAGAACTTGGTCCAAATACAAATCTAAATCAGGTAATTCATGCCAGTAGGGGATAGTTTGTTTCATGATTATCTACTTTCTTTTATCTAGTATTGGTAACTAGATTATACAATCTTCTATATTCAAAGTCAAACAAAACTCTCCTGTAATCGGAAAATACAGAAGAGTTTTTCATCATGATAGGATGATATTCTCAGGCAAAGCCATCTTATATAGAGAATAAGCCCCATCTAAGTTTTTAACGCTAAATCCGTGTTCTTTCAAAATTCGCTCAGCGATGTAAGAACGCAGTCCACTATGGCAGCTGACGATATATTCTTTTGAACGATCTAGTTCACCAATACGCTCACGGAGTTGGTCCAAAGGAATGTGAAGAAACTCTTTGAACTGTCCACTTTCGACTTCGCTAGGATTACGAACATCTAGCAAGATTTTTCCAGTAGCCAGTTCCTCATCTAGCTGGTGCCATTGGATATTTTGGCTGATACCTTCTGCGATATTCATAGCAGCATAGCCAATCATATTAACAGGGTCTTTTGCAGAGCCAAATGGCGGAGCGTAGGTTAACTCTAGCTCTGGTAAATCAAAAATCGTCAGTCCAGCCTTGATAGCAGTGGCAAGGATATCTATCCGCTTGTCGACTCCTTTTTGACCAACTGCTTGGGCACCGAAGATTTTTCCATCAGTTGGTGAGAAAATCAGTTTCAGAACAATGTCAGTTGCACCTGGATAGTAACCTGCATGGTCTTTTCCAGTAGTATGAACAATGGCATATTCATAGCCGAGGGATTGAACAGTACGTTCGCTTAATCCTGTTGAAGCGGCAGCTAAGTCAAAGACTTTCACAATAGCTGTTCCGATTGAACCCCTGTTTGTACGAGAAAGTCCAGCAATAACATCCGCTACTTGTCGTCCTTGTCGGTTAGCAGGAGAAGCTAAGGAGATGAGGGTGTCTTGACCAGTAATTTCCTGTTTGACCACGATAGCATCACCAACTGCGTAAATATTATTTTGACTAGTTTGGTAGTTCTGATCAACGAGAATCCCGCAACGGAGTCCCACTTCAATGTCAGCATCTTTTGCTAATTGGCTATCAGGTGCGACACCAACTGATAGAATAGTTACATCAGATGACAAAGTTTGTCCGTTTGATAGTTCTAAGCTGTGTCCCTTTTCACGAAAAGCAGTGACGGATTGTCCAGTGATAACGGTTATTCCTTTTCTGTTGAGCTCAGCTTCAATAAATCGTGCCATTTCCAAGTCAAAGGTTGGTAGGACATGAGGTGCTCGTTCAACAAGAGTGACTTTCAGTCCTTTTAAGGCTAGATTTTCAGCCATTTCCAGACCGATAAATCCAGCACCGATAACAACTGCTTGACCAGATTCGATCTGGGTTAGTTTAGTCATGATCTTATCCAAATCAGGTACGTTTCGAAGTGTAAATAGATTGTCGGCTTCGTAAATTCCTTCAAGTGGTGGAATGACTGGCTTGGCACCTGGTGATAAAATCAGTTTGTCATAGCTTTCAATCAGTTCACCAGCTGGTGTATTGACTGTCACAGTTTGATTGCCTGCGTCAATATTAATAACTTCATGGAAGGGGCGGACATCTAGATTGAAGCGTTTTTTCAAACTTTCTGGCGTTTGAAGCAACAAGCTATCGTGCTCTGCTATTTCCCCAGAAATATGATAAGGCAGACCACAGTTGGCAAAGGAGACAAAAGGCCCTTTTTCAAAAACGATGATCTCCGCAGCTTCCATAAGACGACGAAGACGTGTCGCAGCTGACATACCACCAGCTACACCGCCTACAATGATAATTTTCATGAGTTACCTCCTAGATCATTTCTCCAGTCCAAGCATTCATGCCGCCTTTTACATTGACAGCTTGATAGCCTTGAGATGTCAGAACGTCTGTCGCCCGTTGGCTTCGCATTCCAGATTGACAGATGACAAGATAGTGCTTATTTTTATCGCCTTTGAATTGATCAAGTTGACTGAGAGGTTGGTTGATAGCTTGCGGAATATGACCACTTGTAAATTCATCAACTTCACGGACGTCTAATAAAACAGTGTTCTTTTCTTTTAATGCTTGAGTGACATCCGAAATTGATAGGCCATCACCAGCAGAGAAAAGTCCAGATAGTAATTGTTTAAACATGATAGATTCTCCTTCTATACCCTATAGGGTATTTAAAATATAACAAATTCAAGGATTGATTGTCAAGTTTTAGAATTGACAATTTGAGAAACAAGCAGTACCATATAGGGTATGAATACTGATAAAAAAAAGATGATAAACCGTTTGAAGCGTGCCGAAGGACAGCTTCGTGGCATTCAGAAAATGATTGAAGAAGAACAAGAATGTATTGATATTGTCACGCAACTAAGTGCCGTCCGATCTAGCATCAACAGTATGATGGGTTTGGTAATTGCACAGAAAGTTCAAGATTGTATTGAGAATCCTTCTGATAATCCTGAGGAACAAGAGGCCCGTCTAGCAGAAGCCATCAATCTGATAATAAAGAAATAGGAGATGAACATGCCTACCGAAAGAGAAAAGATGATAGCAGGTCAATTATATATAGCTGCCGATCCAGAACTTAGACAAATGAGAACGCTGGCTCGCCAAAAGATGCGGGACTTCAATAATGAGTTAGATGGCTCTATACGTTCTCAAATTTTGAAAAACTGGTTTGGAGCTACAGGCGAGCGCATTTACATGGAGCCAAATTTCTACTGTGATTACGGAAGTAACATCCATGTCGGAGAGGATTTTTATGCTAATTTCAATTGTACTATGCTTGATGTCTGTCCGATACGAATTGGGAAAAACGCCATGCTCGGTCCCAATGTACAATTGTTGACTCCCTTGCATCCCTTGGACCCTGACGAGCGCAATTCTGGTTTGGAATATGGCGCACCTATTACAATTGGTGATAATTTCTGGGCTGGTGGTGGTGTGACTATCCTACCAGGCGTGACCTTGGGAGACAACGTGGTTGTTGGTGCTGGTTCAGTTGTGACCAAATCTTTTGGTGATAATGTCGTTTTAGCGGGTAATCCTGCGCGTGTTATAAAGGAGATTCCTGTAAATAGATGAGGGATTTTTTAGCAATCGATATCGACGGAACGTACATAAAATATGGAAAGATAAGCAAGGATGGAACCATTCTCGAACAAAGTAAGGGTCCAACTCCACAAAATATAGTAGATTTCAATTTATTTCTAAGAAATATAACTGAGCAATTTGGAACGACTATATCTGATATCTGCATCTCTTGTCCTGGTAATGTTAACAATCAAACAGGCTTTGTTCGTTCTGGGGGCTTGATTCCATATTTAAAAAATATTCCATTAGCTGAAGAAATGAGTGTTTTTTCTGGACTTCCTGTTACAGTATTGAATGATGCCGATGCCGCAGGATTGGCGGAGGCACAATCTGGTAGCCTTAAAGATTGTTATTGTGGAGGGGCATTGGTGCTGGGAACTGGAGTTGGATTGTCAATCGTTTCCAATGGCCAGCTTATCGGCTTTACTGAATTGCAATCCAAAGGGTTATTAACAAAGCCAATACGCCATTCTATAGCCATTAAAGATAGGGATATTTTTCATGATTTGGGTATGGTACTAGATTTACATTGGCAAGGCTTACAAAGTTTAATTCATAATCAAGGTTCAGCCGTTGGTTTTGTAAATCAGGCCAGCGAGCATCTGGGGTTAACTGAGTCCGACGGTTTAAAAGTGTTTGAGGCAATACAAAATAGGGAAGACCAGAGCCTTCAAGAATTATTTGATAACTATTGTAATGAAATTGCGACGCTAATTTTGAATTTGAGGTTATTGGTTCACGTTGAGAAAGTAGCCCTTGGAGGCGGGGTAAGTCAGCAAAACATCTTAATTTCAGGGATAAAGGAATCGTATAAAATTTAGTATCTGACCTGCAGATGCCAGTAACCCCTAATATTGAATCGGTAAGAATACAAGCTGCTCATTATCATAATGACGCAAATTTATTAGGAGCCTTGTATTTCCATTTACAAAAAACGGCTTAAAGCTGTTTTTTTATTTTATTTTACGAATAATAGTAGTGAGGTGAAGAAAATGAATAATTTTGAATTGTTTAAATGGAAAAAAGCAGGCTTGACCAATCTAAACATTAATAAAGTTTTGGCCTATCAAGAAAAACATGGTAAAAAATTAACCTTACGCAATGTTGCTGTAGTGTCTGAATGTAAAAATCCCATTCTTTTTATGGAGAATTATAAGAATCTAGATACAAAAGCCTGTCGCGAGGAATTTAATAAGTATCCATCATTTTCAATTTTGGATGACGTTTATCCTTTGGCTCTCAAACAAATTTACAATCCACCTGTACTTTTGTTTTATCAAGGGGATTTAGAATTGCTGGAAAAATCAAAGCTGGCAGTTGTTGGTACCCGAAATGCCAGCAAGAATGGCGTTCAGTCTGTGCAGAAGATTATCAAAGAACTCAATAATCGCTTTGTCATTGTCAGCGGTTTAGCAAGAGGAATTGATACAGCGGCCCACATCGCCAGTCTGAAAAATGGAGGCCAAACCATTGCTGTAATTGGAACAGGTTTGGATAAGGTCTATCCGAAAGAAAACAAGGACTTGCAGACCTACATTGGCAAACACCATCTGGTACTGACAGAGTATGAACCTGGTGCCCAGCCACTCAAATACCATTTCCCTGAACGGAATCGGATTATCGCTGGTTTGGTAGAAGGTTTGGTGGTTTGCGAGGCAAAAATGCGGTCTGGTAGCTTGATTACTTGCGAACGTGCCTTGGAAGAAGGAAGAGAAGTTTATGCTATTCCAGGTTCTATTTTAGATGGAAAATCAGATGGTTGTCATCATTTGATTCAAGAAGGTGCAAAGTGCATTACATCGGGCTTAGACATCCTTTCGGACTATCAATTATAAAATAAGTTTTCCTATAGGAAAATAAAAATCTTGACACTGATTAAAAAATAGTATATTCTTTGTGAGGTTAAAAATAATTGTAAGGTATAAGAATGGCTACGAAATCAGTTAGTAAGAAAAAAACGACAACCAAGAAAAATCTTGTCATCGTGGAGTCGCCTGCAAAGGCCAAAACGATTGAGAAGTATCTTGGTAAAAATTATAAGGTTGTTGCCTCAGTTGGTCACATTCGTGATTTGAAAAAATCAAGCATGTCCATTGACTTTGATAACAACTATGCGCCTGAGTATATCAATATCCGAGGAAAAGGTCCGCTTATCAATTCATTGAAAAAAGAGGCAAAAAATGCCAAACAAGTCTATCTGGCAAGTGACCCGGACCGTGAAGGAGAAGCGATTTCTTGGCATTTGGCTCATATTTTGGGACTAGACGAAAAGGATAAAAACCGTGTTGTTTTCAATGAAATCACCAAGGATGCCGTTAAAAATGCCTTCAAGGAACCTCGTGCTATTAATCATGATTTGGTCGATGCCCAACAGGCTCGTCGTGTTCTAGACCGTATTGTTGGATATTCAATCTCACCTATTCTCTGGAAGAAAGTCAAAAAAGGCTTGTCTGCAGGGCGCGTGCAATCTGTTGCCCTCAAGCTCATCATTGACCGTGAAAATGAAATTAACAATTTCAAGCCAGAGGAATATTGGACTATCGATGCCACCTTTAAAAAGGGTACTAAGAAATTCCAAGCCAGCTTTTATGGCTTAGATGGAAAAAAAGTCAAGGTTGAAAACAATGAGCAGGTCAAGGAGATTCTGGCTCGTTTAAATAGCGATGATTTCTTGGTCGAACAGGTAGAGCGTAAGGAACGTAAACGCAATGCACCACTTCCTTATACAACCTCGACCATGCAGATGGATGCAGCTAACAAAATCAACTTCCGTACCCGTAAGACCATGATGGTTGCCCAACAGCTTTATGAAGGGGTTAGTCTTGGTACCGGTGGTACTCAAGGTTTGATTACCTATATGCGTACGGATTCGACCCGTATTAGCCCTGTTGCACAAGCACAGGCAGCAGAATTTATCACGGAGCGTTTTGGCGAAACCTATTCAAAACATGGTAGCAAGGTCAAAAATGCGACAGGAGCCCAGGATGCCCACGAAGCCATCCGTCCTTCAAATGTTCATTTGACACCAGAGTCCATTGCCAAGTATTTAGATAAGGACCAACTTCGTCTTTATACCTTGATTTGGAATCGATTTGTAGCTAGTCAGATGGCAGCGGCAGTCTTTGATACCATGAGTGTTCGCTTGGGGCAAAATGGTGTCATTTTCGCTGCCAATGGTAGTCAAGTAAAATTTGATGGTTACATGGCAGTCTATAATGACTCTGATAAAAATAAGATGTTGCCAGATATGGAGCAAGGAGATACAGTTGTTAGAACAACAACAAATCCTGAACAGCATTTTACTCAACCGCCTGCTCGCTATTCAGAAGCAACTTTAATCAAGACCTTAGAAGAAAATGGTGTTGGTCGCCCGTCAACCTACGCACCAACCATTGAAACCATTCAGAAACGTTACTATGTTAAGCTTGCTGCTAAGCGATTTGAACCGACAGAGTTGGGTGAGATTGTCAATAAACTCATTGTCGAATTCTTCCCAGATATTGTCAATGTCAAATTTACAGCAGATATGGAGCAAAAATTGGATGATGTAGAAATCGGGAAAGAGCAGTGGCAGAAGGTCATCGATGGTTTCTACCAACCGTTCAAGGTTGAGCTATCTAAGGCTGAAGAACAGATGGAGAAAATCCAAATTAAGGATGAGCCAGCTGGTTTTGATTGTGATGTTTGTGGTCATGAAATGGTCATCAAGTTAGGTCGTTTTGGAAAATTCTACGCTTGTAGCAACTTCCCAGACTGCCGCAATACCAAACAAATCACCAAGGAAATCGGTGTGACTTGTCCAGTTTGCCAAAAAGGTCAGGTGATTGAACGCAAGAGCAAACGTAATCGTCTTTTCTATGGTTGCGATCGCTACCCAGAGTGTGAATTTACATCTTGGGACAAGCCAGTCGGACGTTCCTGTCCAAAATGTGACCACTATCTCGTAGAGAAAAAAGTTCGTGGTGGTGGTAAACAAGTTGTATGTCCAAATGGTGACTACGAAGAAGATAAAATTAAATAAGATAAGACTGCTATTCTCATGGGAATGGCAGTTATTTTTCAAAGTTTGGTAATTTTTTTTAAAAAAATAAGAGAAAAGTCTTGCATTCTATGAAATACTGTGTTATGATTATTGAGGTTTGAAAAAACTGACCTAAGACAGTAGGGGAGCTAGACTCGTAAACATCCTACCGAGGCACAAAACGATTATTGAGATAAACGTATTTGTACTTTCGTGTCTAGGTTTAGGTGCGATTTTTTTGTGCCTAGCCCAAAATAAAAACGGAGGTAAAAAAATGAGTGAAGCTATTATCGCTAAAAAAGCGGAATTAGTAAATGCCGTTGCTGAGCAAATGAAAGCTGCAACATCTATCGTTGTTGTAGACGCTCGTGGTTTGACAGTAGAACAAGATACAGTTCTTCGTCGTAACTTGCGTGGTGCAGAAGTTGAGTACAAAGTTATCAAAAACTCAATCTTGCGTCGTGCTGCTGAGCAAGCTGGTCTTGAAGGTCTTGCAGAATTGTTTGTAGGTCCATCTGCGGTTGCATTCTCAAACGATGCAGTAGCCCCAGCTAAAACAATTTACGATTTCGCGAAAACTGCTGATGCTCTTGAAATCAAAGGTGGAGCTGTAGAAGGTAAAGTTTCTTCTAAAGAAGAAATCGAAGCACTTGCTACATTGCCAAACCGCGAAGGCATGCTTTCTATGTTGCTTTCTGTACTTCAAGCGCCAGTTCGCAATGTTGCATACGCTGTCAAAGCTGTTGCAGAAAAAGAAGACGCAGCTTAATGCGTCAGAGCGTAGCTGCTTAGTGCTACAAACTATTTAAAAACCTAAATTGGAGGAAAATCACAATGGCATTGAACATTGAAAACATTATTGCTGAAATTAAAGAAGCTACTATCCTTGAGCTTAACGACCTTGTTAAAGCTATCGAAGAAGAATTTGGTGTAACTGCGGCTGCTCCTGTAGCTGTTGCTGCAGCTGGTGGTGCTGCTGAAGAAGCTAAAGATTCATTCGACGTTGAATTGACATCTGCTGGCGACAAAAAAGTTGGCGTTATCAAAGTTGTACGTGAAATCACTGGTCTTGGTCTTAAAGAAGCTAAAGAGCTTGTTGACGGTGCACCAGCTATGGTTAAAGAAGGCGTTGCAACTGCAGAAGCTGAAGAAATCAAAGCTAAATTGGAAGAAGCAGGCGCTTCAGTTACTCTTAAATAATAGAGTTTCCAAGCAAAATAAAGAACTTATCACTTTAAAAGTGGTAAGTTTCAGATTGCAGACAAACATCGTTTTGGTGTTTGTCTTTTTTACTGTTTTTAGGGAAAAATAGCTGTTTTGGTGCTTAAACCACCTCATCTGGACAAAATAAAAAGGCCTTCTTGCCATCCTTTTAACTAGTTTTTTGAGATTTAAGCACGCCAAAGTCAGTCCAATCTTATCCTCCATTTTGGACT
>NZ_POPB01000266.1 GCF_002964045.1 Streptococcus suis | reverse complement strand
GAAAGGTCAGATCATTTCTTCGAACTTATCGAACAGGAAATAACCGCTGTTAATCCTATTTTCCAGACAGTATTTAAGACATTTCTAAAGGATAAAGACAAGGTTTTAAACGCCATGGAATTGCCTTATTCCAACGCCAAACTGGAAGCTACCAATAATCTCATCAAAGTCATTAAGAGAAATGCCTTTGGTTTCAGGAACTTTGAAAACTTTAAAAAACGCATTTTGATTGCTTTGAACATAAAGAAAGAGAGAACGAAGTTCGTCCTCTCTAGGTGTTAGCTTTTCATCTACCCACTACAGTTGACAAAGAGCCATAAGAAAAACCTGCACAAAGCAGGTTCTATCTTAATCTATCCAGGCTCTGAACACTTCCTCATCAGAAATGGTTTCCGAGATAAAGCTGCCGTTGCTGGTGCGTTCAGACAGGCTAAGCTGGGTCACATCGACCTCATAGAGTTTGCCTGTTTTGGACTGCACATGAAGCACTTGACTGGTCGTCTCATCTTCATTTGCTATGCTAAAGAGGTCAAAATCACTCTGATCTGTCAAGACTGGACCCGCCGCAAAGACACGGTGAGGTTTAGCCTTGAGTTCGCGAAGGACCTGCAAACCACGCTTGGCACGGCTGGTCACAGGGATTTCCTCCGTCGCCATCCGCTTAAGGCTACCACGCTGGGTCAGAAGATAGACAGAGCTCGTATTGCTGATAAAGGCCGCAGCCACCACATCCCCATCCTTGAGGTTGACCGCCTTGACACCGGCCGCCTTGGCACCGATGATTGGCACTTCTTCGATGTTAAATCGCAGAGCGTAGCCCTTTTCTGTGATAAGCATAATGTCGTCCAAGACCACAGGTGATACGGTAATGACCACATCCTCTGCATCTTTTAGTTTGGCATACTTGGTTGACTTGGACTTGTAAGTCCGCCATGGCGTGAACTCCTTCCGCTCCACACGCTTGATTTGACCGTATTTGGTCACCGCGAAATAAGTTCCCTCTTCAAAATTCTCAACCAGTTCAGCGAAGATAATCTCTTCATTGGTATCAAAGTTCATGAGAGTCTGGCTCAGATGTTCACCAATATCCTTCCAACGAATATCTGTCAACTCATGGACAGGTCGGTAGATGACATTTCCAAGATTGGTAAAGAGCAAGAGGTGCTGGGTTGTCTTGGCACTCTGCACGAAAATCAGCTGGTCATCGTCCCGCTTGCCGACTTCTTCCACCGTTGAAGCACCGAAAGAACGCGGACTGGTCCGCTTGATATAGCCTGCCTTGGTCACGCTGACAAAGGTTTCTTCCTCGACAATCAAGCTGGCGGTATCAATTTCAATCGCTTCTGCTTGATCTTGTAACTCACTCAAACGAGGATTACCAAACTGCTTCTTGACCTCACGCAGTTCTTTCTTCATGAGATTGAACATGGTCCGCTCATCGCCAATAATGGCTGCCAAGGTCTGAATCTGCTCGCGTAGAGCTGCTTCTTCATTTTCCAAGGTCACAATGTCGGTATTGGTCAAGCGGTAAAGTTGCAAGGTCACGATAGCTTCTGCCTGTTCCTCGCTGAAATCATAGCTGACTTTCAAGTTTTCCTTGGCATCCGCCTTGTTTTCAGAAGCACGGATAAGGGTAATCACTTCATCCAAAATGGAAATGACACGAATCAATCCCTCTACGATATGGAGGCGTTTTTCAGCCTTTTCCTTGTCAAACTTAGAACGAGCAATGATAATCTCACGGCGGTGGGCGATGTAGCTGGACAGAATCTTCTGCAAGCCGACCTGACGCGGTGTGAAGTTATCAATGGCCACCATGTTAAAGTTGTAATTGATTTGCAGGTCGGTGTATTTGTAAAGGTAGTTGAGAATGGTTTGCTCATCACTGTCTTTTTTCAGCTCAATGGCAATCCGCAGACCTGTACGGTCTGACTCATCACGCACCTCAGCAATACCAGGCACCTTATTGTTGACACGGACATCATCAATTTTCTTGACCAAAACAGCCTTGTTGACCTCGTAAGGAATCTCAGTAATGACAATCTGTTTCTTGCCTGCCTTGAGTTGCTCGATTTCACAACGGCTACGGACAACGACACGACCCTTACCAGTTTCATAGGCCTTCTTGATTTCGTCAGCCCCTTGGATAATGGCACCTGTTGGGAAGTCTGGTCCAGGCAAGAACTCCATCAACTTTTCTAACTTAGCAGTCGGGTGATCAATCATGTAAACAACGGCATCGATGACCTCCGCCAGATTATGCGGCGGGATGTCAGTCGCATACCCAGCTGAAATTCCTGTCGCTCCATTGACCAAGAGATTGGGGAAGGCAGCTGGAAGCACAGTGGGTTCTTTTTCCGTATCATCAAAGTTCCAAGCAAATGGCACCGTCTTTTTCTCGATGTCAGCCAGCAAATAACCTGCCATTTCCGACAGGCGAGCCTCGGTGTAACGCATAGCAGCAGGCGGATCGCCGTCCATGGAACCGTTGTTCCCGTGCATCTCCACCAAAATCTCGCGGTTTTTCCAGTCCTGACTCATGCGGACCATGGCATCATAAATAGAGTAATCACCGTGTGGGTGGAAATTCCCCATGATATTCCCAACTGACTTGGCGGACTTGCGGTAGCCCTTGTCAAACGTGTTGCCGTCCTTATTCATGGAATAAAGAATCCGACGTTGCACAGGCTTTAAACCATCACGAATGTCCGGCAAAGCCCGCTCCTGAATAATGTATTTGGAGTAGCGACCAAAACGCTCTCCCATGATGTCCTCAAGGGACATGTTTTGAATGTTAGACATAAATTAAGATACAAAGCCCGTAAAAGACAAAGTCAAAATAGGAAATCGGCAGAAAATCCTGATTTTCTAGACGATTTATCTTTTTGACACAGTCTTTAGGGCATGTTCAGTTGTTTCTAACAACCGAACCTTCCTTTCTTCACTTTGTTTGCATAAGAGAAAAATATAATTTGACTTACTCCACAAACTTCCTTTTATACTTGATATGACTGGCAATATTGCCTTCTACATCCTTTTCATCCCACAGTTGCAGTTCCCATGGGTAGTAGAAATTGCTCTTATTTTTGAAATAGATATGAATGCCGACATAGCCGTCTTTATCACGCAGGTACCAGTTTTTCAGTCCATATTTTTCCTGCCAGTCATCCAGACGCTCCATGACCTCCGCGATTTCCTCAGAAGTCAAAATCATACGAGCACCGAAAATATCATTGAGAATGGAGTTGACAGGATATCCCTCATTTCTCTCCTTAAAACGATTAATCTTATCCAAAATGGATTCCGAAGTTTTGACACGATAAAAATAGGCAATATCCTTGACATCTGCACGCATCAAGTAATCGTTAATGGACTCGTGTAAGTTGAGTCGATAAGTCAGAATAGGCTGGGTAGGCACCTTGGCGAAGGTGTGTTTGAGATTGACTTTTTCAACCTTACCCGTTTCAAAATAATCCTTTGAATACTCCAGATGAATACGGTTAATTTCACTTATTAATCGTTCAACTTTCTCTAACATCTTCTTTCTCCTCGTAAAATAGCAGAGCTACTCTTCCATCTTCCGCTGACTTGCCTGCCAGAGCCTATACTCATCTACATCTGACTTGACTAATTTGAGGCAGGCATTGAGCACAAAGGCATCATCCAGCAAACCAGGACCAAAGATAAAATCAGGCAGGGCATCCAAAGGGCTGAAGAAATAAATCAAGGCACCAATGGTTGCCAGAATGGCCCCTTTAGGAAGGGCTGTATAGTCTCGCCTGACATAACTTCGAATCATGGAAATCATACCTGGAATGGCTGAAAACTTATCCCCACCGAACGGCAAACGTGCCAATTTCTTCTCGATATCTTGCAGAAAATGTTCCAATTTTCCTTGGTCTGACAGTAAGACCTCTGCCCGTTCTCTGGTCTTGGACGATTTCCAAGATTCAAGCGCCTGGTCAAACTTTTCTTCCAATTCCTGTTTATTTTTAAATGGCTTACGCTTTCGAGCCCATTCCGTCAACTGTTTTTGAAAACGGTCAGTTAATTTTACTCTTAATGGCATAAAACACCTCACATAGTTTATCTGTGCTAGATTTACAAATCCTCAGTACGATAAAGGTTGTAACCCTCATAGAAATAAGAATGGTCAATGCCTTTCATGTAGAGTTCTCTACTATCAACCTCATCAGTCAAGGCATTTTTTAAGACATATTTAATTTCAATATCACGAATTGGACTTCGCTCCATTGCCAAAAGATAATCTTCCTTATCCACTAAAGACCAATCAACAACCTGCCCTAGTTCAGACTTCAACAAATGGTCCAGCCAAAGCCTCATACTACGACCATTCCCCTCACGGAAGGGATGAGCCACGTTCATCTCTACATATTTTTCAATAATTTGTTCAAATGTTCGCTGAGGCATTTTTTCAATTGTTTCTAAGGATTTGTGAAGATACATGAGAGGAGCGAAACGAAAGCCAGCTTTTGCGATGTTGACATCTCTTATCTTACCTGCAAAATCATAGATATCTTCGAAGAGAAAGCGGTGAATAAAAGAAAGGGTTTCAAAAGCGCCAGCTTGTTTATCAGCTAGCAATTCTTCCTCAAAAAGCCGTTTTGCCTTCTCCTTACTGACCTTTTCTTCCGTTTTTGCCAGCTCTAAAGAGTCCTTTATCCCAAATTTATTTTCTAAAACCATATGGCACCTCAACTTCCCTGAGATTATTTGGTAAAAGCTGTCGCCTCTTCCAAGGTAAACTTAACATTGTCTTCAATCCACTTACGGCGTGGCTCGACCTTGTCGCCCATAAGGACAGATACACGGCGTTCAGCACGGGCCAGGTCTTCAATGGTAACACGGATGAGGGTACGGGTTTCAGGGTTCATGGTTGTTTCCCAGAGCTGATCGGCATTCATCTCACCAAGCCCCTTGTAACGTTGGAGAATAAAGCCCTTGCCAAAATCCTTGCGGAGATCTTCTAATTCCCCGTCAGACCAAGCATAAGCAATCTTTTCTGTCTTGCCCTTGCCTTTTGACATCTTATAAAGTGGCGGAAGGGCGATGTAAACCCGTCCTGCTTCTACCAATGGTCGCATATAACGATAGAAGAAAGTCAGCAAGAGGGTCTGAATGTGGGCACCATCCGTATCCGCATCGGTCATGATAATAATCTTGTCATAGTTGACATCTTCGATAGTAAAATCTGACCCAACACCTGCACCAATGGTGTAAATCATGGTGTTGATTTCTTCGTTTTTGAGGATGTCCGCCATTTTTGCCTTGGCGGTATTGATAACCTTACCACGCAAAGGTAGAATGGCTTGGAACTTACGGTCACGGCCCTGCTTGGCAGAACCCCCGGCTGAATCTCCCTCAACCAGATAGAGTTCGTTTTTGGCTGGATTTTTGGACTGGGCTGGGGTTAGCTTACCTGACAGAAGCCCCTTGTCCTTCTTGTTTTTCTTACCGTTTCGGGATTCGTCACGCGCCTTACGCGCAGCCTCGCGGGCGTCACGCGCCTTAATGGCTTTACGAACTAGATTTGAAGCTAATTCCCCATTTTCCAAAAGGAAGAAGGTCAGCTTGTCCGATACAATGCCGTCCACCACAGGACGAGCAAGCGGACTTCCCAACTTGTCCTTGGTTTGCCCTTCAAACTGCAAATGCTCTTCTGGGACAAGGATAGAAAGGACCGCAGACAAACCTTCACGGTAGTCAGAACCTTCCAAGTTCTTATCCTTTTCCTTGAGCAAGTTGGTCTTACGAGCATAGTCGTTCATGGCCTTGGTAATGGCTAGTTTGAGACCTGTTTCGTGGGTACCGCCGTCCTTGGTCCGAACGTTGTTAACGAAGGACAGGATATTATCAGAATAACCGTCGTTGTACTGCATGGCCACTTGAACCTGGAATCCTGCATCTTCTCCTTCAAAATAGAGGACTGGTGTCAGGGTTTCCTTGTCTTCGTTGAGGTAGGACACAAAGTCCTGGACACCATTTTCATAGTGGTACTCCTCCTGCTCACCAGTCCGCTCATCTGTCAAGGTCATGGTGACTTGTTTGAGCAAGAAGGCTGATTCTTTCAGGCGTTCGGCAATGGTGTTGAATTTGAAATCCGTCGTTGAAAAGATGGTATCATCAGGCATAAAGGTCACCTTTGTACCTGTTTTTGATTTTGGTGCGGTGCCAATCTTCTCTAAAGTCGTGACTGGTTTTCCGCCCTGCTCAAACCGTTGCTTGTAAACAGCACCGTCACGGGTAATCTCAACTTCCAACCAGCTGGACAGGGCATTGACCACTGAAGAACCAACCCCGTGGAGACCACCTGAAGTTTTGTAGCCACCTTGACCAAACTTACCTCCTGCGTGGAGAACCGTGAAGATAACTTCAACCGTTGGCTTGCCGGTAGCGTGCATACCAACGGGCATACCACGTCCACGGTCGGAAACAGACAGGCTGCCGTCCTTGTTAATGGTCACGTCAATTCGGTCACCGAAACCGGAGAGAGCCTCATCGACAGCGTTATCGACAATCTCCCAGACCATGTGGTGAAGACCATTCCCGTCTGTTGAGCCGATGTACATACCAGGGCGTTTACGAACAGCATCCAGTCCTTCCAGTACCTGAATGGCATCATCATTATAGTTATTTATGTTAATCTCTTTCTTAGCCAAAACTGACCTCCATACTTGTCATCCTTACTATATTACAAGTTTTTGGACATTTTTGCAAAATTTTTCTGCTGGAGAATCCGATGGAACAGGGTTTCAAAAACATTTTTGTCTCAGACTGTCTAAAAATATGCTATAATGAAATCATGTTATTGAATGTTTTACTATTATTGACAGCCTATTTATTGGGATCT
Source organism: Streptococcus suis (assembly GCF_002964045.1). Classification (GTDB taxonomy): domain Bacteria; phylum Bacillota; class Bacilli; order Lactobacillales; family Streptococcaceae; genus Streptococcus; species Streptococcus suis_U. The sequence continues at coordinate 8,066 of NZ_POPB01000266.1, read as the reverse complement.
ATCCCATCAGGTCTCTGGATCGGCCAGGCCTTTTTTAAGATAAATATTCGTGAGCATGGCTCTGGAAATACCGGGACAACCAATACCTTTCGCATACTGGGGCCAAAGGCTGGAACCATTGTATTTTTGATTGATTTTTTCAAAGGAACCTTAGCAACACTCCTTCCCATCCTGCTGCATGCGCAAGGCATTTCTCCAATTGTCTTTGGCTTAGTAGCCGTATTGGGGCATACATTTCCTATCTTTGCTCAATTTAAAGGCGGAAAGGCTGTGGCAACATCAGCTGGCATGCTTCTGGGCGTCGCACCTGCTTTTTGCCTCTATCTAGTCATCATTTTTGTGACTTCTCTTTATCTCACTTCGATGGTTTCCTTCTCCAGCGTATTGGGTGCTGCTTTAGCAATCTTAGGAGCTCTGCTATTTCCAGCAATGGGAATCATCCTGCCAAGCTATGACTGGCTCTTTACCATCATTATCGTCTTTTTGGGGCTATTTGTCATCGTTCGGCACAAGGAAAATATCCAACGAATTTTGAAAAAAGAAGAAAATCTAGTCCCATTCGGACTCAATCTAACCAAACAGAAAAAGCGAGTTTAACCACTCGCTTTTAATTTATAGTCTTTTAGTTTACTTTTAGTACTAGCTCTAACTGTCTGTGAGACAGTTGGAGGTTATAAATGAAGCGAACAAGGTTCGCGTCAAAAGCTGCTGTACTGGAGTACGGCAAAGCGAGTTCAAACAATCCAGTGGAATGTTTGAAGTTGGAAATAAGGAAACGGAGTTTCCTCTTGCGTCGAAGTAATAAAAGAAAAACTAAATGACTATATGTTGACTTCAACCACTTCAATTCTTTCCCCACCAAGTAAAATCAAATGGCAGTCTACACGATCTATCTTGTAGGCTTTTTTCAATGCCTCGGCATAGAGTTGCATTTGAGCTTGGTAACGTTGGCTGACTTGGTTAGGTTGGTCATACTTGTCTGTCTTGTAATCAAAGAGGACAATATGATCATCATATAGCAGGTAGCCATCGATAATCCCACGCAAGACAAATTGTTCCTGTGATACAGGATCTGTCTGCAAACTTGCAAATGGAGCTTCTCGGTGAAGATTGTCCGTATTGGCTAGAATTTCTCTTCCTAAGTCTGTATCAAAGAAATCTAAAATCATCTGAACATTGATTTTGTCTTTAACCGCTTGCTCAGCATGAACAGCTTCTAGGGCTTCTCTTACCGTATCTTCTGTCACCAACCAAGACAGATTCAAGCGTTGCATGAGTTCATGGACTGCTGAACCGACTTGAGCTCCAGTGATTTTTGGTTTCTTGGAGAAATCTGGCAAGTTGAAGGTCCGTTTTGGCTGGTATTTTTCCATAACTTCCATGCCTTCTTGTTCCAAAATAGGCTCATAGAGTTTCTTGATTTGACTTGGAGTCCGTAAACTTGGTAATTCTATAGCAGCCTTATAGCGTTCGTTCAACTCTTGAACAGAAGACAACTGGTCCAAGGCTTGAGCAATGTCTTCTGATTGACGAATATCTTTAAGGCTAGCGTCTTTTAGCTTATTCTTCAATGTCAGTTTACCAATCTTCTCCTCTGTCAAATCCTCATCCGTCACAAAGACTTTCTTGAAGTGCAAGTCTTCTCCTGAAAAGGCCTCATCAATGGCTAAAATCCAGTCTTGGAAGGTCGCCATGTTTTCACGAGTTGATTGGGCAAGTACGCCTTCTTCCTTCTTACCATCGTATTTTTCAGCTAACCTGTCAGCATTACCCTTTCCAACCAGATACAGCTTCTTCTCAGCACGCGTTAGTGCAACATAAAGCAACCGCATTTGTTCTGAAAGATTGGCAATTTTTAACTCTTGGAGATTATTTTGATAAGGGAGGGTGTTCATTAAGACTCGCACCTGAGGTAATGGGCTATTTACCTTATCTTTCATATCCGCTAAATATTGGATACCTAGACCATTTTTCCGGCTGATGATGACTGACTGGTAATGGTCATCCAAGTTGAAACGCTTATCGATATTCATGAGGAAGACATATTTGAACTCCAGTCCTTTTGACTTATGAATGGTCATCAGCTGAACAGCATTTTGCGGTAGAAACTCTTGTACATCTGCCAAATCCTTGTCATTTGCTAAGGCACGGTCAATCATGGCGATGAAACGAGACAAGCCTTTGTAGCCTGTTTTTTCAAACTGGTTGGCACGCAGACCAAGTGCGTATAGATTGGCCTGACGTTTGCTGCCATTTGGAAGAGCACCGACATAGTCATAGTAGAATTTTTCATTGAAAATCTTCCAGATCAGGTCATAAATAGAATGCAGTTTGGCATAGGCACGCCAGTTTTCCAAAATAGACAAGAAATCCTTGATTTTCTTCTTCAACTCTCCTGACATAAGTTCAGGATGTTGCCCATTTGTTTGATGGGCTATTTCCATTTTCTGGTAAAAGAAACCTGTCCCAGCCTGCAAGGAAATCCGTGTCAGTTCATCCTCATCGAATCGGAACATAGGCGATTTAAGCAGGGCAACCAAGGCATAGTCATTGAGTGGATTATTGATAACCCGCAAGGTATCCAGCATAATCATGACTTCTAAAGATTGCAGATAGGAGGCTGCTCCGCCATCTGCCACAAGGGGAATCCCATGTTTTTCAAAAATGGACATAATGAGGTCGTTGTGCGTCCGTTTTTGCACCAAGAGAGTGATGTCCTTGAAGTCTGCACCTTCTTCATTGTGAAGACGAATAATCTCTTTTGCAACGACCTCAATTTCACCTGCAGTAAGAAGAGTATCCTCCTCAGCATCCGTTGAAGAACTCGCGCTATCCTGCTGGTCGTAAATGAAGTATTCCATCTCATGCTTGGGCTGGGCAATTTTTTGACCAGGACTACCAGCCACTAGACTGTGGGTGTCGTCATACTTGATTTCCCCGACTTGACGGTCCATCAGGCGCGTGAAAATAGCATTTGTTGCCTCCAAGACCTCAATCTGACTACGGAAATTTTCCTTGAGCAAAATCAATTTTCCGGCTTCTTGATTTGCCTGATACAGTTCAAATTTCTCTTGGAAAATCATCGGATCCGCCTGACGGAATCGATAGATGGACTGCTTAATGTCGCCCACCATAAAGCGGTTGTGACCGTTAGACAGCAGGTCCAACATTCGCTCTTGGCTATGGTTGTTATCCTGGTACTCGTCCACCATGACTTCGTGGTATTTTTCTTGGAAAAACTGGCGGATGTCCGCATTTTCTTCTAAAATACGAATAGCGAAATGCCCAATATCGCCAAATTCAAAAGCTGCTTCCTTGATTTTTACAGCTAGATAAGCCTGCGAAAAATCCAAGACAAAGTCACGTAATAATATCAGCAAGGGCAAAGCTTGAACCTGATAATCTTTCAGCAGGGTCAATCCATAAACTTCTTGACCCAAATCTCGTAGTCCTGAGATAATCTGGCCCTTGCCAGTATTGTATTCTTCTTTAAAGGCTATCAAATGTTCATCTTTTGGTCGATTGGCATTGGTCAGGCCCTTGCCTCTGGACTGGTCATTGATGAGAAGGATTCTTTCAACCCGTTCCATCAAGTCCTTCTGGTCCAGACTATCTAAACCTGTCAGCAAATCTAAAACTTCTTCCACATTTGCAAAATACTTGGCAGATCCAAAGTCATTTCTGCCCCATTCCACATGGTAGCGGAAGAAATCTGCAGCATGATAGAGCTTGTCTAACACTTTTTCCTTAAAGCCATGCTCTATGATCTGCTCAATACGCTCTTGACTGTACAAATCAGCTTGAACAGCCTGCTCTTTCAGCCATTTAGTTGGACTGCTCGTCGATTGACTAAAATCATGCACCTGATAAACAACCTGACGGAAACCACTATTATCCTTACGGTTGCCCGAAAAATTGCGAACCAGTTTGCGGAACTCACCATTTTCATCCTCTTCTAGATAATCTGCAAAGAGCTGGTCAAAAACCTCTTTTTTTAGACTCGCTTTTTCTGTCTCATCCTGTAAAATCCGAAACTGCGGAGAAATACCAAGGCTATAACCGTAGGTGGTCACCAATTTCTGCGTAAAGGAGTCCATGGTCCCAATATCCGCCTTGGTCAAATCCGCCAACTGGGCTGACAAATGTCGACGCAAGTCCATATCCGTCGTCTCCGCAATGGTTTCATTGAGATTTTTCTCAATCCGCCCCTTCAATTCACCAGCCGCCTTGACTGTAAAGGTCGAGATAAAGAGCTGGTCGATTCCCACACCACGCTTCAACTTATCCAAAATCCGTTGAACCATGACGAAGGTCTTACCTGACCCAGCCGATGCAGAGACCAGAACATTTTGACCGTGCGTGTAGATGGCTTCAATCTGCTCAGGTGTGCGTTTTTGTTGCTTATCAGAATTGGCTTCCGCTAGCTGCACAGCCTTGATTTCTTCCGCGCTTAAAAATTGTTCAAATGCCATTAGTCCTGACCTCCTTTCATTCGTTCCATCCAATCTTGACGCTTGGCCTCCTTGACCAACCGCCGTGCCATGCCCATGTGCCGATCCGCCTCAAAACCAGTGATTGCCTTCAGCTGCTCACCTGCCACCGAACGCCCATCTTTGGTATAAGGGTTAATAGCAAAGCGACCAGCCAGAATGTCCATGGCAGCTTGTTTGTAGAGTTCTTGGTTGTGGTTCAATAACACCGCAAACTCATCTTCCGTATAGAGTTGGTTACGAGTCTGATAAAAATGATTGAGCCCCAGACTTTCCTCCTTCAAGAAAAGCCCCTTGTAAACCAAGCTAGTATTGGCAGCTCCTTCTAGCTGTTCTAAATTCTTCGTGTCTTTCAATTTGATAATCGGATCCTGTAAATGCAAATACATAGCTCCAAAAACAGGTTTATCCTTGGTTTCATCCAGCTCTTGTAAGGCTGCCAAGTAGGTCACCAACTGAGGTTTTAGACCATTGTAAAAATCCCCAACTGAAAAAGATTGGTCGCTGGACTTGTAATCCACAACACCGACAGCCTGATTGATTTGTAAGGTATCCAAGCGGTCAATTGTACCATTTACATGCACCCTCTTGCCATTTTGAAGATCAAAAACCAGCGCCTTATCCTGACGGAAACTCTTTTCCTGACCATCAATTTCCACCAAATCATTATCCCGTAAAATAGTCGCACTGGAGCGAGCAATCTTATCCAGCACTTCCTCCGTATAACGAGCATCCGCATCCTGGTTATAAAACATAGCAAATTCTGCCTCGTCACGCGTACGCAGGATTGCCTTGTCCACTTTTTGATCAAAATCTAGCTCAGATTGGTCCATGACCACTCGTTCAAAAATCCGATGCAAGAAGAGCCCGTGTTGAAAGGCCGTCGGATGGATGGATTCCTGTTCCCGCAAGCGAAGAACATTACGGACAAAGTAAAGATATTGGTTATTGTAGAAATTGGTCAAGCTGGATGCTGAAAGATTGAGTGGCTTATCCTCTGGATATAAAGCAGCCAATGTATCAGCTGCAAGCTGTTTAGAAGCAATATCACCAGTAATGGTCGGAATTTCAATGCCTTGCGACTCCAATTTCTTCTTCAAATGGCGAACCAAGACTGTCCAGAAGGCCCTCTGCCCTTCCCATTTTTCATTATCAAGAGATGGTCTTTCTGACTCAATCAAACGGGATAAGAGACTCTTGTAGTGACCGATGTCTTGCGGACTAAGTGTTTTAATCCGACCACGTTCTTCGGATTTCAGCCCCATTTTTTGGAGAATTTTAATATAAGGGGAGAGACTATCTTCGCCTTCGTTATAAATCTGAGGAGTTGAAATAACTAACTGTTCCGTCGCAGCATTCAGCAGAGACATCATGGCAGCATGGTTCTTCTTAATATTCTCTCGACTGACCAAATCAAAACGTGAAGAACTAGCCGAGACAAGATTGACTTTTTCCATCTCTTCTTCTGTCAATAGACTGGTATTCTTGGCAACTTTTGGAAAATTGGACTGGCCCATTCCGATAGCATAAACATACTTTGCAGTGTGCGGCTCGATCAAATCATAGGATTTTACATTGACCACATCAACTGTTGCAGGAACGGTACGATAGTGACTGGCCTGCATGCCAGCCTGTAAAATAGCCAGAAAATCATCCATTTTCAACTTTTCTTTTCCGAAAATCTGATGAAAATTCTCTAGAATATGGGTAAAACTTTTCCAGACCTGCTCTTCTTTTTCTTGCTCTACTTCACTCAAATTTCGAGACATTTTTTCCATATTTTTAGGAAGCTCAATTGCCTCCAAAAATGCCATAAATTTCTCAAGCAAGGCAACTCCAGATTGTGGTCCAGCCTTAAACAGCTGGTTCAAAGGTTCCATAATCTTAGCACGTAGGGGTTCCAAAACATTCAAATCATAGACAAGTCGCTTCTCCTTGATGACTTCAGCATCATAGTCCGCTCTGCCATTGACCGAAAAAGCCCTCGAAAAAGCAGCCTGCCCCTTCATATCCGCAAAAAGGATGTAAGACTCAAATAGGTCCAGCTCCTTTTGGGAAATGCTGGCGTACAAACCAGATTTGAGGAGATTGAGTAGGTCTTCCGCACGAAAACGATAGCGACGCAAGCGCTCCAAGGACTCCACAAAATGGACCAGGGGATGATGACTCATCTCCTCTGCCTTGCCAAAATAGTAAGGAATATCATACTTGTCAAAAATCTTGCCAATCTGCAACTTGTAGCTATCCACATCACCCAAGAGCAACAAGATGTCTTTATAGCGTGCCCCTTGATGCACATGCTGACGAATCGCAGTCGCAACCTGCTCCACCTCTTCTTTTTGGTTGACGACTTCCCATAGCTGGATTTTTTCTTGATCTGCTGGAGTCAACTCAAGTAAGGTTCCGCTATAATCATAAATCGACTCCATATTCTTTGAAAATTTACCAATACTGTCCAAGACTGGCTCTTGACCAATATAAGTAGCCTTAGTCTGGAACTGCGCTGATAAATGGCGCAAAAAGTCAACGTTAGCTTGATAAACATTGCCTTCAATATAGGTCGCATTTACAGCTTTCTTGCTGGCATAGGCACCGATCAGTATTTCTGCTACTCGACTGTTTAAGGCTGCCACGAAAGCTTCTTCTTCTGCCGAAAAACGAGAAAATCCATCTACCACCAGCACAATGTTCTTCAACTGCTCATCCAACTGACCAGTTTCTACCAAGCTCGTCAGCTGTGCTAACTTAGACTGATGCTCAAAGCCTTCTTTGGACAAAATGTCTGTTACAGCCAGAAAAATCTTTACCAAATCAGCCTGCTTATCTGGTGACTCCATGGCTTCCAAGTCCAAAATAGACATATTTGCCCGTTGCAACTCTTTGTATAAAGCAACTAGCTGGTTAATGAACCCAAAATCTGTCTGTAATCGACCATAGACTTTCAAGTCGCCGTCTTCAAATTGCGATAGCACACGAAAGAAAATCATGGCAAGACCAACATCATCCAGCGGTTGACCTGCTTCTTTCCTATCAATCATCAAATAGCGGGCCAATTGTCCAAATCGAGTCACGACAATTTCAAAGGTTGCCTGTTCAGGTAGGTATTCCAAAACTTTACGTTCCATTTCAAAGGACAGGGAGTTCGGAGCAATGTAAAAAACTCGCTTACCTTCCTTAGCAAATTCTGCTGCGGTATCCGTTAAATACTGCGTCAGAGGATTGCGAATATCTGTATAAACTAATTGCATAGTTTATGCCCTACTTTCCATGAATATTCTATGTCTAGTATATCAAAAATGCGTGTACAAAAAAAGGAAAGGCGTAACCGCCCAATAACAAGGTATCTATCCACTCACTCCTTCCTCCGGTATACTGTTATAAAAAACAAACTGGAGGATTTATTATGTCACAGCCCATCGTCCCATTGACTATTCCCCAATCTCGCCGCTTTGAAAAGAAAAGCAGAAACGATATTCTGATGAAAATTCGCCTCGGAAAGGTGGAAGTCACATTTTTCCAATCTATCAACCATGAAGTAATGGAAATAATCTTGGATAAGGTACTGCACTATGACCA
>NZ_POPB01000265.1 GCF_002964045.1 Streptococcus suis | reverse complement strand
AAGTCATAGTGCAGTACCTTATCCAAGATTATTTCCATTACTTCATGGTTGATAGATTGGAAAAATGTGACTTCCACCTTTCCGAGGCGAATTTTCATCAGAATATCGTTTCTACCTTTCTTCTCAAAGTGTCTAGTTTTGGGAACAGTCAATGGGACGATGGGCTGTGACATAATAAATCCTCCAGTTATGTTTTTTATAACAGTATACAGGAGGAGGGAGTGATTAGATAGATACCTTGTTATTGGGCGGTTACGAATGAGATTCAATTTGGTTACAAAATTTTTAAAAATATTATATCCTTTACAGTATTAAAAAAGCAACCTCCGAAGAAGTTGCTGAGTTATTATTAACCTGAATTTCGCAAACCTGTTGCCACACCGTTGATGGTGATATGGATAAGATTTTCTTGTTCCTTGCTGAGTTCACCACGACGAAGACGGTTAATCAGTTCAATCTGAATATAGTTGAGAACGTTAAAGTATGGCATACGGTAGTCCAAACTGGCTTTCAGGAATGGAAGTTCTGCCAAAAGTTCGTCATTTTGCTCGATTGACAAAATCATATTTTTAGTCAATTGCCACTCATCTAAAATGATATGGAAAATATTCTGAACTTCTTCACTCTCGCACATTTTTGCATACTCTAAAGCAATATTCATATTTGATTTAGACAAGACCATGTCAACGTTAGATAGTAGAGAACGGAAGAATGGCCAGCTTTCATACATTTTCTGCAATTTCGCCAAATTTCCTGGTTCTTTATCAATAAAGCGTTTAAAGCTAGAGCCTACCCCGTACCAGCCTGGAAGCATGACACGGTTTTGAGACCATGAGAATACCCAAGGAATGGCACGCAGCCCACCAATCTCCGTAATGGTTTTACGAGCTGCTGGACGAGAACCGATATTCAGGCTTGACACCTCACGAATTGGGCTAGCTGCAAAGAAGTAATCATAGAAATGTGGATTGTTAAAGACCAAGTCACGATAGATAGAGTAACTATCTGCAACGATTTCATCCATACTTTCTCGATAACCGTCAATCTCATTTGAATCGGTAATCATCTGAGTTGTCATTCGGTCAAGGGTTGCTGAAACCAACATTTCCAAGTTATAGTAGGCAGCATCCTTATTTCCGTACTTGTTACCAATCACCTCACCTTGCTCGGTCAAACGAATTCTATCTTTGATAGAGCCGAATGGTTGGGAGGTAATGGCGTCATAAGATGGGCCTCCACCTCGACCGACAGTTCCGCCACGACCATGGAAGAAGGTGATATTAACACCGAATTCTTGACCAATTTGAGTCAATTCATTCTGAGCCTTATAAAGGGTCCAACCAGACGAAAGATAGCCGCCATCCTTATTGGAATCAGAATATCCTAACATGATTTCTTGGTAGTATTTATTGCCCGCAATCCAACGTTTTGCCAAATCAAGTTGTAGGTATTGGCGCATGGTAGCTGAGGCATTGTCCAAGTCCTCGATGGTTTCAAATAATGGAACAATTTGCACACGTGCCTTGTCCATATCCACTAATCCGACTTCTTTCAAAAGAACTGCCAATTCCAAGAGGTCAGATACACTCTCAGAATGAGAGATGATATGTTGCTTAATGACTTCCTCACCAAGCTTATCTTTCAATTCACGCGCTGCCGCAAAGATCGCTAATTCTTTTTGCAATTGTTCTGATTTAGGAACATGAGTCGCAGACAGAATGCGGGGATCTGTTTCTAATTGTTTCAAGAGTACATGACATTTGGCTTCTTCTGACAAGCTAGAATAATTTTCAACAATGCGAGCAGAAGCCAAAAGCTCTGCCACACTTGCTTCGTGAATAGAAGAATCTTGACGCATATCAATACTTGCTAGATAGAAACCAAAGGCCTCTACCGCTTCTAGCAACTCTGTGAAATCTCCTTTTAACAAGGCACTTGCACGATTTTCAATCAGTGACTGTTTAATAGCAAGTAGGTCAGCCTTAAATTCACCGACATTTTCATATCGAACGTCAGATGGCTTGTTGTGAACCAGGTAATCACGAGTGTTGGCAATTTTCATCTGAATATAGTGGAAGGCACGACGGTAAGGTTCATGTTCACGGTAGACAGAACTGTCTTCAGACTTTTCAGCCAACAGTTTCACAGCCGTTGATACATTTACAATGGAAGTGGATAGGGAGAAATTTCTATAGAGCTTATACAGTTGCTCATCATAGTAATTCATAATCACTTCACATTGAGTCAGAGCAGAAAGTTTCAGCGTTTCAGCAGTAACAAATGGATTACCGTCACGGTCACCACCAATCCACATGCCCATTGTAATAGGACGAGGATTATTTAATTTAATTCCTTTCTCCGCTGCCAAACGCTTATACTCACGTTGCAACTTGGTCACGGCCTTGATAAAGGAAGAATTATAGTATTCCATAACGTTGGTGATTTCATTGGTCACCTTCAGTTTCTTCTCACGGATCATATCCGTTTGCATGATAATCTCAATGTAGCAACGAAGCTCATCTTCCCACTTAGTCTTATTGAGCAAGCCCAACTTGACATCACGGTAACGACGGAGCAATTCATGAATATGCTTGGTCAAGTCAAGCATAGATTGACGTTGAACCTGAGTTGGGTGGGCTGTCAATACAGGAACGACATTAAGCTTTTCCAAAATCTCAGCTGCATTCTCTTGCTTAGCAACCATTTCAATGGTCGTAGAAATTTTACCAAGATAGTCTTGATCAATATTGTTTTGGTGATTGATTTCGTAAGCCAGGTCTACATCTTCTGAAATATTAATCAAAAGCGGCAAAACAGCAAAGTATCTTGAAATAACCGCTAGTTCATCATTGTTTAATTGACTAATAATCGCAATCAAGGCTTGATAATCATCTTGTCGTGCCAATTGAGATAATTCCACAATCTTATTAAAGGTTTCCGATGGCATCATATGTGAAGCAACTTCTTCTAGAATCGCTGTTAAAATCGCCACTTCTTCTTGAATTGTTTCTTTGTTATTGTAGTTTTCTAGTTTTTGAATAGTCATTATTAACCTCCTACAGGTAACTTAAGATAATGTTTGTTCAATTTCTTCAATACTTCGACGTTTCTCATTTGCATCAATATTCAACACAAATGCAATCGAAATCGAAATAATTAAGAGGCTGGATCCCCCTTGTGAAACAAACGGGAATGTCACTCCAGTCGCAGGAATGATACCTGCAATCCCCCCTATATTTACAAATGTCTGAATAAGTAACATTCCAGCTATCCCGAGAGCCATCATAGAATTAAATGGACTACGAGCACGTACACCTACAATGATAATACGAATAATTAGAAAGAAGAGTAATCCCAGAATCAGACTTGCCCCAACAAAACCAAGCTCCTCAATAACAATTGAAAAAGCAAAATCTGTATGAGCCTCCGGTAAATAACCTTTCTTTTCAATGGAATTGCCCAAACCTCTACCAAACCAACCACCATTACTCATTGCATAATAAGAGTGGGTCAGCTGTAATCCAGATCCTGTTGCATTACCAAATGGATCAAAATAAGCTGAGAAACGACGAGCAATATATCCAAAAAGTGGAATCTTTGCCACTGCTTCAACTCCTAAAATACGGATTGTACCTAAAATAAGCGTTGAAACTGCAAAAATACCAAGTACCGCTGTTGAAAACCAACGATAGGCAATACCACTTACACTAATCATAACCACCATAATCAAAGTAATGATTGTAGCATTTCCCAAATCAGGTAAAGTAGCAACCAATCCCAATAATAAGATACTAATTACACGCCAGTCAGTAAACTCTCTAGGAATCCAACTACCTTTTATTAATGCTTTATAGTCATAAGTCCTAATTTCAGCTTGCTGTTTTGCAAATTCATGTGCAAGGTACCAGATAATAATTAGTTTTAGGTACTCAGCAGGCTGAAGAGTACCTGCAACTGGAAGAGGAATCCAGCCGTGCGCACCATTTACAGGAGGAAATAGGCGAGAAATAGCTAATAAAAACACTTCCACTAAGATAACTGAATATATGACTGTCTTCTTCCTCAAAAAACTTAACTTCATACGATAGATAATATAAATTGCAAGAAGACTTACTCCCCAGAATCCTGCCTGGTTTATTACTGTTCTAAAGGGATTACCGCCATTAATAATTTGATTGGCACTTGTCGTTGAATACACCATTACCAAACCAATGACGGATAAAATAAAGTAGGGTATTAGAATGGAGTAATTTAACAACTGCCGTTTATCAATCTTCATTTCAAATTCAACTTTCTTTCGAATATAGTTTCTATTATAGCATATTTTGAATATACATTCCCCTCACTTTTGTACTCCAAGATAAACATTCGTTATTTAGAACATTACCAAGAAAGCAAAAAACAAACTTTTGCCCCCTTATTCAAAGGTCTCTAGATAAAACTCAATATTATCTCCATCGCTTACCTTTTGTTCTTTTGCGCCTTTTTCCGCCAATTTTCCGTTAATTTTATACATCCAAAATGTATTTGTTTTGGGATTTTGACTCACATTATCTATTGCAGTTATTAGACCTCCCTCTTCTTGAACTTGGTGGTATTCCTCTAAAATCTCCATTACACTGTCATCTGATTCAACTGTAACTTCTTGACTATTATTCTTATCTCCACTAACTACAGTTAAGGTAATCTGAATGGCATTCCCTTCAATTCGTTCATTTGAACACCCAGCAAAAAATAATGTTACAAACAATCCAACAATAATACTAATTTTTTTCATAATAATCTCCTATAATTTTTAAAATAATTGGGTAAAATAAAAAAGTAGATATTGCATGTAAAAAATCAAATGAAAAACCAGTTATCCAGAAAATGATTGGATGAAGACCAAGTTGAATCGCTGACATAATGCTGATCATGAATCCATAAACAAAAGCAAGTAAACCAGCACATAAACTTTGGAAAAATATTGAAGTGTGTTTTACCATAAAGAATGGCTGAAGGAACAGATACCAAATCAATTGAATGAGGGTAAAACTAATAATTTGCCAAAAAATCACTAAACTAGCTCCAAAAAGCATACCACTAACTATCATCGTAATACCCATTATCATTATTCCTTCTATGAGACTAAAATAATTCAAGCAAACCAAAAAAATAGCAGTCAATGGTTTAATATTTGGAAAAGGGCCAAAAAGCACTCTTAACACGATTGATAAGCTTGAAAAAATCACAATTCGACTAATCTGGTTTGTCTTTAAATATTTTTGCAACATACATTTTAGACTATCGCAATCTAGAATGCATGTCAAGATGTATTTAACCTTATTTTATCTTATTTTTTAGTCCAATTTTTTTGATTTTTTCCTATTTTTAATGTAGAATTGTTCTGATGAGAAAAAAATTAAATCCCATGGTTGTTATTGTCTTTTTCCTATCATTTTTTGTATTAATATTTCTGACAGGATTAATGGCAAAAAAGCCAACAACGACAACTACGACAAAAAGTGAAAATGTAACAGCCAAATCTAGTAGCACAACTACTTCAAGTTCTAGTTATTATATTACTAATGCACTTGAAATGAAACCAATCATTGATGTTTCCGCATGGCAAAGACCTTCCGAAATTGATTACGACACTTTGAGCCAAAATATATCTGGAGCAATCGTTCGGATTCAGAGTGGATCTCATATCAAAAATGAAAATGCCGCAAGTGATCGGAACGGATTGGACAAGGCTTTTGATACTCATATTAAGGAATTTCAAGCAAGAAATATTCCAGTTGCTGTTTATGCATATGTCACTGGAAAGAGCATTGAAAATATGAAAGAAGAAGCTAGAAGTTTTTACAAAGCTTCTAGTAAATACAATCCAACATATTATTGGTTAGATGTTGAAGAATATACTATGGAAGATATGAATGCTGGCGTTGAGGCATTTCGTAAAGAATTAGAATCTCTAGGCGCTAAAAATATTGGTATCTATATCGGTACTTATTTCATGGAAGACCATAGTATCAGTGTTGATAAATTCGATGCAATTTGGATTCCAACATATGGTGATGATTCAGGATACTATAATGCTGCTCCAAATACTGATTTGGATTACGATTTACACCAATATACCTCAAGAGGTTATGTAAATGGTTTTGCAAATCACCTGGATCTAAATTTAATTACAACACTAAAAGAACCAAATGAAGTTTACAAGAAACTATTTACAACACCTGAATAAAATGTTTTAATCCCACTAATTACATATACACAAAGGAGTGCTTCGGCTGAGATCGCAACTGCGAAATCCTCGAACCTGATCTAGTTAAGACTAGCGTAGGAATTGTGTGCTTTATAGAATGATACTGTTTTCTGCTATAAACACTCCTTTGTCTACAAGAACAAAGGAGTGTTTTTATGTCTAAATCCCGGCTAACGATCTTATCAGAAATCGCTATTTTTTCTGCTATCGCCCTTGTCTTTGACAAAGTCCCTCTCTTTACCATGCCACAAGGTGGTTCAGTCTCACTTGTTATGCTTCCTATTCTTTTTCTTGCCCTACGTCATGGCTGGAGTATCGGCATTCTTACAGGTGGGATTGTAGGCACCATTCAGCTTTTCTATGGCGGGTATTTTCTGAATGTCTTCCAAGTCTTCCTTGACTATGCCCTCTCCTATGCAGGCATTGGATTAGCAGGGTTATTGTCCCCTCTTCTAAGGAAACATAAAGATTTGAAACAAGCCTCCCTCATCATCAGTCTAGCTGGATTACTTGGAGGAAGTATTCGATTGTTGGCTACCTACTTATCAGGAATTATCTTCTATGCTGACTATGCTACACCTGGTATGACTGTCTGGCTCTATTCTTTTACCTATAATATCAGCTACATCCTCCCTTCGACCATCATTGCTTGCATCTTACTCATCATCCTCTACAAAGCTAGACCGAGCTTTTATCGGATATAATTGACCTGCCTGTTAGATTTTTTCTTTCAGGCACTCATTTTTTAGATTTTCAGAAGGTTTGTGCTATAATGGGAACGTTATAAATATATTTTGGAGGACATTATGGCTTCTTGGATTTCAAGAATTATTAAAGGTATGATTATCGCCCTTGGCTTTATCTTACCTGGTGTTTCCGGGGGAGTACTGGCTGCTATCCTTGGAATTTATGAGCGACTAATTGGATTTTTAGCAAATATTCGAAAAGATTTCAAGGAAAACTTTCTTTATTTTGTTCCTGTAGGAATCGGTGGAATTTTGGGAATCGCACTCTTTTCATTTCCAGTTGAGTATCTCTTACAACATTTCCAAGTCCCAGTTTTGTGGGCCTTTGCAGGAGCAATCGTGGGAACTATTCCTAGCCTGCTTAAAGAATCAACTCAAAAAAGCAAACGCGATAGCATTGACTGGGCTTGGTTAATTGGGACATTCATCATTTCAGGATTCTTGCTCTACAATTTGAGCGATCTTGTAGGAACACTTCCAGCAAACTTTGCAAGTTTTGTCTTGGCGGGTGCCTTGATAGCTTTAGGGGTACTTGTTCCTGGACTCAGCCCTTCAAATCTCTTGCTGATTTTGGGTATTTACACGCCAATGCTCAATGGATTCAAATCACTTGATCTATTCGGTACCTTCCTACCCATCGCTATCGGTGGCGTTCTTGCAATGGTGGCCTTTTCAAAAGCAATGGACCATGCTCTGAAAGTATACCATTCACGCGTTTATCACTTTATTATTGGTATCGTCTCATCTTCTACTCTCCTAATTTTGATTCCACAAGCAAGTAATAAAGAGTCAATTTCCTATGCTGGAGCGAACTTTGTTACATGGATTGCTGCTCTTGTTCTTTTTGTCCTAGGAGCATGGCTAGGCCTTTGGATGAGTAAACTTGAGGAAAAATATAAATAATGGCAAAAAAGGTTAAGATTAAGAAAACCTTGGTGGACCAAATTTTAGACAAGGCTAAGATCGATCATGATAGCCTTGTTTTAAATGCCCTTGAAGGCCAACTACCACCAGGAATTGAAGAACACGAAATTTACAAAACACTGGCACTAACAGGAGATAAAACAGGCCCTGTCATCGGAATTGTCCCAATCACAGAACACCTGTCTGAGAAAAAATTAGCCAAAATCTCTGGCAATAAAAAGGTCAGCATGATTCCGCAAAAGGACTTGGAAAAGACAACTGGCTATGTTCACGGTGCCAACAATCCCGTGGGTATTCGTCAGAAGCATAATTTCCCAATCTACATTGATCAATCTGCCCTTGAACTCGGTCACTTGATTGTCTCTGCTGGAGAAATTGGTCGGTCGATTAAAATTGATAGCCAGGTTTTAGCTGATTTTGTAAAGGCTGACTTTGCTGATTTGATAGAAGGGAGCGATTAGACTTGAAAATCTACTTTGTCCGTCATGGAAAGACCGAATGGAATTTGGAGGGACGCTTTCAAGGCTATTCTGGAGATTCGGCTCTCTTGCCCGAATCTTATCAGGATTTAGAAAAACTAGGCAAATACCTTGCTGAAATCCCCTTTGATGCTATCTTCTCAAGCGATCTTCAACGTGCGCAGGTAACTGCCCAAGAAATTGCTAAAGTCAATCACCATTGCCAAACCGTTCTAGCTACGCCACAACTGCGTGAATGGAATTTTGGAAGACTAGAAGGAAGCAAGATGGCAATTTTTCGTGCCATCTACCCCAAACAAGCCTGGGCACTCAAACATAATCTAGCTCTTTTTGACAATGACCTATTTGAAGCTGAGAGCGTTCGCCAGGTAACTCAACGAATGGTGGACTTTGTCCAATCGCTGAAAGGGCAAGACATGGAAACAATCCTCATCGTCAGCCATGGTGCCTTTCTAACCGCTTCTATCCATCGCCTACTTGGTTTTCCACCAGCCCAACTGCGTCACCGAGGTGGTTTGGATAATGCATCGGTTACTATTTTAGAAACAAGCGATTTCGAAAACTTTACAGAATTAGCTTGGAATGATACCAGCTATAAAGCAAAACAGTAGAATTTTCTGCTGTTTTTTCCTATCCTATTAGCAATTTATACTGATTTTTTCTCTCTTCTATGATAAAATAGAAATAACAGACTTTGGAGGAATAAAATTTTTATGTCAACTGAACATTTTGAAGAATTAAATGACCAACAGATTGTCCGTCGTGAGAAAATGACGGCTCTTGCTGAACAAGGCATTGACCCATTTGGAAAACGTTTTGAGCGTTCTGTCAACTCAGCTGAATTGAAGGCCCAGTACGAAGACAAATCAAAAGAAGACTTGGAAGAATTAGGGCAAACAGCAATCATTGCAGGTCGTATTATGACCAAGCGTGGTAAGGGTAAAGCTGGTTTTGCCCACATCCAAGACCGCGAAGGCCAGATTCAAATCTACGTTCGTAAGGATGATGTTGGCGAAGAAAATTATGAAATCTTCAAAAAAGCAGACCTTGGTGACTTTATCGGTGTCGAGGGAGATGTCTTCAAGACTAACGTTGGTGAGTTATCTATCCACGCTCGCAAGTTAACTCACCTGTCTAAAGCGCTCCGCCCATTGCCAGAAAAATTCCACGGATTGACAGACATCGAGACCCGCTACCGCAAGCGTTATTTGGACTTGATTACCAACCGTGAGAGCTTTGATCGCTTTGTGACCCGCTCAAAAATTATCTCAGAAATCCGCCGTTACCTTGACGGACTTGGTTTCTTGGAAGTGGAAACACCAGTTCTTCACAACGAAGCTGGTGGTGCTGCAGCTCGTCCATTCATCACCCACCACAATGCCCAAAACATTGACATGGTCCTTCGTATCGCGACAGAACTCCACCTCAAACGCTTGATTGTCGGCGGTATGGAACGCGTTTATGAAATCGGCCGTATCTTCCGTAACGAAGGTATGGATGCGACCCACAACCCTGAGTTCACTTCCATTGAGGTTTACCAAGCTTATGCAGACTACCAAGACATCATGGACTTGACCGAAGGTATTATCCAGCACACTACCAAGGCTGTTGTCGGTGATGGTCCTGTTACTTATCAGGGCACTGAAATTGCTATCCACGAGCCATTCAAGCGTATCCATATGGTTGACGCTATTAAGGAACAAACTGGTGTGGACTTCTGGCAAGAGATGAGCTTCGAGGAAGCAAAAGCCCTTGCAGCTGAGCACAAGGTCCCTGTGGAAAAACACCATACAGAAGTGGGGCAAATCATCAACAGCTTCTTTGAAGAATACGTTGAAGCAACTCTTATCCAACCAACTTTCGTCTATGGTCATCCAGTTGCCGTATCTCCACTGGCTAAGAAAAATGATGAAGACCCACGCTTCACAGACCGCTTCGAGCTCTTCATCATGACCAAGGAATACGGAAACGCCTTTACTGAATTAAACGACCCAATCGACCAATTAGAACGATTCGAAGCCCAAGCTAAGGCTAAAGAACTCGGTGACGACGAAGCGACAGGCATTGACTACGACTACATCGAAGCCCTTGAATACGGTATGCCACCAACAGGTGGACTGGGAATCGGTATCGACCGCCTCTGCATGCTCTTGACAGACACCACTACTATTCGGGATGTGCTCCTATTTCCGACTATGAAATAAGCAAGAGTAGCTTGCTAGGATTGTTTTCACTAGAATGTACCAATCGCTCTCCAGTTTCTTAGCGATTGGCTGACAAGGTCTGCTAGACCTTGTCACTCCCGACGATGATAGTTACTAGTGGCTTGCTAATCCAAATTCTATAAAGCAAACTGCTCTCGGTTTATTCTGAGAGCAGTTTTATTGTGACTTGATTTAAGAAAAGGAGACTATTGATTAGTGTCGATAGCCCAGTCCCAAAATGACTTGTAATACTCTTCAAATTGATAACTTAGTTGGGCCCTGTTTCTAATTCACTCTACTATATATAAAACATCAAAAAAATATGAGAGGATGAATTCCATCCTCTCCAGGTATTATCTAACATCAACAAACTTCAATATTCTTTTTGATTATAATCACAATAGTCTAACTTTATGAAGTAAGGCTAGCTTCTTCTGTTCCTCAATAATGTTCAAAAAATTTCTATATTCTTTTTCGATTAAAGAAATATATCTGTTTGATACATTATCAATAAATGTTAAATCTTTAAAAAATACTGGATATTGCCCATTTTTATAGAGTTCCCCTCTAAAGAAATAATGTCCTGAAACAATATCGACAGAAACTAGCGAAGAACGCCAACGTAACTTTCTTTTATAAGTTGGTCTCCATCGAATTTTTAATTTACCATCCGACAAATACCAACCCATCAAGAAAATTTCAACCGACTTATTATTACGTTTATCACGATAAAGGCACTTAATATTTAAAACGTTGCCTCTTTTATTTTTAAGAAAAGGGTGGAAGTCTTTAAATTGCAAGTAGTTTTCTTTTGCTACTATTCCCAATATTTTCTCTAATCTCTCTTCTTCAAAATCAACTGAAGTAGCATATCTAAATGGATCGTATATATCATCTTTGCTTTTTATAAAAGATTCGTTTGAAGAGACAATATTTTTGAATCTATCTTTTAAAACCGAAAGCTCTCTATAAACTTGATATAAATATTTTAATTTAATCGCTCTATTTTCCGGTACAAAAGATACTTCTAATATTGAAACTGTCGGTATATTCTTTATTGGTACAAATGCTAAATATTCTAATAACTCTCTTTCTTTGACTCTCTTACATTTCTTTACACTCTTTGTAAATCCTGTTTTATCACCATTAGTTACTAATTCTATGTCATCATCTTTTTCAAAAATAATAATAAAATCCTTTTCAATATTTGAATTTCCTCTAAATGTATTCAAAATATAAACAGGCAAATCAAAAAAATGATGAAATGCACTTAAATTTAACAAAGCACCTAAAGTTATTTTTGTATAATTTACATCTTTTTTATGAAAATTTAATTCTATTTTTTTATTTTCAAAAGACTTCAAATCCCGATAACTAATGATCTGAGAATCAATCCAAGTTTCATTAATTTTTAATTTGGCACTGCTATTACCATACTTGGATAGCAAAGTATTTTTAACTTGATTTAAAATGACTTGGTTTCGACAATCACTTATACAAAATATCCAGTCATCTTGAATATTTTCTCCATTGCTTTTGATAAAAAATATCCCTAAAATTTCTCCCAGTACGTAATACAAATCTCTATTTTTTAAAAATGTACGACTCTCTAAAATTAATGTAGAAATATTTTGAGTTGCTTTTTTGTTTTTATTTAATATCGCTTCCGCAATAATATTATATTGAGTTTTAAATTCTAATGATGAAAAATTTGTTAAAAATTCTTCAATTTCTAAATTATCTTGGATTAGTTTTTCAAAAAAATACTTTTTATTATATATATCTGACATTTAATAAACCCTGTTTTATTTGAATTGCTATTAGATTTTATATAGAACCCGTGGTACTAGTTCATTTCAAAATAGCGTAAGTTATGAGCTAGAGTACTTTGTTCAATTCGTAACTGTAGTCCGGCTAGACCTCTTGCTAATGTATGTTCGATGTCAAAGAGACGACACAGTTCAGAAAAACGTGTTTCAATCGTTTGTCTCATGACCATCACCTTCCAATTTTTATGTTCTTCAGCTCCTGCCATGTTTTTACGAAATGACGTCCATAGATGGTAACTTTGTTGTTCTAAGTCCTTCTTGAGTTCACTGCTTAGGTAGCCTAAATCACCTAGGTTGATCGATCGCATACACCCTTTTAATAATTCATAAACCACCTTGATGTCATGAACAAAGGCTGGCGTGACAACATATTTCAAAAAATAACCAGACAAGGTCACTAGCATATGAGCCTTGAAGCCGTAGAACTAAATATGATTAGAATTATTGTAGCCAATATAGGCTAATCCTTTAAAAATGGTGACTCTGTGATTACGAACAGGTTGACAAAGTGATAAGGGAAAACTATCTATAATCGCTATTTCATCAGGAGAAATCATGTCACTCATAGCTTTTCGGATGAATTGGATTAGCCAAATCAATAGTTTTGACCGACAATTAATACGATTTCTTTCTAGTAACTGACCACAAGGAAAGAGGCGGCAGATAGAGTAGAAATAGCGTTGTGATGTCATGCCCAGTTCAGCTTGTAACAAAAGCAAGACAGGGATTGATTCATCCGAAACTTTGACTAAGCCAACATTACGCTGATGTTTAAAGGAATTCGGGCAATAGTTTTGGTAGAAGTGATGACAAATTTTTGATAATTTGCGTACATTTCATTGCAAATGATGAGATTTAGCAGCATACTGTAAGTGGCTCATTTGGACTAACTTCCTGTATGTTTTGTCACTTACAGTGTAGTCCATTTGGGCTTTTTATTGTATGTTGAAATGAACTAGCACAACGGGTATAACTATATTATACCATACTAGCCTAAAACTCCCATTTAATCAACATTATTAGCTAGTTGTATAACTATTCTAATTATCTAAAATACATAAAAATCCCGACCACATGGTCAGGATTTTCAGGAGATTATGAAAAATATTTAGGATTGACTATAGTATAGCTCATCTTATCAACTATCTCATCAGTCCTGGGACTGATTCTCTTCTTTTTTTGCAAAATATTCTCGGACAATTGGCGCGACTTCTGTTCCGTAGAGTTCGATGGCACGGAGGACATCTTCATGTGGCATAGAGCCGATTGGGAGATGGAGGAAGAAACGGTCCAAGTCAAGTGTTTCAATAGTCTTGATAATTTTTTCAGCGACTCGTTTTGGATCTCCGACGATGGTTGCCCCTTCGTCTGTCAGGGAGTAGAGATATTGCGCCTTGGTCATCTCGCTCCAATGTGGGCGGTCTTTAGCGATATTGTCCGTAATTACTTTAGTTGGATGATAGTATTCTTCCACAGCCTTGTCATGGTCGTCTGCAATCCAACCCCAAGAATGAGCTGCAACTTTCGTTTTCTCTGGATCATGACCTGAGTTGCGGGCAACCTTGCGATAAGCATCGACTAAAGGTTTAAAGCGATAGGCACCTGTACCAATGACAGCATAAACGATTGGCAAGCCTTTCTTAGCAATCTTGATGGTGGATTCTACATTGCCCCCAGTTGCCACCCAAATCGGAAAATCTTCCTGAACAGGACGTGGATAGACTGGCTTATTATCGACTGACTGGGTAAAATGCCCATCCCACTTGAGATTAGTTTCCTTATCGATTTCCAGAAGCATGTCCAACTTTTCATCGAAGAGTTCTTCATAGTCATAGAGATCATAGCCAAACAAGGGAAATGACTCCGTAAAGGAACCACGACCCGCCATGATTTCCGCTCTGCCATTTGACAAAGCATCAATAGTGGTGTACTGCTGATAAAGTCGTACAGGGTCCATGGATGAAAGGATTGAAACTGCTGATGTTAGCTTGATATGCTTGGTATTGACGGCACCAGCTGCCAGCACAATCTCAGGTGCAGAAACCGCAAAATCTTCTCGGTGATGCTCCCCAATCCCATAAACATCAAGCCCCACCGCATCGGCTAGCTCGATTTCTTTGACTAGCTGGCGGATCCGCTCGTCGTGGCTGTAAGGTTCCCCTGTTTTTTCTAGTGGAGTTGTTTCGCCAAATGTTGAAATACCTAATTCTACCATGATGTGTTCTCCTTTACATCCTTTACTTATTTGATGGTCTTATTTTATTACTAACTAGTGATATTGTCAAGACATTTGCTCAAAAAATAAAACGACTAGGAAATCCTAATCGTTTCAATCGATTATTCGTAACGCAATGCCTCAATTGGATCCAGCTTAGAAGCCTTATTAGCAGGAAGAACGCCGAAGACAATACCGACTGCTGCTGAAAATGCCAGACTTCCCAGAACAACTGGAATTGAAATTTCAGCCGTCATTTCTCCCATAACCTTTGTAGCGTTGAGAGTAAACACAATGGCTTGAGCGATAGCTAGTCCAATTCCTCCGCCCAAAGTAGTCAATACCATAGCTTCAATCAAGAACTGCATGAGAATATTTCCACGAGTTGCTCCAAGAGCTTTACGAAGACCGATTTCACGGGTCCGCTCGGTCACAGATACCAGCATGATATTCATTACACCAATACCACCGACTAGTAAGGAAATACCCGCAACCGCACCGATAAACATGGTGACCCCTGCCATTTCTGTCCTGAGGGAATCCAACATAGCCGACATATCATAGATGTTGTATCTTGCCTCTTTCAAGCCAGTAACTCTCGTTAAATAATCTGCAGCAGCTTGACCAAGTTCACCAGCTCGACTCACATCATCTACATGAACATACAGACCACTATTTTCTTTCATGCCCATTTCAGCAGCCAACTGCGTATTGGTCATGACAGCATTCCCTCCAGAATTCATCCCGTAGAGGGCTGTGCCTGCTTTTGGATCTTTGTAAACACCGACAACAAGGTATGAATTGTCATTGACACTAACTGTCTGGTTTAGAGAAGACTCGATGGACCCAAATAATTTTTCAGCCAAGGCAACATCCAACATGATGATGCGGGAAAAACGACTATAATCATTGGCAGTAAATTGACGACCTGCTAAGATTTCAAATTCCTTGACAGTAAAGTATGACTGGCTAACCCCATTTATGTTCACATTTTCAGCCTTTTTGTTTCCAAATGAAACCTCTGCCATATTTGAATTACTGATATAGTAGTTACTAATCCCATCAATCTCTAAGAGTCCTTGCAGCATGGAGTCTGTCAAATCTGGTTCTTCTTCCATTGACACTTCTCCGCCAACAATACCACCGAAGATTCCAGTTGATCCTGCACCTTCTGGAGCAATATAGGAAGTAAAATAGACCTGAACATTGTTCTGATCACCTGCCAGTGCCTTTTCAATACTTTTGGACATCCCTGTTCCCAATGCCACAATGATAACCACTGCAGCCACACCGATGATAATACCTAACATAGTCAAGAGGGAACGCATCTTGTGGGCTAGGATAGATTTTAGGGCAAACTTCCAGTTTTCCATCTATACATCCTCCCTTCGACTATCTTCGGTAATAATGCCATCGCGTAGGACAATTTTACGTTTGGCATAGGCTGCAATCTCAGGCTCATGGGTAACCATGATAATCGTTTTTCCTTCATTATTTAACTCAGTCAAGAGTTCCATGATTTGCTCACCTGTTTTGGTATCCAAGGCACCTGTTGGCTCGTCCGCCAGAATAATAGCTGGTGTATTGACCAGAGCACGCGCAATGGCAACCCGCTGTTTCTGTCCACCTGATAATTCTGACGGTAGGTGGGTCATCCGTTCTGCCAATTCGACTTTTTCTAAATATCGCTTGGCTAATTTTTTCCGTTGATTGGCTGGAACTCCTGCATAAATCAAAGGCAATTCGACATTTTGAAGGGCATTAAGTTTGGAAAGCAAGAAGAATTGTTGGAAAACAAATCCAATCTGGTCATTGCGGACGGAGGCTAATTTCTTCTCAGACAGTTGACTGACTTCTTCTCCTTCCAACCAATAGTTACCAGTTGTTGACCGATCAAGGAGACCGATAATATTCATCAAGGTTGATTTCCCTGAACCTGAAGGTCCCATAATAGCTAGAAATTCCCCTTCTTCCACCTCTAGATCTATATCTTTAAGGACACGAAGTTCTTGGTCACCATTTTTATAGGATTTGTTGATATTGGTTAATCTAATAAGCTGGTTCTTCATAGGCTTCAACCTCTTTTCCTTCTTCAAGGTCTGGAGTTGGAATGGTGATTACCTGATCTCCTACTGCAATACCGGCGGTCACCTCTTGGTTGAGAGCATCAGCATTTCCAAGAGTAACCTCTACTTTTTTAGCCTTCCCTTCCACAATTGTCCATACAAAGTTTTTATCTCCTTCTGGAACAACTGCTGTTACAGGAATTAAAATATGGTTGGTAGTATTAACAACTTCAATATTCACAGTAAAACCTTGCTTCAATTCACCCAATTCACTGGTCAAGGCAGCCTTGAATGGATACTTGGCACCTGAACCACCACTAGTTCCTGTTGCTATACTTGCAGTTTGTTCAGTTGAGGGATAGTTGGAGATATAGGTGATTTTACCTGTCCATGACTTATCTGGATATACTTTGCTGGTTAATTTCACTTCCTGATCAACTGCAATATTTGCCAAATCATACTCCGTCAAATTTCCTGTTACTTGTAGGCTACCTTGGTTGACAATATGAATAACAGTTTGGCTAGAAGTTGAACTCTTTGAAACTGATTTATTCACTTCCACAACGGTACCAGCTACTGTACTATAAATTGTAGCTTCTGTTAAGGCATTGTAGGCCTTATCCACAGCAGCTTGAGCATCCGCATAAGAATCATTTAAGTCAGCTAATTGGGAATCAACTGAACGTTGAGCTGCTGCTGTTGCAGCCTCATCAGTAGCAGTATCCCCAGTATCTTGAACAGTTTGACCATTAGTCTGCAATTCATAAATTTGACGTCCAATCTTATCACGTCCCCGCACAGCTGTATCAAGTGCTGCTTGTAACTCTGTAGCATCATAGCGAATCAAGGGGGTTCCCACCTCAACTTGAGTTCCTTGCTCAACTAATACCTCGCTCAAATCTCCTTTTGAAGGATCGTAGTAAACGTATTGTTCATCAGCAGCAGAAATTGTTCCTGTCAATAAGGTTGATGAAGCAATCGAACCCTCTTTAGCAACTGTATAGGTCAAGCTCGTTGCAACTTGCTCTGTAGAAGTTGGTGAAGATCCACCCAATACCCCACCAAATGCTAAGGCCCCGCCAATCAAGGCAACAGCCGCAACACCAAGACCACTAAACAAAGCAATTTTAGCTTTCTTTGTCTTTAACATACTTTTCTCCTTTATTTAAAAACATACTTATTGTGTGTTGTCTATATAATACACAAATACAAAAATATTTGCAAGTGTTTTCCTAATTATTTTATAAAAAGTTCGTCAATTTTCCTACTTACAGTTTTGTAAGAAACTAGCATTGAATGACTAAATTACTAACCTATAGCTGAAAGTTCAAGCTATGACTAGAGGTTCTCAGGGAGCCGTAGCGGATTTTTGATTGAAAAATAAAAAAAGGGTAGAATGGAGATAGTAAATCAATGAAGAGGAGAAAACAAATGAAAGAATTTGATATCATCGCCATTGGTGGAGGTAGCGGAGGCATTGCTACCATGAACCGTGCGGCTATGTATGGGGCAAAAGCTGCTGTTATCGAGGGGAGCAATCTAGGCGGTACCTGTGTCAATCTTGGCTGTGTTCCTAAAAAAATCATGTGGTATGGTTCTCAAGTTTCAGAAGCCATTCATCACTATGGTCCAGAGTATGGATTTACCAGCCAGGAAGTGACTTTTGATTTTGCTACCTTGCGTAAAAACCGTGAAGCCTACATTGAACGGTCCCGTACATCCTATGGGAATACCTTTAAAAATAACGGAGTTGAAGTCATCAAGGGATTTGCCCGCTTTGTTGATTCCCAAACGGTTGAAGTCGATGGTCAACTCATTCGTGCCAAGCACATTGTTATTGCAACTGGAGCCCAGCCTGCTGTTCCAAATATTCCAGGAAGTGAGTTCGGTATCGTATCAGATGATGTCTTTGCTTGGGAAGAATTGCCTACATCTGTAGCAGTCATCGGGGCTGGCTATATCGCTGTCGAAATGGCTGGACTTCTCCACGGACTTGGTGTCAAAACTGACCTCTTTGTACGTGGCAATCGCCCCCTTCGTAATTTTGATAGCTACATCATCCAAGCATTGATGGAAGAAATGGAGCGTACCAACCTCCCTCTCCATACTGGGAAAACACCCGTCAGCCTAGAAAAAACGGAGGATGGCTTAATTCAAATCAACTTTGAAGATGGAAGTAGCCATACTGCTCAACAGGTTCTCTGGGCTATCGGACGCAAGCCAAATGTGGATAAGCTCAACCTAGAAGCTGCTGGTGTACAACTCGCACCATCTGGTCATATCGTCGTTGATGAATACCAAGAAACTGGCGTCCCAGGCATTTACGCCCTTGGTGATGTGACAGGCGAAAAAGAATTGACCCCAGTAGCCATCAAGGCCGGTCGCTTGTTGGCAGAACGCCTCTTCAACAACAAAACGACTGCCAAAATGGATTATTCAACCATCCCAACTGTTGTCTTTTCTCATCCCGCTATCGGAACAGTCGGTCTTACGGAAGAAGAAGCAATCGCCCAATATGGTCAGGACAATGTAAAAGTCTATACTTCAGCCTTCACTTCCATGTACACTGCCCTAGCAAGCAATCGCCAAATGGCTAAGTTTAAATTGGTAACAGTTGGAGAAAATGAACAGGTCGTCGGTCTACATGGTATCGGTTATGGAGTTGATGAAATGATCCAAGGCTTCTCTGTTGCCATCAAGATGGGAGCAACCAAAGAAGAATTTGATTCCGTTGTAGCTATCCACCCAACTGGATCAGAAGAATTTGTCACCATGCGATAATAGAAAAAAAGCCAGACTAGTGATTCAAACTCACTGTCTGGTCTTTTTCGGCTCTTTGTCAACTGTAGTGGGTAGATGAAAAGCTAACACCTAGAGAGGACGAAGTTCGTTCTCTCTTTCTTTATGTTCAAAGCAATCAAAATACGTTTTTTAAAATTTTCA
>NZ_POPB01000264.1 GCF_002964045.1 Streptococcus suis | reverse complement strand
GCCAACTTGCAATGCAAACAACAGTCAGAAGAGAGAACAAGTGGACTAGTTTTACAAGGTTAATTTCGTTGAAACTTGAATTAAATAAAATCAGTTGGTCACTATAGAATAAAGAAAAAGATAGAGAGATTATGGTGTGCTCTACGAGTAGCAGTATAAGTAGGATAGCAATTTTCTTTCGATTAAGCTTCCAAGTCATTCCTTTTATAATAAAAATTAAAATGCCTATTCCAAAAAAGATTAGATGTAGGTACCAAATAAAATTATCTTTGGTCATCTTTATTCCTTGAGATAGGGGAATAAATGCTATGTTTCTATGCCCATTTCCTTTAGAAGTATCAATAGTTTCAAATAAGCGGTTGTTAACAAAAATCTCAATTTTATTCCTGTCTGATGTGACATTGTATTCGAATGCTAGTGAT
>NZ_POPB01000263.1 GCF_002964045.1 Streptococcus suis | reverse complement strand
TATAAGACCTCCAATTGAGTGTGATAATTCCTGTTAGAAGTTGATTGTTTTTTTATTCTAGTGTACAGGTAAATCCACGAATTCTCAACTGGGGGTCTTTACATATTGTCTAATGAATGGCCAATGCTTCAATGGTCGTCGAAAAATGTTACGTGATTTACAAATGCATTTAAAGGGGGCTCGATAAAAATCTTCTATAATAATGAAGATGAAGCGTGTAGAGAAGAATTCTGAAACCCAAATTTCAAGTTGAAGTTAGCCACCCAAAAGAAATTCACTTGGCGACTTGTAGTCCAAGCATTTTTTAGGGTAGTTGTTAATCCAATTTTCGATAAAAGCGACTTCTTTCGGAGTCGTTTTCTTGGTTCCTTTAGGTAACCATCTCCGAATCAATCGATTATGGTTTTCATTTGAACCTCTTTCCCATGAAGAGTAGGGATGTGCATAGAAGATATGTTCCTCAGGAAACACTTCAACCAATCGACTAAATTCCGAACCATTATCTGCAGTTATTGATAAAATATGATACTCAGCTAATAGTAACCTAAGTGCCTGATTGACAGCTTCAGCAGTTTTACTTGGAATTAATCTTATGATTTGGTGTCTACTTCGTCGGTCGGTTAAGACTAAAAGACACTGATTTTTCGCTC
>NZ_POPB01000262.1 GCF_002964045.1 Streptococcus suis | reverse complement strand
CCAAGAGAGTAGAAACAGAAAGAAAAACACAGACAGTTCGGCTGGATTTCATCTGAAGCAGCTCAATCTGTCTGTGTATTTTTTTAGTTATTGGCTAGTTTTTGCCCAGCCTCTACCCACATCGAGTTATATTATGTTAAAAATTTTATGCTTTACGATTTTTTAGTTTAAATGCGGCAAATGCCATCATTGCAAGACCTGAAACGATGAACAAGGTAGCACCGATACCACCTGTAAGAGGAAGTTCCGGTTTCTTGTTGTTGAATACATTTGTTGGCTCAGCTGGAACCAAATCTGTCGCAGTTGGGTCTTGATAGTAGCTAGTTTTGTTCACAACAAATGAAACAATTGGATTAGCTGGCAAGATAAAGCCTTCTGGAGCTTTTGTTTCTTTCAAATAATAAGTTCTTTCAGCTGTTGCTTCATCTGAACCATTTTCACCATATGCCAAACCTTGAATTTCAAATGTACCATCAGAATCTGAAACAAGAACTACTGGCTGACCAACTTGTACATTTTTAAATTTTGCAGCATTGTCAGTTGTAGCTTTGTTAGCTTCAATCATATCTTGTGTCCACACAACAGCCGTTGTCGCTTCTTGGTTGGTAAATAATCCGAATTCAGCACCTGCTAATGATTTACCAGGAGTTTGTTCAGAACCTTCAACCTTCTTGAATTTTTTACCACCAGAATAAACTTTTGGTTCATCAGATGGAGGAGTTTCTTCTTCATCACCATCTGGATCATATGGATTGTCATAGACAATGGTTGTTTTGTTGGTTACAGGTTTGCCAGGAACTGCTTTTTCATTCAAAACAGTATCTAATTCAACAGATACAAAGACTTTTGGTGCAACTGCATCTTGTACATCTGCTGAGGTTGCGTAATCAGCATTTGGATTATTGTCCCGATAATCTGCTAATTTTGCAATACCTGTTGGTGTCAAGTAAACCAAAAGAGTTCGAGTAGCTTCCGTGTATGTCACAGTATAGTCATCATCACGTGTAAGAGTGGTTTCACCAATCTTAACATTTTGAACTGCAGAATAATCAAGTGCTTCTGATAACACATCTTTGAATCCATACTTGGTGTAATTACGGATATCAACTGGAATTGTACCTTTCAAGAACCACTTAACAGTATCACCAACGTTTTGACCTGCAGAATTATTCCCTACTTCTGCAACGTCCTTACCAGGTGTCGGTGTTTCGGTCACATTTTTTGGGTAAAGGTGAACAGTTGACTGGTAACCAGTTTCTGTACCAAATGGCAGAGTAACCAACATAGGAATTGTTTTAGTAACCTGCATTGCTTTATTCGCTTCAGTTGCATCACCTTTAGCCAGTTCGACTATCCAGTAACGTCCATAGTTTGTTTTTGAAACAACGATATTGGTTGTACCGTCTGCACCGGTGGCTTCAGTAATACCATTTACTGAATAAGTGGTTCGCAACTGTTCTAAAGTTTTTGCAGAGAGTTCTTCTACTGTTTCAGTATCTCCAACTTTAAACCATTGGAATTTTACACCAGCCATCGGAGTCACAGGGAAACCTAAACTATCCAACTGGATTTCAGAACCATCAGCATTGGTTTTCAATGCATCTTCTGCTGGTTTTGTCGAACCAGCACTCAATTTATGGATTGTAATAGTTGTACTTTCTGGCAGTACATCCTCGGCACTTGCGAGCAATGGAACAAATGCCAAAAGCAAACTCATCACAACCATGAATATTTTCCTGAGTGTCTTCATAGTTTTCTCCTTTTCTAAATAATATAACTTCTTTGTATTACCAAAGACTGTGGGACTTCAACAATATTATAATTGTAATTATATAATAGTGTCAACGGAGAAAATACCTCATTAACATAGTTTTTGAAAATGAACAATCTGAAATTTTCGGAAAATCCCTCTGTTATTGTCAACATACTTCGAACCCTAAAAGCATTTATTTTTTTGTATGTTAATTTGATATCGCTTAAAATAAAATGCTATAATATTCAAACCTAAATTATCCATACATATCTATAGATCCTTAGCAAAATTACTAATAATTTAGATACTATATGTTACATTTTTAAAGAGGTTATTACCTGTTAAAAAAATAAAAATGTTTTTAAATTTTATTTGAAACATCAAACTATTATAGAATATAAAAATAAAAGCAAGATTTTCTAAACAAATCTTGCTTCTTTTCTATAAGTTGACCTATAAGTAAAACTTATAGTCTGAATTTTATAATCTAATTATCAATCATAATTCATACAAAAAATATTCAAATTTCTGTATATTTCAAATCAAACACCTTACGATATTTAGTCATTTTAAGACTGAAAAATCCCCCGATACACGATAAGGGATTTGACTAGTTACGTGTTTATTATATATCAAAATTGACATATTTTCAATAGAATTATCAAAAATATTATAATTATTTTAAATAAGACTAGCCTTGGAGTATGCAAATTTTTGCAAGAATATCAAAAAGATTGGACAAACCAATCTTTAACGAATTTTCTCAAAGCTTAAATGAACGACAATCTTATCTGCATAGCCATTTCGTTCCAAATCACGTTGGAGACGATAAGAAATATAGTGTTCAGCAATCGAAATATAGCCTGCATCCAAGAGACGATGCTCTACTTGTGATTGCACCATACTGATGGTTGGACGTTCTGTATGTGCTTCTTCCAAATCAAGCACAACTTTTTTAGTCACTTGAGCAAGGTTCTTCCGCCAAGTGTCATCAATCACATATACAGTTTGGGCTGCCTTAATAATCGCTTGATAAATCTTTTCTGGGTCAAAATCTACAACTTCACCACTTCGTTTAATAACCTGCATAGCAAGCTCCTTTCCGGTTTTCAGTAAACCCTTTCATACTAATAATTATCTACGTTTTTCATCATTTTGTCAAGTTATATTTTCATAAATACAGCTATAGATTTATTTTTGCTGAAGGCATTTCTTATGTTATAATGTAGCTATTAGTAACAAAAAAGGAGAATTATATGACATCTGCAATGCCAAAACGTCAAGATATTGATGTTCAATTAACCTGGAATACTGATTTGTTGTTCCCAACCCCTGAGAATTACCAAGAACACCTATCTGCCTATGCCAAACAGGTCGAAGCCTTCGAAGCCAACTATAAAGGAAAGTTGTCTGATAAAGTAACCATCGTGGCTGCTCTTACAGAATATGAAACCATTGTCATTCTTGATAGCAGACTTTCACACTACGCCTTTTTGCCATTAGAAGTGGACAAGATGAATACAGAGTTGGCAAGCCTGGCCAACGAATATGACTTGGTATCAGCAAAAGCTCGTCCAAAACGTGACTTCCTTTTCTCTGAACTTGGTCAATTAGATGAAGCTTTTCTTCTTGAATTAAAAGA
Organism: Streptococcus suis; assembly: GCF_002964045.1. GTDB lineage: Bacteria > Bacillota > Bacilli > Lactobacillales > Streptococcaceae > Streptococcus > Streptococcus suis_U. The sequence goes on along the minus strand of NZ_POPB01000262.1, from coordinate 13,099 downwards.
GGAACATCCTCAATGGGCTGCCTTCTTTGATGCAATTCTACGTGACAAGCTGCATCAACTGCACCCACTTCAAGAAGAACTTCTCTCTAACTTCGCACCAACTTTTGGTCAGCCATACAACAACTACGGTGTGACCAAGTTTGAAGATATGACATTTGAAAACTTCGAGGCAAATGGCGAAACGCTTGGCAATAGCTATGTGCTCTTTGAAAATGATTATGAACTCAGCCATGATACCGAGATCCGTCGCAATTCAGCTGCTGGTTTCTATTCAACCTTAAAGAAATATAAGAACACGACAGCCGCGACCTATTTGTCACATATCAAAAACGAACAAATCGAAGCTCGTTTGCGTGTTTTTGACAGCACGATTGATTTCCTCTTACATCGTCAAAATGTATCACGTGATCTCTTCGACCGTCAAATTGATGTCATCATGAAAGAATTAGCTCCTCACATGCGTCGTTATGTCAAACTGGTTGCCAAGGCTCATGGATTGGACAAGATCACTCATGCTGATTTGAAAATCAGTTTGCCATCCGAATACAACCAACGCATTACCCCAGAAGAATCCAAACAATTCTTGATTGACTGCTTGGGCCTTCTTGGTGAAGATTATGTAAAAATGATTGAACAATCATTTGATGAGCGTTGGATTGACTTCGCTCAAAACGAAGGTAAGGCTACTGGTGGCTTCTGTGCTACTCTTTACGATGGACCATCTTACATCTTACTTTCATGGACAGGTTTGATGAATGAGGTCTTGGTATTGGCTCACGAATTGGGACATGCTGGTCATTTCCAATTGGCTAAGAAACAAAGCGTCCTCAGCTACGATCCATCCCTCTACTTCATCGAGGCGCCTTCTACTGCAAATGAAGTCTTGACATGTAACACCCTTTTGAAAAACAACCAAGACCCTGGCTTCCAGGCTTACTTGATTAGCGAGTTGATCAGCCGTACTTACTTCCACAACATGGTCACTCACTTGCTTGAAGCAGCCTTCCAACGTGAAGTCTACACTCGTTTGGACAATGAAGAATACCTCAATGGTGATATTCTCTGCCAAATCAAGTTGGATGTCATCAAGGAATTCTGGGGTGAAGACTTTGAAATCGGTGACGATGCAGGTCTTATCTGGATGCGTCAACCACACTACTACATTGGTTTGTATCCATATACCTACTCAGCTGGTTTGACCATCGGTACGGCTATGGCGAAACAACTAGAAGAAAATCCTGAAGAAGTTGTTGAAAAATGGTTGGAAACCTTGTCACTCGGTGCAAGTCTATCTGCCCAAGACCTTGCTAAATACGCAGGTGTCGACGTTTCAACTGACCAACCACTCAAAGAAACCATCGCCTATGTTGGTTCATTGGTTGACAAATTAGAATCTCTCATCTAAGACAAATAAAAGGCTTGAACTTATAGGTTCAGGCCTTTTTGTCTGTTCTTTCTTGGTACCAATTGCTCACATAGGTCAATTCGTCATGACTTAGATAATGCCCTTTGTCAAAATAAGCTAGGTTGGCTTTGGGAAAGGCTGACTCTTGCCAGTCATCTACAAGATTTTCAAGTGCGACTGGGTCGACATTTGGGTCATGCTGCCCCAGTGTAAACAAAATCTCTGCTCTGCTATTTTTCTTCGGAAATGCATAATATAAAGCCGAAGGGTGGAGCAAGATATAATTGTCCGCCAGGTTTGACTGTTTGGTCAACAAACCCATGATGAAGTTGGCACCATTTGAAAAGCCAACGAAGGTAATCTCTTGGTAGTGCTGGATGTCTAAGTCCTTCCAAAAATCCAGAAAAGCCGACATGCGCATTTCAAAATCGACAAGATCCAGCTGACCATCAACTAGAGTGGCAAAGAAACGCCTTTCCCTGCCTTGACACCAACTTCCATTGAAAGAAAGAACAGAGGCTTTAGGGTCCAGCTGTTGGCGGAGAAAGAGCATAGATTCCTTATTACCACCTGTGCCGTGGAAAAAGACCAAAAGACGGGGACTGGTCCCTTTGATAAAGCGATAATCCATATCTCATTTCTCCTAATAACGTTGGGAGAGATTTTTTTCGATTTCCTGTCTATCCTCTTCAAAGAAACTTGGCAAGAACAGTTCAACATTATCTAGCTGCTTATCCTGTCTTGGCATGGCAGCCTCTCTTTCGCCTGCCATGGTCGCGACTTCAAGCATGAGATAGTTGGGCGCTCGGAAGTACAAGGAATGCATAAAATCTCGATTGATAATTCCAGAATGGGGACGATTGATGAGATTTAAGCGACTAATCAGGTCTTCCAAGTCAGACTGATCTAAGACACCAAATGCGATATGATGAATGGCCCCGACTCCCATTACACTGATTGGCGACTCTTGGTCAAGGATCAAATAAAGTCGATGTTGGAAGGTATTGTCAAAGAACAGCGAAATCACCATCTTATCTTCAAAGACAAATCGGCTTTCCTCGACAAATCCGAAGGTTTCGGTCAACAAACTTAGTAATGCTTTTTCTTCACGAATACGCATGTGAAGACTGGCAATACCAAGAATAGCGTATTCCGACGGAATTTCATCTGTTTCATATGGAAACATTTCTCCGATAGAGTCATGATAGGTCAAGCCAAGCAACTGCCCGTCTTCATCTTGGAAATTCAAGATATGTCCATTGCCAAAGGCCTGAATTCCTTCGTTTTCCACTTCAAACTCTGTCAGTCTTTTCTGCCAGAATTCCAAGGCAGCAACATCTTTAACCAAAAAAACAGTTCGTTCCAAACGATTGCTGCCAGGCCGATGACTTGGATGATTGGGCATATCAAAAATGGTATATTCCGTTCCAAAACGGCCCTCATCATCACCGAAAAAGAGATGATACATGCTTGAATCTTCTTGATTGACAGTTTTCAAGGTCAATTTCAATCCAAGAATATGGTGATAAAAATGATAGGCTTGATGAATGTTTCCTACCAAGCTTGAAATATGATGAATACCAGTATTGTTCATAAGATGACCTCACTGATGTTGATAGACCTATTTTATCGCTAATTATTGATAAATAACAATCTTTTGCTCACGATTGACAGTCAAGTAATAAAAAACTTCCCTAACCATTGCTGATTAGAGAAGGATATTTTTTAAAAAATGAGACCATAAAGGAGAGCCGCAAGCAAGCCTCCGATGATTGGACCAACTACTGGTACCCATGCATAGCCCCAATCCGAATCTCCCTTGTGCTTCAATGGAAGGATGGCATGCATGATACGAGGACCAAGGTCACGCGCAGGGTTTAGGGCATATCCTGTTGGACCACCAAGAGAAACTCCGAGGGAAACAATCAAACCGCCGACGATTAAGGTACCAAGCCCTGTTGGAAAATCATACTGACCGAAAGCCAATAATCCCAAGACCAAAACAAAAGTTCCGATTGCTTCGCTAATTGTATTCGAAACAAGGTTGCGGATGGCAGGACCAGTAGAGAAAGTTGCCAGTACAGCACCAGTGTCTTCTGTTGCATCGTAGTGATCTTTGTACATGAGGTAGACCAAGATACTTCCGATAAAGGCTCCGAGGAATTGGGCAAGAATGTAAGGGACCACAGAAGCCCATGGGAGATTTCCTGCAAAGGCCATTGCAATTGATACCGCTGGGTTGAGGTGGGCAGGTCCCAATAAACCACTCACAAAAGCTGCCATGGCTACTGCTAGACCCCAACCAATTGTGATTACAATCCAACCAGCATCCTTTGCCTTACTCTTGTCTAGCACTACACCTGCTACAACACCGTTACCAAGTAATATCAGCAAGGCAGTTCCCAGTACTTCACCGATTAATTCATTTGTCATTATGCACCTCTTATTATTTATCTTTCAAATAGGTCAAATCATTCTTAACAAGCGTATCAGCCAACAATTGTTCCTGTTGCGCAACTTCTTCTTCTGACCAAGCATAGTACGCTGCCATTTCTTTCAAAATGTCTGGTGCTACTGCATCCAACTGCTCACGCATAAAGAGCATGTAGTTGGTACGACGGAGAAGATAGTCAACTGCAGTCAAGGTCATTTCTTCCTTCATTGCATAATGAAGGGAAAGCAAGTCACGCTTGTTCAAGCCAGAAACGGCTTCTACCTTGTGGTTCAATGCAAAGACTTTTGGCGCATTTGATCCGTACAAGTTTGCCAAGTAAAGTGCATCATCATAGACAAGACCTTTCTTCACACCAAGTTGGGCAAGGTGTTCGATTTCCTCTGCTACGTTAGCTGGGTTCAATTCACCACCAGAGACTGGGTAAGTCTTAGAATTGATGAGTTTGAAGCTGCGGCCATGTTCTTCTTTGAGGATGTCTGCAACCTTTTCCATTGCTCCTTCGGCCATTTTACGGAAGTCTGTGATTTTACCACCAGCAAGAGTCAACAAACCATTTTCGTCACGATCAAGGGCAGAGCCACGTGATACAGCAGACGGATCCAAGTGTTTTTCAGAAACGCTGCCTTCCAAATGTGTCAAATCGTGTTCCACATCGTCACGAGTCTTTTCATTGTTCAAGTAACCTTTGACCGTTTCAATCAAGCTATTAAAGCTGTCATCACTGAGCTTACCGTTATTTCCACCATTGTAGTCAGAAGCACCATTTCCAGACAAGAGGGGACGAAGACCTGCCCAACCGCTCTCAATGTCATCCAAGGTCAAGTTTGCTTCTGGGAAGCGATTGTTGACAATATCAAGCAGGTAGTCAACATCTTCTTGAGTTACCATTGGATTGGCCAAATCGCCAGTGTAGTCTGTATCTGTCGTACCAAAGTAGGTTTTATTTTCACGTGGAAGGACAAAGACCATGCGGCCATCTGCGTGACCTGTATCAAAATAAGTCGGCTGTGGCACAGACAAGCGAGAACTATCGACAACTAGGTGCACACCCTTGGTTGGACGCATTTGAAGGATACCTGAACCTTCACCACCGAGGTTGCGTACTTCGTCACTCCAAGGGCCTGTTGTATTGATGACCAAACGCGCACGAATTTCAAAGGTGCTGTCTGTCAGCAAGTCACGAGCGACGATACCGACAACTTTTCCAGCCTCATCCTTGATGAATTTCTCAGCTTTGACACGACTGGCAATTAATGCGCCGTCTTTAGCTGCACGTTTGATATTTTCAATAACTAAGCGAGCATCATTGTTACGGAAGTCGAGGTAAACACCTCCACCAATCAAGCCTTCTTGCTTCAAGTTTGGTTCGCGTTCCAGCACTTCTTCTTTGGTTAAAACCTTATTGGCCATATCGGTATTGTTGACGCCAGCCAAGAGGTCATAGAGGTCCATAGCCACTTTCAAACGGAAGAGACTAAAGGTTGAACCTGGCTCGTCATAGACTGGGAGCAACATTGGGTCTGGTTTTGGAATATGTGGAGCAATATTTTGAACTACTGCACGTTCAGATACGGTATCAGATACCACTTCCACATCAAATTGTTTGAGGTAGCGAAGACCACCGTGAACCAATTTGGTTGAGCGACTTGAAGTCCCTTCCGCAAAGTCTTGCATTTCAATCAAGGCTGTTTCCATACCACTTGCTGCTGCCTGTAAAGCCACACCAGCACCTGTAATACCACCCCCGATAATCAAGAGGTCAAGTTGACGATCCTGCATTCGCTCAATAGCTAAGCGTCTTGTTTCTTTTGAAAATTCCATACGATTCACTTCCTAACATTTATTCAGACGGATTGATTAGAAGAGACGAATTGTCCCTTCCAACCATTTTTTCCCTTTTAATCTTCTTCTACTTCTGCAAATAGTTGTGTTGCGGCAACTGCTTTTTTCCATCCCTTGTAAAGTTGTTCTTTACGAGCATCGTTCATAGTTGGTTGGAAGGATTGGCCAACAGCATTTAATTCTTTCAATTCATCCAAATCTTTCCAGAAGCCAACTGCCAAACCTGCCAAGAATGCTGCACCAAGAGCAGTTGTTTCAAGGTTTTGGGCGCGTGCGATTTCGATACCCAAGATATCAGCCTGGAATTGCATAAGGAGACTGTTCATGGCTGCACCACCGTCAACCTTCAAGACTGAAATATCAATACCTGTATCCAATTGCATGGTATCAATAACATCACGAACTTGGTAGGCAATGGATTGTAGCGTTGCTTTGACGAAGTCTTCTTTGGTTGTTCCGCGAGTTAAGCCGAATACTGAACCACGCGCGTCTGAATTCCAATATGGAGCACCAAGTCCAGTAAAGGCTGGTACAACATAGACTTCATCATTGCTAGTAGACTTACGAGCAAGTTCTTCTGACTCAGGTGAAGTTTCCACCATTCTCATGCTATCACGAAGCCATTGAACAGCAGAACCCGCGATAAAGATTGAGCCTTCAAGAGCATAGTAAACTTTTCCGTTGATTCCATAACCGATGGTAGTCAAAAGGCTATTTTCAGATAGCTGCATGTCTTCACCAGTGTTCATCACAATGAAGGAACCAGTTCCGTAAGTATTTTTCACCATGCCAGGCTCAAATGCCAATTGTCCAAAGAGTGCTGCCTGTTGGTCTCCTGCCATACCTGAGATTGGTACTTCTGCGCCGTAAAAATGGAATGGTGCAGTTGTACCGTAAACTTCAGAGTTTGAACGAACTTCCGGCAACATAGCTTTTGGAATGTTAAGCAAACTTAGAATCTCATCATCCCACTTCAACTCTTCGATGTTGTACAACATGGTACGAGCCGCATTTGAGTAATCGGTCACATGGCACTTGCCGTTGGTCAATTTCCAAACCAACCAAGTATCGATGGTTCCGAAAAGAATTTCACCTTTCTCAGCACGTTCCTGCGCACCTGGTACTTGGTCAAGAATCCAACGTACTTTCGTTGCTGAGAAGTAAGCATCGACTACAAGACCTGTCTTTTTATGAATCATATCCGCATGTCCATCAGCCTTGAGTTGGTCAGCGATATGAGATGTTTGACGAGATTGCCATACAATGGCATTGTAGATTGGAAGACCTGTTTCTTTATCCCAGACAACCGTTGTCTCACGTTGGTTTGTAATCCCAATCCCTTCGATTTGGTCAGGACGAACACCACTTTCGATAAAGGAACCTGCAATAACAGACTGAACAGAATTCCAAATTTCGTTTGCATTGTGTTCTACCCAACCTGGTTTAGGAAAAATTTGAGTAAACTCTTTTTGGTAGCTACCAACTTTTTCACCCTTTTTGTTAAAGATAATGGCACGCGAACTTGTTGTGCCCTGGTCAATGGCCATGATGTATTTTTCAGTTGACATAAGATGTCCTCCTAAATTTATATTGTTTTTTGAAAACGCTTCCGTTTTCTTGGTAACTCTATTCTAACTCATTCTTGTGAATTTTTTCTATCATTTTTTTTAAAAAAATTAAAAAATCTGATAAAAACTAGTTAGAAATGGCATTCTAACAAGCTTTTACCAGCTCATAATATTTTTTAATCGTTAGTATTAAAGAATTGAATATTTCACAAACTCGGTCTCATAGACTATCTATGTTCAATCGGAAATTTATTCTCCTGGATAAGCTTTTTTGATTCAAGTAATTTCAATTGATACAATTCTTGAATCATCCCTTTCAAGGCATGGATATCCCTTTCCTTGATCCTATCAGTTATATAATAAACAGGCAAATCGGTAGTCTGAAAATAATCTGTAATCAGTAAATCTACTACTGTCTCAGCATTAAAGTAATCAATCTGGACCTGTCGATTGCCTTCTAACCTTTCCCTTAGTTGCATCAGTTTAGGATAGGAAAATACTTCGTGTTGAGAAGAAGCAAAACCAACCTTTACCTGAATCGGCTCAACTTGACTTAAGTAAGTGAACAAACTTTCCAACATGGAAACTAGATGACTACTAGACTCATTCTTCCAGTTTCTCTTTCGGTAAATTGTCTGGTTGACCTGCTGAATAATTCTCTTCGATTCCTCCCTATATGTTCCATTTTCGACTTCTTCCAATTGGATAGAGGCTTGGAAAAAGTAGAGTTGACTCATGATTTGATTAATATGATACAAACCTTCTTCTGACACGGCATATTGCCCACCAGTAAATTGTCGAATCTCTTGAACGACTCTTGAGGTAGCTTCCATAACTGGACCACCAAAACCTAAAACTTGTTCCAATTGGTGGGGAGCCAAGATAAAATGACTAAATAGAAATGCAAAGAGAGACATAGTTTCGCCTTCTTGAAATGTAACTGCTTGTTGCTGTACAAGTGTAAAATACATTTTCCTCAAGGCCTTATAAAATTTATGTTCAAGATAGGGCTCCATCAACTGATATAAGGGCTTAAAATCTAGTTGATTCAGTTTAAATCGCTTTTGAGCAATCACAAGCCATAATAAAACTGAGTCAGCCTGTCTTTTGTTCAAGTTTGATTGGTAGAATCGTTCAAAAACAGGTAATAATCTCTCTAAATCCGTTAACAAATGACTGCTTTGCCAACTAGATAGCCCATTTGTCAAATGAAATAGCTGATGATAGAAATAACGAATTTGAAGTTCACTGCCCTTGAGCCGCCCTCCTTTGATACTGATTTTAAATTCAGATAAGAGTTGATTGAGACTTGCTAACTGGCGATTCAAGGTCGCTTCACTTAACAGTGTATCCTGCGCTAACATTTGAACTGATAGATGATCCTTATCAAAAAGAGCACAGAGAATTTGGTATTTCACACTCGACCCACACAGAAATGCTATGATTTCTTGACGACTCAAGTTTCCCTCTCTCTTTAAGAAAATCTGCTCTTTTGACATTTGGAATTCCAAGCCCAATCCTTCATCGTTGGCTTGCTCATTAAACGTCTCAATATAGCGAACAAGAGTTGATTTGGAGAGTTCGAGATGGGCACAGACTTCCTTTAGAAATGGTTGATCTTTTCGATTTTCCAAATAAAGAAGCAGTTGATAGATAGCTCGTTCTCGTTTTTCAAATAGACGGTCAATCTGCATATTCCTCCTCCTTCTCTCCATTATTTTGTCGAATCCATTCTTGAGCTGCCTCCACCATCAGTGGGATTAAGGGGGTCTTTCCAGGCAGGCAGAGCCATGATTGCTTGACCAAGTCATAGACCGTTAATCCTTGTGAGATAGCCAAGGACAAGGTATTCATTTGCTCGAAACAATCACTTTCAGAAACCAACTGACTTCCTAAGATTCTCCCGGTTTCTTTTTCTACAATCAATTTGAAATCTACCAATCTGCTATCCCATTTTGACAGCTCACGCTGAATCCGAATGGATTGACTGTCCAACCATAATGTTGCCTCACTCTCCGTCAAACCAAGGCTGGTCACACTATATCCAAACACATGGGTTGAAACAATTCGTTGGGCTTTTGACAGCGCAGATTTCTTGGCAAACAAGTTTTGGGATGCCATGCGTCCCGTCATGATGGCATGCTGAATCATTGGATAATAAGCACGACCGAAATAGTCAACTGGCAGACTTACCAAATCTCCTACCGCAAAAATATTATTCTGACTCGTTTCTAAGTAATCATCCGTCCAAATAGTCCCATTGGGCAATAATTCAAATTTTTCTTTCACAATCGCTTGATTGGGACGCAGATTTGTCGAAGGCAATACTAGGTCAACCTGATATCTGCCTTTCATGGTATAGACTTCAAGACCTTGTTTTCCTTCATTCAACTCAATACGATTGACCGTTTCACCCAAATGAAGGATAATCCCTCTTTCTTTCAATGTCTTACCAAGATTTTCCACCATTTCAGCATCTGCATATTTTGCTAGGATGGAATCCTGGGCTTCAAAAACATGTAATTCAAGGTCCAATCTTGACAGGGCATCCAAACTTTCTAAACCAATTTGACCTGCCCCAATAACCGCGACTGATTTTGCCTTGGACAGTAGGTGAAAACTCTGTTGCAGTTGGGAGTAGGTTTTTGTTTTAATGAAAAATGGTTCAATTGATTGGTCAGCCCAATCCCATGACTGACTTGCCCCCATCGCAAGTATCAATTTGTCAAATTTTTTCGTGTCTCGTTTCCCCTTGTATTCAAGAGTAATTGAAGAATTTTCTGGCGAAATGTCGATACATTCTGTAGAAAATTGGCAAGTAATATCCAATTGCAAAACCTGGTCCAGTAATTCGATACGTGCTTGGTGCCAATCAGAAATTTTTCCAGTCAATTTCCAATTCAAGGCATTTGGAAAATAGCCAACCTCTTCTTCGCAATCAATAACCGTCACTCTAGCATTTTCATATAAAGTTCTACATTCTATTGCCGCACTCAAACCAGCAAAAGAAGCTCCGATAATAACAATGTCCATACTTAATCCTTTTATCTTTTTTAGTTATTATATCAGGAATGACAAAAATTTGAAAAGGCTTGCAACTGAAAAACACACCAGATAACTGATGTGTTTGGATAAAACCATAATAACCCTTGCACTGGAAAGTCAAGCGAATAATTCATATTTCTCGAACAAGCTTCACATTATGCTTTAAGTCCAGCCCCCAAAAGTCTAATACCTGACTTGCCTCGCTTACAAATTTCTGGGCTAGGGTTAAAAATGTCCACTGGACACTGCAAGCTTTCATATTTTCAGGATCGGGTTAAAAACGTCCACTGGACTAGCTCGCTTTAGAGTTTCTGGGCTCGCATTAAAACAGTCTATCCGTAGACTGTCCTCGCTTTCATGTTTTCAGGCTCGGCTTAAAAATGTCCACTGGACTAGCTCGCTTTCGAGTTTCTGGGCTCGCGTTAAAACAGTCTATCCGTAGTCTATCCTCGCTTTCCAGTTTCTAGGCTCGGGTTAAAAACGTCCACTGGACGTTTTTAATAATCCGGTCTTACAACTTCTGTCACAGTTGCTTTGGTTGCTTCGTAGTCTCCGTCCACTACGACTTTGATAATGCGTTTGGCATCTTCTTCTGGGCATGGTACCAATGGCAAGCGAAGTGGGCCAACTTCAAATCCAAGATAGTTGAGAACTGCCTTAACAGGAGCAGGACTTGGATAAGAGAAGAGGGCATTGACTTTTGGAATGAATTTGCGTTGAATAGCAGCTGCTGTTCGGATATCTTGTTGCTCAATAGCTGTGAACATTTCATACATTTCATCGCCATTTGTATGGGAGGCAACTGAGATTACACCGTCAGCTCCCAAATTCATAGCATGGAAGGCATCACCATCTTCACCTGTATAAATCAAGAAATCTTCTGGCTTGTTTTCAATCAAGTAAGCCATATTGGCAAGGCTAGTACACTCTTTGACCCCAATGATATTTGGATGTTCTGCCAAACGCAACATGGTTTCTGGTGTCATTTCGACCACGACACGACCTGGGATGTTGTAGATAATGATTGGTAAATCAGAGGCATCCGCAATAGCCTTGAAGTGCTGGTACATTCCTTCTTGAGAAGGCTTGTTGTAATAAGGCACGATGGCAAGACCTGCCGCAAAGCCACCAAAAGCTGCGACTTCCTTAGCAAACTCAATCGAATCGCGCGTATCGTTTGTACCGATACCTGCAATCAAAGGAACGCGGCCATTGACAATCTTTTGAACTGCCGCAAACAGTTCCAACTCTTCCTCGTGAGTCAAGGTTGGACTTTCAGCAGTTGTTCCTGCCAACAAAATCCCTTCCGTATGATGAGCCAACAAATGTTCGACTAATTCTGGTAATACATCATAGTTAATTGCACCATCTTCTTTAAAAGGGGTAATCATGGCTGTTATGATTTTTACATCACGTAAATCTTGAATAGACATAGATTTTCTCTCTTTCTCTTGCCAAAAAAGGCTAAAACCAGCCCTTGTTTTTTTCTAAGTACTTAAACTTATTTCAACTCAAATTTCAATTCTGTGGTTGGACGAACAAGACCACGTTCATGGAGAGTTTCAGCGATTTGAACTGAGTTCCATGCTGCACCCTTGAGCAAGTTATCTGAAACAACCCACATATGAATTCCATTGTCCTTGTCAAGATCCTTACGGATACGACCCACGAAAGTATCACGGCTTCCAACAGCATTAATGGCTTGCGGATAAACTTGGTTAGCCACATCGTCTTCCAAAACTGCACCTGGGAAGGCAGCAATGGCTGCTTTCACCTCATCAATTGGTGCGATTTCCTTGGTTTCGATGTAGACAGACTCAGAGTGAGCAGACAATACTGGAATACGGACACATGTTGCAGAAACGGCAATGCTGTCATCTTCCATGATTTTCTTGGTTTCTTTTGTCATCTTCATCTCTTCATAAGTATAGTCATTTTCAGTGAAGAGATCGATTTGAGGAATAGCGTTAAAGCCAATTGGGTAGTGCTTCTTATCACCACCAGAAGGAAGAATGTTGGCTTCTACTGCTTTTGGCTCTACTCCATCATTCAATACAGAGCGAAGCTGAGCTTGGGTTTCCAAAATAGCTCCCATACCAGCACCAGAGACTGCCTGATAAGTCGAAACGATAATCCGCTCCAAGCCCCATTTCTGACGGACAGGTTCAAGCGCAACCATCATTTGAATGGTTGAGCAGTTTGGACAAGCAATGATACCATTGTGGGCATCAAGCGCGTGAGCATTGACCTCTGGAACAACCAAAGGTACATCTGGATTTTGACGGAAATACGAAGTATTGTCCACGACAACAGCTCCTGCTTTTACTGCGTAAGGAGCATATTTGGCAGATGTAGAGCCACCAGCTGAGAAGAGGGCAATATCCACTCCTTCAAAAGCTGTCTCTGTTGTTTCTTCGATGACAATGTCCTGTCCCTTGAACTGCAAGGTCTTGCCTGCTGAACGAGCAGAAGCCAAGAAACGTACTTTCTCGATTGGAAGAGTTGATTCTTCCAACATTTTAATCATTTGGGCACCAACTGCACCAGTCGCACCAACAACAGCTACTACATAAGCCATAAAAAATCTCCTTTAGATCAATTCTTCAAAATTTTCTAAAAATTTGTTATTTCATAATTATACCACAATTTTATAAAATGAAAAGTCTGGAATACAAAAACATACTAAGATTAGTAGTGAGGAAATCTCCGACGGGAGAAAGTACTCACTACTTTTTCTTTATGATAAAGTAGAGGTGTCTTGTTAAGTCGTAGGGCTTTTTGACG
>NZ_POPB01000261.1 GCF_002964045.1 Streptococcus suis | reverse complement strand
CCGGTGCTGGAGGCTTATTTGCCATGGAAGGAAAAAATTAAGAGAGCATGTAAATAGAAAAAGGTTCCAGAGTCGATAGGACTTTGGAGCCTTTTCAATATACTTTGTTATTGGGCGGTTACGGTTATACTAGTATCAATCCTAAATATTTTTCATAATCTCCTTAAAAAGCACCGGCCTTGTGGTCGGTGCTTTTTGCTAGCTTTCTAAGAGATAAGTATCCCAGCTGGGCTTGTTCGGAAATCGAAAGTGGTCAGCTAAACGCATGGCGATAGGATCACAGTCATCAGCCTCAAAGCTAATTTGCTCATATTGTTCAAATAGGGAGCCAATAACTGCTTGGATGAAGGAATCAAAGCTTTGTTCATCTTTTCCGCATACGTAGGCTATCTCAATGTTTTCTACGAAGGCCCAGTTTTCTGAGTCTGTATAAACCAGGTCGGGAAAGCCCTTTTCAAATTCTTCTTGACTGGCAGTCCAAGGGTTGATATCTTGATGAACTGTCTGATAGTGGTTAAAGACTTGTTGGCTAGCTCTTTGGTAGAGTGCGGTGCCTTTGCGGACTATGTTTAGGTTGGTAGTGCCTGTTTGACTGAGATAGTCTTGTTTGGTCACTTCAAACTCATAACATTTTCGTTTGCAGACAAAGCCAGCTGCGGTGAGGAAATGGATTCTTTCCTGCTCTGCAGAGGAGAGCATAACTTGAAGAGGTTTTCCGCCTAAGGAAGTTTGTAGGGACTGGAAGAGCTGCTCTGCTATGGTGCAATTGTAATCGACCAAATCCAGTCGAAGATAGGCATTGGTTTGGTGGTAGGGGTTGCTGTAGGTTTGGATGCTGCCGACTGGTCTTCCTTGATGAGAGATGTGGAAGGTGTTGGCTTGGTAGGAAATGTCTAGCATTAGTCTTGTATAAAAGCTACAATTTCTTCTTCCGTCATGCTGGAGTCGCAGCGGACTTGGACCCCGCTTGCTTTTGCGACGAGGAGGCCTGGTACGGTAGGAACTTGGTAGTGGTCGCGGAGGGCCTGGAGTTGAGGGCTGACTTGGCTGGAGTCAAGGAAGTGGACGGTCACTTGCTTGTCTTGGGCGACCTTGTGGAGTTTTGGTGCAAAGCGGTTGCAGTAAGGGCAGGTTGCTCGTCCGATGAAGAGAACAGCCCCCTCTTTTGCAGCTAGAAGGTCCTGTGCCTGCTCCACAGTTACGCTAGTAAAATCTTGGATGTAGTCTTGGAAGTTCATGATGTTCTCCTTTTTTTCTTTTATTATAGAAAAAAACAGAGGAGATTTCAAAATTCTGCTACGGATGGGGCTGGGCTTTTGCTTTCAAAATTCATCATTTTAGGGTATAATGGTCAAAGATAGTCAAAGAAAGAGGCGATACTATGGCGATGAAGAATACATCAGATTATATCGAAGAACATATCAAAGCCATCTTGGACCAGGTCAATGTGGCAGAGTTGCGTCGGAGTGAATTGGCCAGTCGGTTTGAAGTGGTGCCAAGTCAGATTAACTACGTGATAAAAACCCGTTTTACAGCCAGCCGTGGTTATATTGTTGAGAGTAAGCGTGGTGGCGGTGGCTACATTCGTATTGGTCGGATTACCTTTTCGGACAAGCACGAATTGGTTCATGATTTATTGAACAATATGGGCGAACAATTATCCGCGACGGTATATGCGGATATTTTACAACTCCTTTTTGATGAAGGTTTGATGACAGAACGAGAAGGCAATCTCTTTTTGTCCACAGGCTCTGATGAAATATTAGGAAAAGATGCAAGTGTCATTCGCGCTCGCATGATGCGTCAAGTCTTACGACGCTTAGATAGGAAAGAGGATTGATTCATGAAAATTTCAACTGGTTTACAAAGAGTATTTGAAGATGCTCAGTTGGTTGCCCAACGTTATGCCTGTGATTACTTGGAAACCTGGCATGTTCTCTTATCATTTGTCATCAACCATGATACCGTTGCGGGAGCTGTCTTGGCAGAATATCCTGTTTCGATTTCTGACTATGAACATGCGACTTTTGTCGTGACAGATAAGGTTTATCGCGAAGAGTTGGATAGTTTCCGTATCTTGCCTTCTTCAAAACGTTTGGATGAAACGGCTAGTTTGGCCAAGAAAATTGCTGGAGTTGTCAATGCCAAGGAGTTAGGTACAGAACATTTGTTTATGGCTATGCTCTTGGATAAACGTTCAACAGCTAGTCAGATTTTGGACAAGGTTGGTTTTCATTTTGATGACTCAGATGATAAGATCCGTTTCTTGGATTTGCGTAAAAATTTGGAAGCCCGTGCAGGATTTACTAAGGAAGACTTAAAAGCAATCCGTAGTGTGATGAAGGGTGGAAAATCCAAGGCTACGAATATGGGGCAGATGATGGGCATGCCTCCAGCTCCACAGACTGGTGGATTAGAGGACTATACTCGTGATTTGACCGCTTTGGCCCGTGAAGGCAAGATGGAGCCAGTCATTGGTCGTGATGCAGAAATCTCGCGGATGGTTCAAATCTTATCTCGTAAAACCAAGAATAATCCTGTCTTGGTTGGGGATGCAGGTGTTGGTAAAACAGCGCTTGCCTTGGGTCTGGCTCAGCGTGTGGCAGCTGGGGATGTCCCTGTTAGCTTGGCCAAGATGCGAGTTTTGGAACTTGACTTGATGAATGTGATTGCAGGGACCCGTTTTCGTGGTGATTTCGAAGAGCGGATGAATAATATCATCAACGACATTGAGGAAGATGGTCAAGTTATCCTTTTCATCGATGAATTGCATACGATTATGGGTTCTGGCTCGGGGATTGATTCAACCCTGGATGCGGCCAATATTCTCAAACCTGCTCTGGCTCGTGGTACCCTACGTACAGTTGGGGCGACGACTCAAGATGAGTACCAAAAACATATTGAGAAAGACGTAGCCCTGGTTCGTCGTTTTGCCAAAGTGATCATTGAAGAGCCGACAGTGGAAGATAGCATTGAGATTTTAACTGGTTTAAAAGGAACGTTTGAGAAATACCATAGGGTCCGTATTGGACAAGCAGCTGTAGAGACTGCCGTGACCTACGCTAAACGGTATTTGACCAGCAAAAACCTGCCAGATTCAGCCATTGATTTGCTGGATGAAGCCAGTGCAACGGTACAAAATCGAGTGAAAGGGCAGGCTGAGGAAACAGGTCTGACCAGCATAGACAAGGCCTTGATGGCTAGAAAGTACAAGACCGTCAGCAAGCTCTTGCTTGAAGCGAAAGAAACAGTGAAAGTTAGTCAACACTATGACTTAGAAGTGACGGAAGAGGATGTTTTAGAAACTCTCAGTCGCCTGTCTGGTATTCCTGTAGCCAAACTCAGTCAGTCAGATACCAAGAAGTATCTGAATCTGGAAGCAGAACTGCATAAACGTGTCATCGGGCAGGAAGAAGCCATTTCTGCAGTCAGCAGGGCCATTCGTCGGAATCAGTCAGGTATTCGGACAGGTCGCAGACCGATTGGTTCCTTCATGTTCCTGGGACCAACTGGTGTCGGTAAGACAGAACTTGCTAAGGCCTTGGCAGAAGTTCTCTTTGATGACGAATCAGCCCTTATCCGTTTTGATATGTCTGAGTATATGGAGAAATTCGCAGCCAGCCGCTTAAACGGTGCCCCTCCGGGCTACGTAGGCTATGAAGAAGGTGGCGAATTGACGGAAAAAGTTCGTAATAAACCTTATTCTGTTCTTCTCTTTGACGAGGTTGAAAAAGCCCATCCAGATATTTTTAACGTGCTTTTGCAGGTCTTGGATGATGGTGTTCTAACGGACAGTAAGGGACGTAAGGTTGATTTTTCAAATACCATTATTATCATGACGTCAAACCTTGGAGCAACAGCCCTTCGGGATGATAAGACGGTTGGTTTTGGTGCCCTTGATTTGTCTAAGGACCACAAGGAAGTGGAGAAACGCATTTTTGAGGAATTGAAAAAAGCCTATCGTCCAGAATTTATCAACCGTATTGATGAGAAAGTTGTCTTCCATAGCTTGACAGAGTCCCATATGCAGGATGTGGTCAAGGTCATGGTTAAACCGTTGTTAGCTATAACAGCTGAGAAAGGAATTAGCCTTAAACTGCAACCGTCCGCCCTCAAGTTATTGGCTAAACAAGGTTACGACCCAGAAATGGGAGCTCGTCCTCTTCGTAGACTCTTGCAGACCAAATTGGAAGACCCATTGGCAGAAATGTTGCTCCGTGGTGACCTGACTACTGGTTCGACCTTGAAGGTTGGGGTTAAGGGCGAAGAGCTCAAGTTTGATGTGGTCAAATAGGAGGAAAAATGGTAGAACTAAGACCGCTTCTGGAAGAAGAGCGTGAAGAATTTATCCGCCGCAATCAAGTAGCTTTTCGAGAAGCCTTGAAGGAAGAAATGCCAGAGGGGGAAGAGGTGATTAGCCGTAAGGAAGTCTTGGAAAGCCTGCTTGCCCTAAAGGCTCAAGCCTTTCAGGTCTATTGGAAAAATGACTTGGTAGGCGGTGTCGTTGTGCAGATTGATTCAGCAACCAATCACAACTCCTTGGACCTCTTGTTTGTTGATGGCAATTATAAGGGCAAAGGCTTGGGTTTGACCATCTGGCAGGCTATTGAGCAAGCCTATCCAGATACAGAAGTTTGGGAAACCAACACCCCGCATTTTGAAGTTCGCAATATTCATTTCTATGTCAATAAATGTGGTTTCCAGATTGTGGAGTTTTTCAATCCAGCTCACCCTATGGAACATGTGCCTGACTTTCCAGACACAGAATTGTTCTTCCGTTTTGAAAAAAGAATGAGATAGTTGAAGAGGTGGGCTTGTTCGCCTCTTTAGCAAGTAGAAAGGAAATCTATGAATCAAACCGTAGCTGTTGTTTTCGGAACCTTTGCCCCTATGCACAAGGGACATTTGGATTTGATCGAGCGAGCAAAGTTGGCCTGTGGTCAAGTTTGTATTGTGGTGTCAGGATATGACAAGGATCGTGGGGATTTGATTGGTTTAGATTTGACCAAACGATTTCAGTTTGCTCAAGAACAGTTTAAGGAAGATGATTTGGTCAGAGTTTGTGTCTTGGATGAAACAGACTTGCCTCCCTATCCAAATGGCTGGGACCTTTGGTTAGATCGTTTGTTTGGTTTGTTGGACTTGTCAGAACATCAAGTGCCAGTCTTCTATGTGTCTGAGGAAGAATACGCCCAGGAGCTGCACAGTCGAGGCTATCAAGCTCATTTTAGTCCTAGAAAATTTGGCATTTCAGCGACTCTCATTCGCGAACACCCAGAGCAGTATCGAGACTATATTGCACCAGCATTTGAGGATTTCTTTAGGTAACTATATAAATAGGCGATAGAGCTTGGAAATGCTTAAAGTTGATTTTGTATACCTTTTAGTATTTGTTTTCTGTAGTTTGATAGGGAGTTAGTATGATAAAACTGATAGCAACAGATATGGATGGGACCTTCTTAGATGGTCAAGGAAGTTTTGATAGAAAGCGATTTTCAAGTGTCTTGGAGAAGCTAGCAGAGAAACAGATTCCATTTGTCATTGCGAGTGGGAATGGGATGGGCAGGTTATTGCAGCTTTGCCAAGGATTTGAAGACCGGTTAATCTTTGTAGCAGATAATGGAGCCCATGTATATCAAAATGGCAAAACAATGATTCGACGTGCTATTCAGCAAGAAGAAGTCGAAGCAATACTGCATTTTTTCAAAGGACGTTGGGCGGATGTATGTCTGATGTTGTCCAATGAAGAAAATATTTATATGCAGGCGGGGGCCGGACTGCCTTTTGAGGGAACGGATTTACCGATTGAACCTGCCCAAATGGCTGCCTTCCAGAGTCGTGTAACCTATTTAGACGACCTCAGTGCCTATCCAGTTTCAGAGTCGATATACAAGGTTGGTCTCTGGGTTCCTGAAGCGCGTGTAGAATCGATAACGGAAGAGTTTAATCAGGCTTTCCAAGGTCAGCTGGTTGCACTAACCAGTGGTTATGGTTCCGTTGATATCTTACCGCAGGGTATCCATAAGGCATGGGGATTGGAACAGGTTTTGACCTGTTTGGATATCGAACCTAATCAGGTGATGGCCTTTGGTGATTCTGATAATGATATTGAGTTATTGTCCTACGTTGGGTATTCCTATGCCATGGAAAATGCGACAGACAAGGTCAAGGCGGTTGCCAAATACATGGCTCCAAGCCATTTGGAAGCAGGTGTGCTTCAGGTCATTGAAGAATATATTTTATAAGTATATAGAAAAAAGCTAGTGCTCTCAATCCAGAGAATTCTAGCTTTTTTTAATTTCCAACGCTGGTGAACTTGGTCATACCATAGCGGAAGAGCTTATAATTGATGGCAAATAAGACCAGGACAACCAGTGGCAGAGCCAGTCCCCACATAGACAAGTCTAAGAAATAGAGGGCTGGGAAATAGGCTGTAAAAGCATAAGGGAAAACAAAAATCAGCAGGATTTGAATGATTTTTGGATAGATATTGAGCGGATATTGGGCCATCTGATTGAGTGCGAAAATTCCCATAGTCAAAGGAAATGATTCTACAATCCAAAATGCAAGAGAAGTTGGTCCCAGCTGAATAGCTGCATAGAGTAGGCCGATACAAATGGCAATAAAGATTAGTAGGGCTAGTTTTCCAAGACTCCATTCCATACCTAATTCTTTAGAAGCTTGGGCTAGTGCGAGGGAACCGATAAGGGTTGTTCCGATTCCTTGTGGCTGGATTCGTTCGCAGATTAGCTGAAAAAGAGGATTGACAGGCATGAGGAGGAGGCGTTCAAATTCGCCTTGTCGGATGTAGCGACTGCCAAACATCCAGAGATTGTCAAAGAATATCAAGTGAATGGAGCGTCCGACGGTGGCTATTCCATAGATGAAAAGCATTTGACCGTAGTTAAAACCAGCGATTTCCTTGATATTTCCAAAGAGGATGTTGAGGAAAATCAAGTAGACAATTTGTTCAATCAAAGAGGAGAAAATCCCGATGAAGAAGTCCACCCGAAAGGACATCTGGGCCATCATGTAGACCTTGATGTTATATAGATAGAGGCTGATATATTTCTTCATGTTAACCTCCAAAAATGACAATACGACGCTTGGCCTGAGACCAAAGAGCAGCGATGAAGCAGGCTAGAATGGGTATCCAGATAACTTGCAACCCCAAAGCGGTTAAATCGCTTTCCTGTCCCAATAAAATGGAAACGGGAACGTTAACGGCATAATTATAGGGAAGGAGTTTCAAAAAGTTTTCCACAGCCTGTGGATAGAAGCTGAGTGGCAAGAGTGCGCCCGAGGCTAGATTGAAAAGTCCCATTCGTAGGAGCATAACTCCCCAGGCATTGACCGTAAAGAATGTTAAGAAGCCAAAAGCCATATCCAGCAATTGAACGATAAACATCCCTAGGATGGAGCTGACTAGAAAGAGCAAAATAGTTTTTCCGTCAGGTAGATAAAAATCCTGATGAACAAGTAAGATACCGATAAATACGATGGCAAATTTTATCAGTTCCAAGAGCTTATTTCCAAGGTCTTTGAAAAAGAGGGCTAGGATAAAGGAATAGGGTCTGAGAAATTCTCCAGCAATACTTCCTTTTAAAATGCTATGGGACAAATCTTCTCCGAGTGAGAAAGAATTTAAACTGGCTAGTAGATTGGCAAAGATGATGTATGTAGTAAAGGTTTGTAGGGTAAAGCCATTGACTTCTGGTTGAGTGAAGAAAATGGTTTTCCAGACATAGAGAGCTACCAAAATCTTCACTGCCAGTGAAACGAAAGTCGCTAGAAAGAAAGCCTTGTACTGCATGGCATTCATCATGGTCAGGCGGGTCATGTAGAGATATTTACGCATGGATACCCTCCTCATAAATTTGGCGGACCATGGTTTCAATTTCCAATTCCTTCATGGTGACATCTTCTACCGAATAATGATTAAAGATTTGCTCAATCACTTGGGCACTGGTCCAAAACTTACTTTGGTAGTGGATTTCAAAGTGAAAGTCATCTATTCGTTCAAATTCCCAGCCTTCTAGTTGCAAGTCTTTTTCAATCGGCTTTTCTGTGGAAAAGAGAATGGTCTTCACTGTGGAAAAGCGTTCTTTGAGGACGGTCAGAGAACCATCGTAGACCTTTTTGCCCTTATCAATGATAAAAATCCGTTCACAGAGGCTTTCGATGTCCTTCATATCATGGGAAGTAATCAAAAAAGTGGTCTGGTATTCTTGATTCATATAGCGGATGAAGGAGCGAATGGTCTCCTTGACGCTGGCATCCAAACCGATGGTTGGCTCGTCCAAAAAGACAACGGCAGGCTGGTGGATAAAGATAGCCGCAAATTCACAGCGAACCCGTTGGCCCAGTGACAGATTACGGATTGGTTGCTTCATAATATCAGCCAAGTCCAATAGATCAATCAAGACAGCCAATCGCTCTTTGAATACCTTATCTGGAACATCATAAATTTTTGCATGAAGGATAAAAGATTCCTGGACAGGCAAGTTCCAATCCAAATGGGATTTTTGTCCGAAGAGAACGCCGATTTGCTTATTGACAGCCTTGCGATTTTCTTGTGGATTGAGGCCGTTGATTCGGACTGAGCCCTGGTCTGGATAGAGGACTCCCGTCAGCATTTTGATGGTGGTCGACTTACCGGAACCATTGGAGCCGATATAGCCGATGATTTCGCCTTTTTTGACCTGCAAGGAAATATCTTGGACGGCAGGAATTTTCTTTTTCTTGGGTTTGAAAAAGGCCTTAATAGAACCTTTGAGACCGACTTCCTTATCTATGATGGAATAGGTTTTTGATAGATGTTCAGCTTGAATCATTTCATCATCTCCTTTAAGAAAACGTTTGCACGATAAGACTATTATACCATATTTCTTAAGGGGTGAAGGTAGAAAATAATGATTACGGTAACATTTTGATTAGAAAATCGGTCATATATTGAGGAGATTCTTGCTTTCCATTTTTTATCCAAACCTGCATGATACCGAAGAAGGCATGTGAAAAATAGATGCTGCTGTATTCTTTTTCAAGTGGTGATAAATCTTCTTTCCCAAAACGCTCAGCCAAATCATTTGCGACCAGCAATCTGACTTTGTTAATCAAGAAATTTTGGATTTCTTGAGTTCCGTTATGAGTCAGTAGGGCTGAGAGTAATTTTTCACGATAGAGCAATTCGAAAATTTCTAAAAATGATGATTGGCGATTGCCATCATAACGGTCAAATTTAGCCTCTAATTTGTGAAAAAGTCCCTGTTGATAGGAGTCAATCAATTCATATTTATCCTTATAATGGGTATAAAAACTAGAGCGACTAATTCCTGCTGTTTGAGCGAGGTGGGTGGTTGTAATTTCGTTAAATCCTTGAGTTTCTAGGCAAGTCACCATTGCTTCTAAAATGGCTTGACGAGTTCGTTCTTTCCGATTATCTGTTCCCATTTTGCTCCTTTTATACATTTTTAGACACATTGTCCAAAAAACGATTCATATTACTTGATTTTGAAAATGATACTTGTATAATATATTTTATCAGTTTTTGGACAGGATGTCTAAAGGAGGTTCTTATGTCGGAAAAAGTAAAGAATTTTTTCAAAAAACCAATGACCTTGATCACCATTCTCGGTGTTTCCTGTGTCCCAGCCTTATATAACATTAGTTTCCTAACCTCTATGTGGGACCCTTACGGCCGACTAGACCAGTTGCCTGTGGCAGTTGTCAATCAAGACCAGTCGGCGAGCTTTCAAGATAAAACCCTCACCATTGGTGATGATATGGTGGATAATATGAAAGAGAGCAAGAGCCTGGATTTCCACTTTGTATCAGAAACGGATGCGGAAAAGGGCTTGGAAGAAGGGGACTATTATATGGTCATCACCCTACCAGAAGATTTATCAGAAAAAGCATCCAGTCTCTTGACGGATCAGCCTGAACCACTAACGATTTCCTATCAAACATCTAAAGGTCACAGCTTTGTCGCTTCTAAGATGGGCGAATCAGCCATGGAAAAATTGAAAGCGTCTGTTTCAGAGACGATTACTGAAACATACACCTCAGCTGTTTTTGACAGCATGGGAGAGATTCAAAACGGCATGGTTGAGGCAGCAGATGGAAGTCAACAATTGACCGATGGAGCTAGTCAATTAGAAACCGGAAGTCAGACTCTATCATCAGGCTTATCTACCTTATCTTCATCAGGTCAATCACTGGTGACAGGAGCAAACCAATTGGCTGCTGGAGTTGTGTCTTATACAGATGGAGTCAATCAGGCTGCTTCAGGAAGTCAAACACTTTCCAGTGGCTTAACAACCTACACAAATGGGGTAGCGAGTCTTGCTTCAGGTGCAGAGCAATTAAATGCCAATTCCTCTCAGCTCATCGCTGGGGTGGGACAATTGCAAACAGGAGCAAGTCAGGTCGAACAACTGGTAACAGGAGCCAATCAATTGCAGGCAGGCTTGGAGCAACTCGCTAGTTCAACTGGTTTGTCTGCTGAACAGTCTAGTCAAATACAGGCCTTATTGACAGGGCTTCCTCAGTTGCAGGCAGCCATCAATCAATTAAATGATAGCCTATCAAGTATCGGAGGACTTGCAGTAGATACCACTACTCTATCTAGCCTCTTGACGGAGATGGGGGCTCAGGCTCAAGGATTGTTGACTGCAGCCCAAGCTGATAAAACAGCCAGCATTGAAGCCTTGCAAGCAACGGCTACCTATCAAAACTTGACAGCTGATCAGCAAGCTGAATTGGTTGGTGCCCTTCAAAACTCACCTTCGACAACAATGACAGCAGCCCAAACGATTTTGGGTCAATTATCTCAACTGAGTCAAGCCTTATCTAGCCTACAAAGTCTTTCTGGTATGGCAACGCAATTAGGTCAATTGCAATCAGCTGTCGGTCAGATCAACACGGCTGCCAATCAAGCATTGCCAGGTGCTACAACAGCCATTGAAAACCTATCAAGTGGATTGAGTCAGGTCAATACCGCCTTGAACCAGCAAGTTCTACCAGGAACTCAAGCCTTGACGAGTGGTGTGAGTCAACTTCAAACGCAACTGTCAAGTGGAGCTAGTCAACTCATGTCAGGAGTAACAGCCTATACCGCAGGTGTTGCTCAATTAGCAGAGGGTGGAGCTCAGTTGGTTGCGAATAATAGTAGCATCCAATCTGGAGGTAGCCAGTTAACATCAGGATTGGCGACCTTAGCTGCTAACTCTAGTCAACTTGTCAGCGGTTCAGGACAACTGGCTTCTGGTAGTCAGCAATTAATTTCTGGTGCGGATCAATTAGCTAGTGGCGGTCAAACCTTGACAAGCGGTATTTCCAGTCTTCGTACAGGTAGTGAAACCCTAACGAATTCACTCAGTTCAGCCAGTCAACAACTATCAGTCATCTCTGTAGAAGACAAAAATGCACAAGCAGTTTCTCAACCAGTCACCTTGGAACACAGCGACCAAGATGATGTGAAGACCAACGGTGTCGGAATGGCTCCTTATATGGTATCAGTCGCACTGATGGTTGTAGCCCTATCAGCGAATGTTATTTTTGTCAAACACATTGATAATCGTTCCTACAAAAATCGTTGGGATTGGGCTAAAGGGAAATTGTTACTGAATGGTACGATAGCCAGTCTAGCAGCATTGATTCTGTACGGTGTTCTTCGCTTGATTGGAATTGATCCGGCTCATCCAATGGCAACCTTGGGATTAATCCTCTTAGCCTCTTGGACCTTCATGGCCCTCGTTACAGCCCTGGTGGGTTGGAACAATCGTTTCGGATCCTTTGCAAGTTTAATTATCTTGTTACTACAGCTTGGATCAAGCGCAGGTACCTATCCAATCGAACTTAGCCCACGCTTCTTCCAAGTCATTCAGCCCTATCTTCCAATGACCTATTCTGTTTCAGGACTTCGTCAAACCATTTCAATGGTTGGAAATAGCAGTCATCAAGTTTGGATGCTGAGCCTCTTCTTAGTAGGCTTCATGGGATTAGGTCTCTTGATTTATAATCAAAAAGATGAATAATGAGAAAACCAACTGTCCACGCAGTTGGTTCAGATTGCAGACAAACATCGTTTTGGTGTTTGTCTTTTTTACTGTTTTTAGGGAAAAATAGCTGTTTTGGTGCTTAAACCGTAACCGCCCAATAACAAGGTATCTATCTAATCACTCCCTCCTCCTGTATACTGTTATAAAAAACATAACTGGAGGATTTATTATGTCACAGCCCATCGTCCCATTGACTGTTCCCAAAACTAGACACTTTGAGAAGAAAGGTAGAAACGATATTCTGATGAAAATTCGCCTCGGAAAGGTGGAAGTCACATTTTTCCAATCTATCAACCATGAAGTAATGGAAATAATCTTGGATAAGGTACTGCACTATGACCA
>NZ_POPB01000260.1 GCF_002964045.1 Streptococcus suis | reverse complement strand
GAGCGAAAAATCAGTGTCTTTTAGTCTTAACCGACCGACGAAGTAGACACCAAATCATAAGATTAATTCCAAATAAAACTGCTGAATCTGTCAATCAGGCACTTAGGTTACTATTAGCTGAGTATCATATTTTATCAATAACTGCAGATAATGGTTCGGAATTTAGTCGATTGGTTGAAGTGTTTCCTGAGGAACATATCTTCTATGCACATCCCTACTCTTCATGGGAAAGAGGTTCAAATGAAAACCATAATCGATTGATTCGGAGATGGTTACCTAAAGGAACCAAGAAAACGACTCCGAAAGAAGTCGCTCAGACTGAAGATAAAGTCCTTAGAATTGATTTTCTAAGGGCTTTTCTTCGTATTTAGGAGTATAATATAAGAAAAAGGACTTATGAGGTTCTCCTATGCTACACAAAGAAAAACCTGACTATAAC
>NZ_POPB01000026.1 GCF_002964045.1 Streptococcus suis | reverse complement strand
TATAATTTGATTATAAAAAAATATAATATTTTATAAAACGAGGAGGATGGCTATGGAATCAAAGTGTTCTAAGCCGATTATTGGGATTTCAGCGAGTATTATCGTTGATTCAGGAGGGATGTTTCCTGGTTATCATAGAGCGTATGTAAATGAAGATTATGTAAACTCTGTTATACGCAGCGGAGGGATTCCGCTCATTATTCCGATTAGTCAAGATGAGACAGTCATTGATGGCTATATTGGTAGTATTGATGGATTAATTCTTTCA
>NZ_POPB01000259.1 GCF_002964045.1 Streptococcus suis | reverse complement strand
ACATAGCGATTCTCCCTCTGCTTATTAGCTAGTATTCCTATCTCTATTATACTACTTTACATATGAAAAAGCCGTTAGAAATATAATTCTAACGACTTTGTCTTCAGTCTGAAGCCCCGCCATTTGGCAGGGCTTTTATTTGCAATTCTGATAAATCCATTAGAACCATCCTTGAAACTGTCCGTGGTTCGAAGAGATTATTCAAATCATCCTTCAATGTTACCAATCGGTTTCCAGGTCAAGCCAATGTCTTCACTTTCCTCTTCGGAAGTTGAACCTGTAAATTCACCGAAAATATCGGACAGCCATTCTAGGTCTTCATCAGATAATCCCACTTCTTCCTCCTCTGCAGTTTCACTAGGCAAAGCTTGTTCTTCTACAGCTGTGTCTGTAGGTTCTGAAACTGGTCCACTGGTTGCTTCATCCGTTACTGACGGGATTTCTTGCACTTCTGTTGGGTTTGTTGAGCTATTTGAAACACTATCCTCGCCTGTACCTTCGACAGTTATTGGAGCGGTAACTTCTGCCTCAACAAGCTCTGTAGGACTGATTGCTTGTTCAGAGCTTGAGCCAGTTTCTGACGAAGGGTTTTCTTCAACTGGTTGTGATAAGCTGGATGGGCTTTCCTCCTTGCTGCCACTTTCATGGTCATGGATTGGACTAGATGAACTTTCCGGTCTATCCTGACTGGTTGGACTGGATGCCCCTACACCTTCTTCAATTGCTGGAACAGAACTTGTCTGCCCTGCTTTTACCAGAACTTCCTCAGGCAAACTTAACGGATTGACAAAGAAATCTCGAGTTCCTTCGACAAACATATTCATTTCTAGACGATTCATCTGCATAATGCCATAGTCATCTGACATTTCAAGCTGCTGATTGATTTGCCCTTTTACATCATTGGCAACTGCAATACTGCTGGCAATTAAGTCTTCTGCTAGAGAGATTGGACTGGTAGCCAATTCTCTGCGAACAACCAAACCATAGATTTTATTGATGAGGCGAGCTGCTTCCTGACGAGTAGACGCTTGAAGATAAGGGCTGTCAATATGTGTAAGCAAGTAATCCATATATTCCATCAAACGAATTTCTGCTCGGTCTTGGAAGTGCTGAATTTCCTTCAAACTATGGGAAATCCTTGCTAACTCACGCTCATCCCCCTTCAAACTTGCCTGGTTAATCCGCTCAACCCAGGCGTTTTGTGAGGTCTGGGTGCCGGTTAGATTTGTTTGTCTAAGCAAAGTCAGTAGCTCTTGATAAGTCTGATTATCCGTCACCTGACTAGGAGAGGTTACTGGTGTGTCATTCTCTGTTTTCTCCACAATTTCAGGGAAGGTCATCTGTCTGGTAAACATCTCACGGATATCTCCCACAAATGCCTCCATGAATGCCCTGTTTTCCTGCAATTTTTCAGAGGCAGGACTGGTTTGGATAGGGTAGGTCTGATTAGTTGCCTTGGCCAAATGGAGTGCAACTTTCAAATCAACCAGTTCCTTGGACAAGTCCAGTGGCTTGATGGAACCATTGCCACCCAAGGTCGCCTGGAACAAGCGATCCAGTGTGCTCGCCAATCTTTCTTACAAATCAGCTGGTAAATACGGCTGATCCAACTGACTGAGCAAGTAATCCATGTATTCCATCGCTGTGATATCAGGACGGTCTTGGAAATGTTTCAATTCTTGCAAGAGGTGTTCTAGGTTGAGCAAGGCCTGTCTGTCCTTATCCTGACTGGCTTGGTTGAGCTGACTGGTCAAATCATCCTTATTGACAGGTAGGTTGCTGATATCAAGCAAACGAATCTGTTCAACTACAGATTGATAGAGTGGGTCTACTTGTTCCTCTGTATTGCTAGTAGTTTCTTTTAAGATATGAACCTTTTCAAATTGCTCCAACATAGCTAGATAGCCCTTGGTCGAATTGGTTACCAGGTCATCTAAATTGCTAGCAAAGTCGTCCAAAGCTCGCTCGATACGACGGTATTCCTTGCTACTTGTCCCATACTTTTCAGCTGCCACTTGGCGCAAACTTTCAAGCTGACTATCTACAGTCGCTCGATCAAATTTCCCTTCCTGATAACTACCTGAAATAGCTGGCAATTTATTGGCAAGATATGGCTCAATGCCCTCCACAGCCTGAATATGTAAGACATGGTCATGGCTTCCATGTGGCAGGATGAATTTCTTGTCACGAATGATGAGTTTAGACGGTGCGATACCTGTCCGCTTGGCTACCGCCAAAAGCTCCGCTTCAAAGTCCGTTTCCGGATCACCAGTCACTTCAGGGATAATCAACATGGACCGTAAAATCACATAAGGATGGACATGGGTGGGGTCATAGGCATGGCTTGGGTCGTTGAAACTAAAGGTGGTATCAGAAACCCGGATAGCTTCTTTTGGCACACCATAGACCTTGGAAATGTAATCAATTTTTCGTGCCAAGTCCTCTTCACTTTCAAAAGGTTTGGTCAGGTCAATATTCTTCAAGAGCAGCACATGGTCGTGGTCGCCATGAGGATACATGAAGGCCTGACCTTGTGGGGTATCCAAAAGCGTAATGGAGCCGACCGGCAAACCGAGAGCTTGAGCTAGATAGTTTCGCTTGTTCGCAACCTCGTCCACCACAGTCGCCTCTGCAGGAGTGACAGGTGCTGAATTAGGTGCTTCAGCCACCTCTGACAAGGAAGGGCTGGTTGTGGTTGATGATTCTGGCTCACTTGTTGCTTGGCTACTAGAAGTTGACATCGAGGTGCTAGAGCTTGTTGGCTGTTCTGAGCTAGATGAAGTCGTTTCACTGATTGATGAAGTGTTCGGAGTAGGGGTACTATGCTCCTCTTCTTCACTTTCAAAAGGTTTGGTCAGGTCAATATTTTTCAAGAGCACCAGATGATCATGGTCACCATGGGGATACATGAAGGCCTGACCTTGTGGGGTATCCAAAAGCGTAATGGAGCCGACCGGCAAACCGAGAGCTTGAGCTAGATAGTTTCGCTTGTTCGCAACCTCGTCCACCACAGTCGCCTCTGCAGGAGTGACAGGTGCTGGACTTGCTGCTTGTGATTGGGTAGAGGTACTTGGAACGGCTACTACTTCCGTTTTTTCCACTGGTTTTTCAACTACTGTTGTCACCACATCTGGCAGGGGACGGATTGGACTTACTTGACTGGCTTGATTTTCTAACAAATGAGCCCACTTGGAAGCAGCTACCTGCTCCCTACGCAAGACATGGATATGCCCCTGATGTTGAATGAGCAGACCAACCGCATTCTGACCGATAAGCCCACTACCATCAAAGAGAAAACCATCACTGGTCGGATAGTCAATCCCAGCAATCCCCTGATGAGACACTACCGACGTTGCTTGGTTAGCACCTGCAGGAACTGGGGCGTTAGCAATTGGGGAAACGGGTAAAGTTACCAAGTGATTTTGCATAACTGGTGCCGCCGCTGTCGAACTAGCAAACTGGCTAGCACCTGTATGAATAGGATTTCCCACACCTCCACCGACAGTTTGTTTCAAAATATAATGGTAATGATCCCCATGGCGAACTGTATAGCCATTAGCGTCCTCAGCTACAATATCAGCAGGGTTGAATTGATAGTGGTCCTGACCAGCCTGACTGGATGACTGACTAGATGCACTATTTTCCTGCTTCTTGGTCACATCAGCTCCAGCTGGGATAAGGTACTCCCACTTACTGCCTTTCAAGTCACCATAAAAGATAAAGTGACTGTGACCATTATGCTCAACGATAATACCCGTATCCGTCTTGCTTGAAATTTGCTTGGCATCGCTCAATAAAAAACCGTCGCTGGTTGGTCTATCAATCCCGGCCACACCTACTAGATTGGTCGATGACTGGTTTTGCTCTTCATGAGCATGGTCATGGTTGTGATCGTGTCCATGGTGGTCATGTTCAGGATTATTTGCCGTTAATTTCCGTGCTTCCTCTAAAGTGACAAGACCAGCCCCAGCCTTCTTAGGATAATAATAGACCTTGCCCTTCACTTGAATGATATAACCTGTTCGTACCTTGTACAAGACATCTTTTTCATTGAATTGGTAGTTCTTATCCTCTAACAAGGTTTCCTTCAAAAACTTGGCATCGTAGGGAACAGAACCTTTTTCCAGATGCTGATGGTCACCGTGGATAAGGACATAACCATCCTCTGTCAACTCCGCAACGACATAGACTATTTCCTCTTTCTGGACCTGTTCCTGCTTTACTTTTTCGTCAAGCACCTGTGTCGCTTGTTTCTGCTGGCAAGCCAACAAGGTCAAACTACACAAGAGGGTAATGCCTGTCAAGGCAAGATTTCGTTTCTTCTTCACAATACTCTCCTTCTATAGATAACAAGTATTTTACCAGTAAAGTATATAATTTTTAATAAAATTAGTCAACCAGTTAATTGTAATCCAGTTAAGTTTGCACCAAAAGAATAGAACCTTCCAAAGAAAGTTCTTTCTCAATTCTTCTAGTAAAGTAGACCTACCAAGGCTAAAACAACCATGAGTGCCAAGATATGTCCGACAGTCACCAGTACAAATGAGTACTTAAGACCACGCTTCATACTTAACTTAGACAGATTGTGGAAGGTAATCATCACGCCAGACTGAGGCACAACTGTCAAAATAGCTGATGCAACAACTACCACTCGATGCAGCAACTCCGGATGAATCCCCATTTCTAAATAGGCAGGAAGGAAATTACTTGAAGCAATACCTACTGCACCAGAAGAGGAACCGATGATACCACTAACCAATGCTGTCGAAACAGATAAACTAATCAGCGGCGATCCTGGAATTTGTTGAATCCATTCTTGAATGACTGCAAAACCCGCTGACAAGGTTAACACCGTCCCAAATGCTACTGTACTAGAAGTTGCAAACGCCGGCACGATAGATGCCGTTGTCGCGGCATTCAAAATATCTTTTTGATTTGGCAGATATGGATAAAACATCAAGGCTGATAGAAGAATAGAGACCAACAAACCGATTGCCAGGACATTCGGAGTTTTACTCATTAGGAAAATCGTCCCAATAAGACTGAATAGAGGCAGGACTGATAAAAATAGATTTGGTGTCTTATCAGCTACCACTACTGCAGTTTCATCCTCTTCTTCCGTGTACGTCTCTCCATTTGCTAGACTTTTCTTGAGGCAGTAGGCCATGTAGAGCAAGCCAAATACTAATAACGTCAAGCTGGCTGCTAAACTGATAACGGGAGCCGCTGTCAGGCTCGTTCCCAAAACCTTGGTTGGAATCTCGTTTTGAATGGAAGGTGTTCCTGGCAAGGATGTCATGGTATAGGTACTTGCTCCGAGAAAAACGGGGAGGGGAAATAGGGCCCAATTGATATTCAACTCTTTAAAAAGAGGTCGAGAAAGTGGAAGAAGGGTAAAAATCACCACAAAAATACTGACCCCACCATAGGTTAATAGGCTTGTAATCAAGGTAATTGCCAATAAAACCTTATAAGGACTGTCTTTTCCCACAAGTTTCAAAATGCTGTTGGCAATGGTCTGGGTAGCTCCACTTTCTTCCATATATCTTGCCAAAATCGATCCCAACATGAAAATAGCAAAGTTATTGATCAAAAAGCCTGCTAGACCAGTCATATAGGACTTCTCCTGTCCCAACATGCCCTCTAACACATTCATCTGATTGGTCAAGATGATGATCAAACTAGCCAATGGCGCTGCAACAATGACATGTAGATTCTTTGCAGTCCAGTAAATAATGGCCACAACGGCTAGTAAAACTCCTAAAATTCCTAAAATCTCCATAGTTCTCCTTATTTTACCTACTTAGTCAAGAGAGAGTTTTTTAATGTCTGATGTATCTCCTAAATGACTTACTAGTTCCTCTATGCTCTGACCAAGGACAGGGTGACGATAATCCCTTGCAATGTCTGCCAATGGCAAAAGAACAAATGCCCGCTCATGGGCATAGGGATGAGGGACGATGAGTTTTTCTTCCTCGATCACCTGTTCATCCCAAAAAACAATGTCTAAATCGATGGTGCGTTGGCCCCATTTTTCAATCCTAACCCGATCCAGGTCCAGTTCAATCTGCTGGCAAAGAGCTAAAAAGTCTTGGGCAGATAAATTTGTTTCAACCTGACAGGCCAGATTGAGGAAATCAGCCTGGTCGGTCTTGCCCCAAGCTGGTGTTTCATAGATGTGAGAAACCAAGCCAAGTCGGCAGTCAGGATGACGGTCTAAAGATTCTAAAGCCGCCTTTAAATAAGCTTGACGATCTCCCATATTTCCGCCAATGCTGAGATAGGCTAGATGCTTCATGGTCGTTCACGCTCCAATTCAATTCCGACAGAATCATAGTGTCCAGCAATGGGCGGATTTTCCTTGTAAATGGCCAAGCGAATCTTCTCCACTTTTGGAAATTGATCAAAAATCTCCTGACAAATAACACCTGCTACCTTTTCAATGAGAACATAGGGCTTGCCTTCCACAACTGCTTTAATGGTTTCGAAGACCATACCATAGTGAACTGTGTCTTCTAAATTGTCAGTTTGTGAAGCTGCTGTCAGGTCAACAAACAAATCACAGTCAACTGTGAAAATTTGACCAAGAACTTGTTCTTCTTTGAAGGCACCATGGTAGCCATAAAAGCGACATTTATTGAGAGAAATCTTATCCATGTTGACCTCCAGAAGTCAATTGGTCCCAAACCTTAACGATATCACGGTTGGCAGCGACATTGTGAACACGGACCATTTTACAGCCTTTTTGAACTGCCCAGGCAGACAAGGCTGCCGTTGCTTGATCGCGGTCAGTCGGTAAGCTATTGCCCCCAAGCAGATAATCCACCACGCGCTTACGAGATATTCCAAATAGAACGGGATAACCAAGAGCAGTAATCTGTTCCAAACCTTGTAAGAGATCTAAGTTATGTTGGACATTCTTTGAAAAACCAAATCCTGGATCCAACCAAATCTGGTCTGCGGAAACACCAGCATCAAGTGCTGCTTGGGCAC
Organism: Streptococcus suis; assembly: GCF_002964045.1. Lineage (GTDB taxonomy): Bacteria > Bacillota > Bacilli > Lactobacillales > Streptococcaceae > Streptococcus > Streptococcus suis_U. Next base: position 8,790 of record NZ_POPB01000259.1, on the reverse strand, counting down.
GCTCAGCTAGAAAGTTTTTGACCTCTCCAACAACATCCGCATAGCTTTCTTCTTTCTGGTTGTGCATGAGAATAATTGGCACCTTGTACTCCGCAGCCAAGGCTAGCATTTCTCCATCATAAAGTCCTGCCCAGACATCATTTAAAATATCTGCGCCTGCTTCAAGCGCTGCTCGTGCTGTGCCTGTTTTATAGGTATCGATGCTGACAAGACAGTCATAGTTTTCTTTGATAGCGCGGATAATCGGAACCACGCGAGCAATCTCATCCTCTTCAGACACGAAGCTTGCACCTGGACGAGTGGACTCACCACCAACATCGATGACAGTCGCGCCGTCTGCTAATAATTTTTCAACCTGAACTAAGGCTGCCTCTACCTCATTATAGTTACCCCCATCTGAAAAAGAGTCTGGGGTCACATTGAGAATCCCCATAATGCTTACTTGATGGGCTAATCGTTCAATAGACATAGAACCTCCTATTTATTGTGGATCATGGATAAGAGTTCACGGCGTAAGATGGCATCTTCCTTGTATTTGCCAAGGGCAACTGTAGTCACTGTCTTACTACCCGGCTTACGAATCCCACGCATACTCATGCACATGTGCTCTGCTTCTACCATGACAAAAACACCTTCTGGTTCAAGGGCATCTTGAAGTGCATGAGCCACTTGATGAGTTAAGCGTTCCTGCAATTGAGGGCGACGACTTGCCACCTCAACAGCACGCGCCAATTTACTCAGACCTGTCACACGCCCCTTGCTTGGAATATAGGCAACATGGGCAATGCCATAAAAGGGTACCAAATGGTGCTCACACATAGAATGAAAAGGAATATCCTTGACCAAAACGACCTCTTCATGCCCTTCTGAAAAGACGGCTGTAAACTGGTCCTTAGGGTCTTCCTTTAAGCCGTTAAACATCTCTAAATACATTTTAGCTACACGTTTTGGCGTATCCAGCAAGCCCTCTCGGTTTGGGTCTTCTCCTAATAATTCCAATAATTGGTAAATGGTTTGTTCGATTTGTTCTTGTTTTGACATAATACACCTTAAATAGTTTGATGTTCTTATTATACCGTAAAATCCCCTTTCAGAAAAGGGCTTTCAACTTCCGAATGCAGAAACTGTCCCCGACCAATTTTCATCTAGCCCATACCCACCAACTGGCTTTATGGTATAATGGAGGAAATGATTTTCAAGGAGCTACTATGACCAAAAAAACTGTCCAACTAGCGACGATTTGCTACATTGATAATGGCAAAGAATTTCTCCTTCTCCATCGCAATAAAAAAGAAAACGATGTCCACCACGGAAAATGGATTGGGGTCGGTGGCAAGTTGGAGCCTGGTGAAACTCCACAAGCCTGTGCCATTCGCGAGGTCTTTGAAGAAACAGGTTTGACCGTTACCAAGCATGCCCTCAAAGGAGTCATCACCTTTCCAGACTTTACTCCAAACACTGACTGGTACACCTATGTCTTTAAGATAACAGGCTTTGAGGGAAACCTAATAGAATGCAACGAAGGCGATCTGGAGTGGGTTCCGTACGACCAGGTCTTAACCAAACCAACCTGGGAAGGCGACCGCCATTTTCAAGAATGGCTCTTGGAAAACCGTCCCTTCTTCTCTGCATGCTTCCGCTATGATTGGGACAAACTGCTGGATTATAGCGTTGATTTTTATGAAGAATAATCTTAGACAGTGAAACAGAAGAAGCCTTGGAAATCCAGGGCTTCTTTGATATTACAAATATTTCTTCTTAGGCATTTGCTTATTCAATACGACATCCAAGGAACCGGCTGATAATACTGTATCGACCAATCGTTTGTCTGTAATTTTCTTATCGAGAAGGACTTGATATTCTAAGACAAGTGCTTCTTTTTTCTTTTTATACTTGAGGGAAATTAAATCAGATTGCTTACAAGACTTACCAAATTGTTTTTCAAAAAATTGATCGTAATCAAAATTCATTGGTACAGTTACCAAAAGATGGCGACGATTTTGATTGACTTGCGCAAAACTACTATTTTCAAAAATAAGGATACATACCGATAAAACAAGAGTCATAAAGATCGCCAAACCTAGGAATCCCATACCTGTTGCCAAACCGATTGCCATCGCTAGCAAGATAGCCAACATCTCTTTTGATGAACCAGCGGCAGAACGGAACTTAATCAAACTAAAAGTCCCTGCAACCGCAACTCCTGCACCCAAATTACCATTTACCAAGGCAATGATAACAGCAATTAGGGTTGGCATTAGGCTTAATGTAATGACGAATTCTTTCGTGTAATTGGCTTTGTATTTATACACAGCCGCATGTAGGATACCCATGGCTAGACTGACTCCAAATACCATGGACATCTGCGCTAAGGTGATACTGCTATTGGCTGTTGAAAAAATGCTATTAAACAGCTGCATGTTGATTTACTTCCTCTCCGGTGATGTTGTGGGCAAGTTTGTAGGCATTGCCATATTTTGAGAATGATTGTTTTTCAATTTGATATTTTTCAAGCAAGGCTACCAACCAGTCTGGTCGCTCTTCAGGAACCTTTACTTCCATGATAACTTTTGTAGGATCCAAAAGGTCTTTACCAAACTTACCTTCCATGGCATCTACATCATAGTCGCGGTAGAGCAAATTCTTGTCAATTGTGAGTCGAACTTTTCTATCTTCAATCCCTTTATAGGAAACACGATCATAGTAAATATACATCTTCGGCTTAATAGTCCCGTAGCGTTCTCTCAATTGTTCCAATTCTGAGGTGACTTTTTCATCTTTAATGGTAGAATCAATCACTCCGTTTTCGATATAATTTGCTACGGAAACTGGGTTTGAAGTTAGACGGTATTTGTAACCAATTTTGTTTTCTTTTTTCTTGATTTCAAGGAAGGCCTGACTAGATTCAGATGGTTTGGAATCGTAGACACGCATGCGAATCTTCTCACGACCATTCTTTTTAGCAATAGAATCTTGAATCATATCGAAATCTTCATTATCAAAATATATATTTGTAATGGTTGATGTTGCAAACTCGTCTGAAACCATATGTTTCTGTAAATCTTTTTCAAGTAGGGCAAATGTTTCTTTATCAACGATGTATTTTGTTTCTTTACGTTTAAATTGTTTTTGTACGATTCTAGTTTTCATGTTTTTCCCTCTTTATCTCAAAACTTCTTAGCAGTTGCCTGCCTCATTTACAATACTTAGTTTACTGAAGAACCTTTAAACGAAACTGAAAGTAATGTTAAACAAAACTTAAACTGCAATAAAGTTGAAATTCTTTTGTCACATTCCAAACTATGCTACAATAGTCCTATCAATAGTAAGGCAAGGAGAAACCCATGTACGAATTTGTCCTAGAATACGGCTCTTTCCCCGTAAAACTCATCGACGGTTTTGTCAACAATCGCTCAGAAATTCCTGATTTTCTCAAAGAAGACGAAGAAATGATTGCCCGCTTGAATGAGATTAACGAACTCTTCCACCAACTTTTCTTAACCATCGAATGCAAGTTTGACTACATCGGCAAGCAATTCCCTGACAAGATTGAACAACTAAGAGAACTTTATCATCCCCTGGCAGACGATTTACTAGCCAAGTATGGCAACCAGATAGACTTGAAGATTGAACCCTTTATTTTGTAAGACAAAAGAGATGACCGCAATCATCTCTTTTCTTCTATCCTGTATTCCAAACCATACTGGTCACGCGATAGATAGCCATAATCCACCAAGTAGCGTCTCAATATAGCACAGTCATCATAAAACTCAGCTAGAAAGGCATTGACTTCTTTTTCGGTGAATGTTGAGCCTTTCTTAGCTAATTCTTCTTGTAAATATGCAAACAAGACCTGCTTACTTTTTAGCTTTTTCGGAATGACAAGTAACTTCCCTTCTCGGAAAAATTTTTCTTGAATATCTTGAGCCTTCATATTACCCTCCCAAAAATCCTAGCCCGCTGACTAGGATTTCACAAGATTTACATGTTAACGAATTTCAGCTCCAAGTGTTTCGAGCGACTTACTGATTTTCTCCATGTACTTAGCCACTTCCTCATCCGTCAGGCTATCCGCAGGATTTTGGAAGGTCAGGTTATAAGCCATAGACTTCTTACCAGCCTCAATATTGCTACCCGCATAGACATCAAATAGGGTCACCTTGGTCAAGCGTTTCACGCCCGCAGCCGCAATGGCATCCAAGACATCCTGATGTTTCACATCACTGCTCAAAAGCAGGGCAATATCACGGCTAACTGCTGGGAATTTAGAGATTTCGGAAAATGGCTGAGCAGGCTGGAGGGCTTGCTCAATCGCATCCAGATTGATTTCAGCCACATAGGTTTCAGGAATACCGTAGTCCTTAGCCGTTTGAGGATGAACTTGACCGACAAAGCCGATTACCGCCCCATTCAAATGGATTTCAGCTGTACGACCTGGGTGCAAGGCCGCAATCTCACTGGTTGCCACAAAGTCAACTGCCAACTTGTAGTGGCCAAAGATAGCTTCCAAAATACCTTTGGCATGGAAGAAATCAACAGGTACTGCTGGTGTCTGGAAGTCTTTCTCAGCCACCAAGCCAGTCAAGACAAGGGCAAACTTATTGATTTCTTGTGGCAGGTCCTCTTTTGGATTGCCAGACTGTTCAAAGATTTTACCGATTTCGTAGAGGGCCAAGTTCTTGTTCTTACGAGCTACGTTGTAGGCTACTGTTTCTAGCATGCCAGACACCATGTTCTGACGGAGAGCAGAGCGGTCAACAGTCATAGGCCACATGAGTTCGGTCACAGTGGTTGGACGAGCCGCAAACTCGACAGCCTTTTCAGGCGTTGTCAGGGCATAGGAGATGATTTCTGTCAGGCCTGCACCTTCTGCCAGGCTACGCACTTGGCGACGGATGTTCTGGGTCAGGGTCAACTCACCCGCTGTTCCGTCCTCTTTCGGAAGAGTGGTCGGCAGATTATTATAGCCATAGATACGTGCGATTTCTTCTACCAAGTCTGCTGGGATGCGAATGTCCCAACGACGACGCGGTACTGCTACTGTGAACTTACTTGTATCGCCAGTTGTTTCCATACCTAAACGACGGAAAATATCTGCGATCTGAGCATAGTCAAGATTAGTCCCGAGCGAGCGGTTAACGTAGTCAATGGTCGCTGTGACTGGGACATCCGAAGTATCTACGCTACCCGCAGAAACGATACCAGACAAGACCTGACCGCCAGCCAGTTCCGCAATCATAGCAGCTGCTGTGTCCATAGCTTCCGTCAAAGTTGCCACGTTGATGCCTTTTTCAAAGCGAGAAGAGGACTCAGAGCGAAGGTTGAGGCGACCTGAGGTCTTGCGGATAGACTTGCCGTCAAAAAGGGCAGCTTCCAGCACAACGGTCTTAGAGTTGTTGTCAATCTCTGTGTTGGCACCGCCCATGACACCACCGAGGGCAACTGCCTTGTTCGCAACGGAAATGACGATATCATCGGCAATCAAGTCACGCTCTTCACCGTCAAGGGTCACCAAGTTTTCACCCTCTTTTGCCTGACGAGCCACGATTTTCTTGCCATCAAACTTGTCAAAGTCAAAGGCGTGCATTGGCTGACCGAAGTAGAGCAAGATATAGTTGGTGATGTCAACCACGTTGTTAAGCGGGCGAATACCTGCGTTCATGAGCAGATTTTGTAACCACTGTGGGCTTGGTGCGATGGTCACATTTTCAATGACACGGGCCGTGTAGGCAGTCACCTTGTCTGACTCAATAGCCACTTCAATCACATCGCTGGCCTTCTTGTCGCTTTCTTCCAAGACAACAGGCTTGAAGTTGACCTTGCTGTCATAGATAGCTGCCACTTCGTGAGCCACGCCACGCATAGAGAGAGCGTCGGCACGGTTTGGTGTGATGGACAGCTCGATAATCTCGTCGTCCAGGTCCAGGTATGAAAAGATTGGCTCACCCACGACTGCATCTTCTGGCAGGTGGTAGATACCGTCCGCATAGACCTTTGGCACCACAGAGTCGGACACACCGATTTCGCTCAATGAGCAGAGCATACCCAAAGACTCAACGCCGCGAATTTTGCCTTTCTTGATCTTGTAGTTGCCAGCGATACGCGCACCTGGCAGAGCGACGATCACCTTGATGCCTGGCTTAACATTTGGAGCACCGCAAACGATTTGCGTGATTTCCTCACCCACATTGACCTGACAGATATTGAGGTGGGTATCTGGAATTGGCTCAGCAGACACAACCTGCCCGACAACCAACTTAGAAAGGCCAGCACTCTTTTGCTCAACCCCTTCTACTTCAATTCCTGTTGTTGACATTTTTTCAGACAAGTCATGACTTGTCGCATCAAAGTCAACCAGTTCTTTTAACCATTTATAACTTACTAACATATTATCCTTTCTGGTGCAAAGGCCGTTTCAGTAGCCAATCCACATCAATCTTATCACCGACCGCAAATTCATGCTGGCCAAATTTTTCAAAACCGTATTTTGCATAGAATTGCTGAGCCTTGTAATTATGTTCCCAAACTCCCAGCCAGACCCAGTCACAACTAGACTGCTCTGCTTTTTCCAAAGCAAATTCAAACAAGACCTTCCCAAGACCGCGGCCTTGAAAAGCCTGCAAGAGATAGATACGCTGGATCTCAAAGGCATTTTCCAACTCCTGCTCCGTCTGGGCAGAACCTTGGTTGAACTTGAGATAACCAACTACCTGTTCATCAACCCTTAAAAAATAATGCTGGCAATTGGGATCAGACAACTCCCTTGTCAAAACCTCCACGGAATAAGCCTCCTCGAAGAATGCTTCCAACTCCTCTGGATCATTGTCATGAGCAAAGGTTTCAGCAAAGGTCTGCTTGGCCAGCTCCTGCAAAACGGAAACCTCTTCTAAACGTATAGGATCAATCTTCATCTCATTGCCTTTCATTACCTAAGTGGACTAAGTAAACCGCTAGAACAGCTACCATTTCTCGTACTGAATACCTAACAAACTACCTAAATCACGACAACTTTCAAGCAAAACAATATTTTTTGCTTGAAATCCTAATAAAGTAGCTAGGGAAGTCGCAGAATAGCGATTTCCTTCTACTCACTCCTACGGAGTTACGACGCTCTAAGGTATAAAAAGATACTTTTTCAACCTTAGAACTAGTGAGGGGAGTAGGTAGACCGCTATAGCAGCTACCGTTTCTCTCAAACAACAATTTACTAACTTTTTCGGATTACGACGGATTTCAAGCAAAACGATATTTTTTGCTTGAAATCCTAGTAAGGTAGCTAGGGAAGTCGCAGAATAGCGATTCCCGTCTACTTAAGAGCTGACTTTGTCAGCCTTAAGTAGTGCTACGTTAAAACTGCTCCGAGAATCGTACATCGCCTTGGTAGAAACCACGGATGTCATTGATACCGTAACGAAGCATGGCAATCCGTTCCTGACCAAGACCAAAGGCAAATCCAGAGTACTTGGTTGAGTCAATCCCACTCATTTCCAATACTTGTGGGTGGACCATGCCGGCACCGAGGATTTCAATCCAGCCTGTTTTCTTACATACGTTACAGCCGTCACCACCACACTTGAAGCAAGAAACATCCACCTCAACAGAAGGCTCTGTGAACGGGAAGTAAGATGGGCGCAGACGAATCTGACGCTCTTCACCAAACATTTTCTTGATGATCAATTCAAGCGTACCCTTGAGGTCACCCATGGATACATTTTCACCGACAACTAATCCTTCAATCTGGTGGAACTGGTGGCTGTGGGTCGCATCGTCCGTATCACGACGGAAAACACGCCCTGGCGAAATCATCTTCAAGGCACCCTTTGAAAAATCATGCTGGTCCATGGTTCGAGCTTGAACAGGTGACGTATGGGTCCGCATAAGGATTTCTTCTGTGATGTAGAAGGTATCTTGCATATCACGCGCTGGATGATCTTTTGGCAAATTCATGCGCTCAAAGTTGTAGTAGTCTTTCTCCACTTCAAACCCGTCAACGATTTGGAAGCCCATGCCCAAGAAAATATCTTCAATTTCCTCTGATGTTTGCGTTAAAACATGGCGTTTTCCAACCTTGACCTGACGACCTGGCAGGGTCACATCAATAGTTTCTGATGCTAATTGCTGTTGAATTTTCGCTGCTGCAACCTTCTGAGCTGTTTCTTCAAAGGCTGCTGTCAGCACATCACGCACTTCATTGACCTGCTTACCAACGATTGGTTTCATATCGTTAGAAAGATCTTTCAAACCTTTCAACAGATCCGTCAAGGACCCTTTTTTACCCAAAACTGCAACACGCAGGTCTTGTAGTTCTTTTTCTCCTTGGTGCTGGATTTCTTTTAGCTTTTCTAGTGTGGATTGGCTTAGTTCAGCCAACTGTTGTTCAATGTTTGACATAATTCCTCCAATAAAAAAACGCATGACACCACTCGTATCGGAGCGTTGTCACGCGGTACCATCCGTTTTCATCTGCTAGGCAGACCTTAGTTCTAAGTCCTTGCGTGAGTGAATTCGACCAACTTTCACTGATTGAGCTTGCAGTCACGGCTCAACTCCCTGGGCAGTTTCCATAGGTGTACTAGTCTCACAGACTTCTATTCAATTAAGAATATTCTATCAAAAATAAGAAAGTTTGGCAATAAATATCCCTAGAAAAACTCCCTCTATCTAGGATAGAAAGGAGTTTAGACAATATGTAAAGACCCCCAGTTGAGAATTCGTGGATTTACCTGTACACTAGAATAAAAAAACAATCAACTTCTAACAGGAATTATCACACTCAATTGGAGGTCTTAT
>NZ_POPB01000258.1 GCF_002964045.1 Streptococcus suis | reverse complement strand
CCCTCAGAGCTTGATTGACCAGTCCCAATACTCAATGTATTATCTGAACTACAAGCACTTACCAAAAGAAGTGTTGCCGATAATAGCACAAAACCATAAATTTTCTTTTTCATTTATAAACTCCATTCTTATTTGTTTAGTTTTCTATTAATAAAATAAATATAAGTGCTGTAACAATTATTCTAGATACCTTGAATCCCTCCTTTCTCTAATTCATTTAAATACTCTAATAACATATCCAAATTTTCATCATAACATTCGGTTGCGATAGAGATCG
>NZ_POPB01000257.1 GCF_002964045.1 Streptococcus suis | reverse complement strand
AGAGGATAAAGGCCATGGTTTTGAATTGGGAGCTGATGACTACTTGACAAAACCGTTTTATTTAGAAGAATTGAAGATGCGAATTCAAGCTCTATTAAAACGAGCAGGTAAGTTTAATGAAAACACCCTAACTTTTGGGGACGTGACCGTTGACTTATCGACAAACTCTACAACTGTAAATGGCGAAGAAGTTGAATTGCTAGGAAAAGAATTCGATCTACTAGTCTACTTCTTGCAAAATCAAAATGTTATCTTACCAAAAACTCAAATTTTTGACCGTATTTGGGGATTTGACAGTGACACTACTATTTCAGTAGTAGATCG
>NZ_POPB01000256.1 GCF_002964045.1 Streptococcus suis | reverse complement strand
GCTTCTATCTATCATTGGATTAAATATTGCCGTTCAGAACAACACGAGTATTTCCAAGAAAGAGCAAGAAGCAGGGCAACAAAATATTAAGCTGGATGTTGCCTTGGTCAATGAAGATAATACTGTAACCCTAAATGGTACGGAATATAATCTTGGTGCTAGTTATGCAAAAAATATCGAAAAAAATACTGCCCATAACTGGTCAACTGTCAGTCGTGGTACGGCTGACAAGGGGTTAAAAGAAGGGCTTTACCAACTGGTGGTGAC
>NZ_POPB01000255.1 GCF_002964045.1 Streptococcus suis | reverse complement strand
TGTTTTTCATTGTCAGTTACCAACTTGTCCCAAAGTAAGTTCTACCTTATTTCCTTGTCTCAGTCTAATTTCCAGTTTTGGTGTTAGACTAGAACTTACTTTGAGAATTTTGGCCGCTCAATCAAGCGACGGTTATCTATTGTCAAATGTTTCCCTTTTGAGGTATAATGTTCTTGCATCTCTGTGCCTTTCCTTGTGTTTGTGGTGAACAACAAGTATAGCACAGAGGTGTTTTCTTATACCTTACATCAGATTTCATTTGACACCAGGTACCCTTGAAGCTGTTTTTTCAGCTAAACCAAGGCTATAATTAGCCTTGAGCAACTAGCCTAACAGCTTCAAGCCTGTTATCAAATGAAAACATCAACTTACTCACATATAGTGAAACATCTAATTCTTGACTAAGGTAAGGTGGCTAACTTCATTATAGAACTTTCGGAAGAATTCTGAAATAAAAGTCTTGGGATTTTTTGAATTTTTGAGTAAAAACTCTTGCAATGGCAAGTAGAATCTGGTAGAATGTTCTAGTGCCGTAAAAATTACGGCTGTAGCTTTGATGCAAGAGGTTGCGACACGCTCGGTTGCATTGCCACGCGACTCGTGTTGGTTTTCTTGTGGAGCTAGCCTATTATCTTAAATAGACGAAAAGGAGAAAAAGATGGCAAACAAAAAAATCCGCATCCGCTTGAAAGCGTACGAACACCGTACACTTGATACAGCAGCTGCAAAAATCGTTGAAACTGCAACTCGTACAGGTGCTCAAGTAGCAGGTCCAGTTCCACTTCCAACAGAACGTAGCCTCTACACAATCATCCGTGCGACTCACAAGTATAAAGATTCTCGTGAGCAGTTCGAAATGCGTACACACAAACGTTTGATCGACATCATCAATCCAACTCAAAAAACAGTTGATGCTTTGATGAAATTGGATCTTCCAAGTGGTGTAAACGTAGAAATCAAACTTTAATTGATTTTGAGCATGAAAAACGCTCGTTAAAAACTTTTTAAATACAAAATAAGAAAAGGAATATTTTTCTCATGACAAAAGGAATCTTAGGGAAAAAAGTGGGAATGACTCAAATCTTCACTGAATCTGGTGAATTTATCCCTGTAACTGTCATCGAAGCAACTCCAAACGTTGTTCTTCAAGTGAAAACAGTTGAAACTGATGGTTATGCAGCAGTTCAAGTTGGTTTTGATGACAAACGTGAAGTATTGAGCAACAAACCTGCCAAAGGCCATGTAGCTAAAGCTAACACAGCTCCTAAGCGCTTCATTCGTGAATTCAAAAACATTGAAGGCTTGGAAGTTGGACAAGAAATTACAGTTGAAACTTTCGCAGCTGGTGATGTTGTTGATGTAACTGGTACATCTAAAGGTAAAGGTTTCCAAGGTGTTATCAAACGCCACGGTCAATCACGTGGTCCTATGGCTCACGGTTCTCGTTACCACCGTCGTCCAGGTTCTATGGGTCCTGTTGCACCTAACCGTGTATTCAAAGGTAAAAACCTTGCAGGTCGCATGGGCGGCAACCGTGTAACAATTCAAAACCTTGAAGTTGTACAAGTTGTTCCAGAAAAGAACGTTATCCTTATCAAAGGTAACGTACCAGGTGCTAAGAAATCTCTTATCACTATCAAGTCAGCAGTTAAAGCTGGTAAATAATAAGGAAAGGGGAAATCAGTCGAAATGGCAAACGTAACATTATTTGACCAAACTGGTAAACAAGCTGGTGAAGTAGTTCTTAACGATGCGATCTTTGGTATCGAGCCAAACCAAGCAGTTGTATTTGATGTGATCATCAGCCAACGTGCTAGCCTTCGTCAAGGTACTCACGCAGTTAAAAACCGTTCAGCAGTCTCAGGTGGCGGACGCAAACCATGGCGTCAAAAAGGAACTGGACGTGCTCGTCAAGGTTCTATCCGTTCACCACAATGGCGTGGCGGTGGCGTAGTCTTCGGACCAACACCACGTTCATACGCGTACAAACTTCCACAAAAAGTTCGTCGCTTGGCACTTAAATCTGTTTACTCAGAAAAAGTTGCTGAAAACAAATTTGTAGCTGTTAACTCACTTGAATTCACAGCTCCAAAAACTGCTGAATTTGCAAAAGTACTTGCAGCATTGAGCATTGATTCTAAAGTCCTTGTTATTCTTGAAGAAGGCAACGAATTCGCAGCTCTTTCTGCTCGTAACATCCCAGGAGTTAAAGTTGCAACTGCAACAACTGCAAGCGTACTTGACATCGCAAATGCAGACAAACTTCTTGTAACTCAAGCAGCTATCTCTAAAATTGAGGAGGTTCTTGCATAATGAATTTGTATGATGTTATCAAAAAACCTGTCATCACAGAAAGCTCAATGGGCCAACTCGAAGCAGGCAAGTATGTATTTGAAGTTGACACTCGTGCTCACAAACTCTTGATCAAGCAAGCTGTTGAAGCTGCATTCGAGGGTGTTAAAGTTGCAAATGTTAACACAATCAACGTGAAACCTAAAACAAAACGAGTAGGTCGTTATGTAGGTCGCACAAACAAAGTGAAAAAAGCAATCATCACATTGGCTGCTGATTCAAAAGCGATCGAATTGTTCGCTACAGCTGACGCTGAATAATCAAAGGAGGAATTAACGTGGGTATTAAAGTTTATAAACCAACGACAAATGGCCGTCGTAACATGACTTCTTTGGACTTCGCTGAAATCACAACAAGCACTCCAGAAAAAAGCTTGCTTGTTGCATTGAAAAACAAAGCTGGTCGTAACAACAATGGTCGCATCACTGTTCGTCACCAAGGTGGCGGTCACAAACGTTTCTACCGTTTGGTAGACTTCAAACGTAACAAAGATGGCGTTGAAGCAATCGTTAAAACGATCGAGTACGATCCAAACCGTTCAGCAAACATCGCTCTTGTACACTACACAGACGGTGTTAAAGCTTACATCATTGCTCCTAAAGGTCTTGAAGTTGGTCAACGTATCGTTTCAGGTCCAGAAGCAGATATCAAAGTTGGTAACGCACTTCCACTTGCAAACATCCCAGTCGGTACTGTTGTTCACAACATCGAGTTGAAACCAGGTCGCGGTGGTGAGTTGGTTCGTGCTGCTGGTGCATCTGCACAGGTTCTTGGTCAAGAAGGTAAATACGTTCTTGTTCGCCTTCAATCAGGTGAAGTTCGTATGATCCTTGGTACTTGCCGTGCTACTGTTGGTACTGTAGGTAACGAACAACATGGCCTTGTTAACCTTGGTAAAGCAGGTCGTAGCCGTTGGAAAGGTATCCGTCCAACAGTTCGCGGTTCTGTAATGAACCCTAACGATCACCCACACGGTGGTGGTGAAGGTAAAGCACCAGTTGGTCGTAAAGCACCATCTACACCATGGGGTAAACCAGCTCTTGGTTTGAAAACTCGTAACAAGAAAGCTAAATCTGACAAACTTATCGTTCGTCGTCGCAACCAAAAATAATCTATTCTTAGTTGCTTAGCATTCTATATCATCCGCCAACTCGGTAGCCCGCTATGCGGGCAAGCCGCTGTGGTACATATTTTAAAGGAGAAAACACTAAATGGGACGTAGTCTTAAAAAAGGACCTTTCGTCGATGAGCATTTGATGAAAAAAGTTGAAGCTCAAGCAAACGACGAAAAGAAAAAAGTAATTAAAACTTGGTCACGTCGTTCAACGATCTTCCCAAGTTTCATCGGTTATACAATCGCAGTTTACGATGGACGTAAACACGTACCTGTATACATTCAAGAAGACATGGTAGGTCACAAACTTGGTGAATTTGCACCAACTCGTACTTACAAAGGTCATGCTGCTGACGACAAGAAAACTCGTCGTAAATAATTTAGGAGGAAAACACAATGGCAGAAATTACTTCAGCTAAAGCAACTGCTCGCACAGTACGTGTTTCACCTCGTAAATCACGTCTTGTCTTGGATAACATCCGTGGCAAAAGCGTAGCAGACGCAATCGCAATCTTGAAATTCACACCAAACAAAGCTGCAGGCATTATCGAGGGAGTTTTGAACTCAGCAATCGCTAACGCTGAAAACAACTTTGGTTTGGAAAAAGCTAACTTGGTAGTCAGCGAAGCATTCGCAAACGAAGGACCAACGTTGAAACGTTTCCGTCCACGTGCGAAAGGTTCTGCTTCACCAATTAACAAACGCACAGCTCACATCACTGTAGTTGTGGCAGAGAAATAAGGAGGTAAAAACGTGGGTCAAAAAGTACATCCAATTGGTATGCGTGTTGGCATCATCCGTGATTGGGATGCTAAATGGTATGCTGAAAAAGAATACGCGGATTACCTTCATGAAGATCTTGCAATCCGCAACTTTATCAAAAAAGAATTGGCTGATGCGTCAACATCAACAATCGAAATCGAACGTGCTGTAAATAAAGTAATCGTTTCTATCCACACTGCTAAACCAGGTATGGTTATCGGTAAAGCTGGTAGCAACGTTGATGCACTTCGTGCTCAATTGAACAAATTGACTGGTAAGCAAGTACACATCAACATCATCGAAATCAAACAACCTGATTTGGATGCACACCTCGTTGGTGAGTCAATCGCTCGTCAATTGGAGCAACGTGTGGCATTCCGCCGTGCTCAAAAACAAGCTATCCAACGTGCAATGCGCGCTGGTGCAAAAGGTATCAAAACACAAGTTTCTGGTCGTTTGAACGGTGCTGATATTGCCCGTGCAGAAGGCTACTCAGAAGGAACTGTTCCTCTTCATACACTTCGTGCGGATATCGACTACGCTTGGGAAGAAGCTTTGACAACTTACGGTAAACTTGGTGTTAAAGTATGGATCTACCGTGGTGAAGTTCTTCCAGCTCGTAAAAACACTAAAGGAGGTAAATAACAAATGTTAGTACCTAAACGTGTAAAACACCGTCGTGAATTCCGTGGAAAAATGCGCGGTGAAGCTAAAGGTGGAAAACAAGTAGACTTTGGTCAATACGGTCTTCAAGCAACTACTAGCTCATGGATTACAAACCGCCAAATCGAAGCTGCCCGTATCGCTATGACGCGTTACATGAAACGTGGTGGTAAAGTTTGGATCAAGATCTTCCCACACAAATCATACACTGCTAAAGCTATCGGTGTACGTATGGGTTCTGGTAAAGGTGCTCCTGAAGGTTGGGTAGCTCCAGTTAAACGCGGTAAGGTTATGTTTGAAGTAGCTGGCGTTTCTGAAGAAATTGCACGCGAAGCATTCCGCCTTGCTGGTCACAAATTGCCAGTTAAAGTTAAATTCGTAAAACGTGAAGCAGAATAAGGAGAAGACATGAAACTTCAAGAAATTAAAGATTTTGTAAAAGAACTTCGTGGCCTTTCTCAAGAAGAACTTGCTAAGAAAGAAAACGAATTGAAGAAAGAACTCTTCGAACTTCGTTTCCAAGCTGCTGCTGGTCAACTTGAGCAAACTGCTCGTTTGAACGAAGTGAAGAAACAAATTGCACGTATCAAAACTGTGCAATCTGAAACTAAATAATAGATTGGGAAAGGAGAATTTCAATGGAACGCAATAATCGTAAAGTTCTTGTTGGACGCGTAGTATCTGACAAAATGGACAAAACAATCACAGTTGTAGTTGAAACTAAACGTAACCACCCAGTCTATGGTAAACGTATTAACTACTCTAAAAAGTACAAAGCTCATGATGAAAACAATGTTGCTAAAGAAGGCGATATCGTTCGTATCATGGAAACTCGCCCACTTTCAGCTACAAAACGTTTCCGTCTTGTAGAAGTTGTGGAAGAGGCAGTTATCATTTAATCAACCTGAAAGGAGAAAATTGACATGATTCAAACAGAAACTCGTTTGAAAGTTGCTGACAACAGTGGCGCACGTGAAATCTTGACAATCAAAGTTCTTGGTGGTTCAGGACGTAAATTCGCGAACATCGGCGACATCATCGTTGCTTCAGTAAAACAAGCTACTCCTGGTGGTGCGGTTAAAAAAGGTGACGTTGTTAAAGCCGTTATCGTTCGTACTAAGACAGGTGCTCGTCGTGCTGATGGTTCATACATCAAATTCGATGAGAATGCTGCAGTTATCATCCGTGAAGACAAAAACCCTCGCGGAACTCGTATCTTTGGCCCAGTGGCACGCGAATTGCGTGATGGCGGTTTCATGAAAATCGTTTCATTGGCACCAGAAGTACTTTAATCTAACAAACTAAGTCCCCTGTTATCTCACCAGAGTAACAGGGTGCCCATTAGGGCGTAAGAAATCATAGGAGAAATCAAATGTTTGTAAAAAAAGGCGATAAAGTTCGCGTAATCGCTGGTAAAGACAAAGGCGTTGAAGCAGTTGTCGTAACAGCACTTCCAAAAGTAAACAAAGTTATTGTTGAAGGTGTTAACATCGTTAAGAAACACCAAAAACCAAACAGCGAAAACCCTCAAGGCGCTATCGTTGAAAAAGAAGCTCCAATCCATGTGTCAAACGTTCAAGTTCTTGACAAAAATGGTGTTGCAGGACGCGTTGGTTACAAGTTTGTAGACGGCAAAAAAGTTCGTTACAACAAAAAATCAGGCGAAGTGCTTGATTAATCACGAAGGAAAGGAGAAGTATAATGGCAAATCGTTTAAAAGAAAAATATCTTAATGAAGTAGTTCCTGCTTTGACTGAACAATTTAACTATTCTTCAGTTATGGCTGTGCCAAAAGTTGATAAGATCGTTTTGAACATGGGTGTTGGTGACGCTGTTTCTAACGCTAAAAACCTTGAGAAAGCTGCTCAAGAATTGGCTTTGATCTCAGGTCAAAAACCACTTATCACTAAAGCTAAGAAATCAATCGCCGGCTTCCGTCTTCGTGAGGGTGTTGCGATCGGTGCGAAAGTAACTCTTCGTGGCGAACGTATGTATGAGTTCTTGGACAAATTGGTTACAGTTTCACTTCCACGTGTACGTGACTTCCACGGTGTACCAACTAAGTCATTTGACGGACGTGGTAACTACACACTTGGTGTGAAAGAGCAATTGATCTTCCCAGAAATCAACTTCGATGATGTTGATAAAACTCGCGGTATGGATATCGTTATCGTTACAACTGCTAACACTGACGAAGAATCACGTGCATTGCTTACTGGCCTTGGTATGCCGTTTGCAAAATAAGAGGGAGAGAATAAATGGCTAAAAAATCAATGATCGCTAAGAACAAACGCCCAGCTAAGTTCTCTACACAAGCTTACACACGCTGTGAAAAATGTGGACGTCCACACTCAGTTTACCGCAAATTCAAATTGTGCCGTGTATGCTTCCGCGACTTGGCTTACCTTGGACAAATTCCTGGCGTAACAAAAGCTTCTTGGTAGGAATAACTTGCTATTCCCTTGCAATTCGTTGTCAGCACTTCTGGCCATACCTCAGTATTGCCTGCGAAGTGCTTCCTAGATTTGCTTAGGACTAGCAACTTATTCTATATATACACTTACTACTTGTCCGCAAGGACATCATTAACTAGCAAGTGATTCAATCAAACTGCTAGTAAGAGGAGAAACAACAAATGGTTATGACTGACCCAATTGCAGATTTTTTGACACGTATTCGTAACGCTAACCAAGCAAAACACGAAGTGCTTGAAGTACCTGCATCAAATATCAAAAAAGGTATTGCTACAATCCTTAAAAATGAAGGTTTTGTAAAAAACGTTGAATTCATCGAAGATGACAAACAAGGCATCATCCGCGTATTCTTGAAATACGGACCAAACGGTGAAAAAGTTATCACTAACTTGAAACGCGTTTCAAAACCAGGTCTTCGTGTTTACTCAAAACGTGAAGATATTCCAAAAGTTCTTAACGGACTTGGTATCGCAATCATCTCAACATCAGAAGGTCTTTTGACTGACAAACAAGCTCGTCAAAAGAACGTTGGTGGTGAGGTTATCGCATACGTTTGGTAATTGGATGATACCAAGAGCGTAGTGACCCAAGTGAAAATAGGGAATCAAACGAAGAATACTTGCATTCAAGTTTGATTTATCTTTTTCACACAGGTCACAGCTCGGGTTCAAATCTAATAATCTGATTTGAAGGTATCATAAAACCAAACTAGAACAAGATTCACTAATTGAACACGCCTACAACTCTTTGAAAAAAGATAAACTCTCCTTAGATGCTCAAGCATCAGCAGTCGAGTTTCCTATTTTTCTTCGAGTTGCTTAACGGCTTTGTATCTTGTTCACCCCGTGAAAACTAGTCGCTTGACGGCTTGATAATTTAACAGGAGAATTAAAAAATATGTCACGTATTGGTAATAAAGTAATTATATTGCCTGCTGGTGTTGAGCTTGCTCAAAACAACGGTGTGGTAACTGTAAAAGGACCTAAAGGGGAATTGACTCGTGAATTCCCAACTGCTATTGAAATCCGTGTGGAAGGTACAGAAGTTACTCTTCACCGTCCAAACGATTCAAAAGAAATGAAGACTATTCACGGTACTAGCCGTGCTAACCTCAACAACATGGTTGTTGGTGTTTCTGAAGGCTTCAAAAAAGAACTTGAAATGCGTGGTGTCGGTTATCGTGCTCAATTGGCTGGTAACAAATTGACACTTGCTGTTGGTAAATCACATCCAGATGAAGTGGTTGCACCAGAAGGTATCACATTTGAAGTTCCAACACCAACACAAATCGTCGTGTCTGGTATCAACAAAGAAGTTGTTGGTCAAACAGCAGCTTATATCCGTAGCCTTCGTGCTCCTGAGCCATACAAAGGTAAAGGTATCCGCTACGTTGGTGAATTCGTTCGCCGTAAAGAAGGTAAAACAGGTAAATAATAGCTTGCTGAGGTGGCTTAGCCACCTGGCTGACTATTTCTCAAATTGTTTCGTAAGAAACAGAATCATACATTAAGAGGTGAATATTGTGATTTCAAAACCAGATAAAAACAAAATCCGCCAAAAACGCCACCGTCGCGTTCGCGGTAAAATCTCTGGAACTGCTGCTCGCCCACGTTTGAACATTTTCCGTTCTAATACAGGCATCTACGCTCAAGTGATTGATGACGTAGCGGGTGTAACGCTCGCAAGCGCTTCTACTCTTGATAAAGAAGTTTCAAAAGGTACTAAGACAGAACAAGCTGTTGTTGTAGGTAAACTCGTTGCTGAACGCGCGGTAGCTAAAGGTATTTCTGAAGTGGTCTTTGACCGCGGTGGATATCTCTATCACGGACGTGTGAAAGCTTTGGCTGAATCAGCTCGTGAAAACGGATTGAAATTCTAATAGGGAGGACACTAAGAAATGGCATTCAAAGATAACGCAGTTGAAATTGAAGAACGCGTAGTAGCCATCAACCGTGTTACAAAAGTTGTTAAAGGTGGACGTCGTCTTCGTTTTGCAGCTCTTGTGGTTGTTGGTGACCGTAACGGTCGTGTAGGTTTCGGTACTGGTAAAGCTCAAGAAGTACCAGAAGCTATCCGTAAAGCAGTTGAATCTGCTAAGAAAAACATGATTGAAGTACCAATGGTTGGTACAACAATCCCTCACGAAGTTCGCTCAGAATTTGGCGGCGCTCGTGTATTGTTGAAACCTGCTTCAGAAGGTTCTGGGGTTGCTGCCGGTGGTGCAACTCGTGCCGTAATCGAATTGGCAGGTATCGCAGATGTGACTTCTAAGTCACTTGGTTCAAACACACCAATCAACATCGTTCGCGCAACAGTTGAAGGTTTGAAACAATTGAAACGTGCTGAAGAAGTGGCTGCACTTCGTGGCATCTCAGTTTCTGATTTAGCATAAGAAAGGAGATACTCATGGCTCAAATTAAAATCACTTTGACTAAGTCTCCAATCGGTCGCAAACCAGAACAACGTAAAACAGTTGTTGCACTTGGACTTGGTAAATTGAACTCTTCAGTTGTTAAAGAAGATAACCCAGCTATTCTTGGAATGGTTAACGCTATCTCTCACTTGGTAACTGTAGAAGAAGTTAAATAATCTAACAAATAGACTAAGTCGCATAGAGAAATCTTTGCGACTTCTAGTCAATTTAATAATAGAAGCGAGTTTGTGGATGAAGACTCTTGTAGTCCACAGGCGCTAGCATATAAAAGAGGAGAAAAATAATAATGAAACTTCATGAATTGCAACCTGCAACAGGTTCTCGTAAAGTCCGCAACCGTGTAGGTCGTGGTACTTCATCAGGTAACGGTAAAACTTCTGGCCGTGGTCAAAAAGGTCAAAAAGCTCGTAGCGGTGGCGGTGTACGTCCAGGTTTTGAGGGTGGACAAACTCCATTGTTCCGTCGTCTTCCAAAACGTGGTTTCACAAACATCAACGCTAAAGAGTACGCAATCGTTAACCTTGATCAATTGAACGCTTTTGAAGATGGTGCAGAAGTAACACCAGTTGTACTTATCGAAGCTGGAATCGTTAAAGCTGAAAAATCAGGTGTTAAAATCCTTGGTAACGGCGAATTGACGAAGAAATTGACAGTTAAAGCTGCTAAATTCTCTAAATCAGCTGAAGAAGCAATCACTTCTAAAGGTGGCTCAGTAGAAGTCATCTAAGAGGTGACAGCCTATGTTTTTTAAACTTTTAAAAGATGCATTAAAGGTAAAGTTAGTACGTAGTAAAATTCTATTTACTATTTTTATCCTTTTTATCTTCCGAGTAGGAACCCATATCACAGTACCTGGAGTTAACGCGAAAAGCTTAGAAGCTTTATCAAATGTTCCGTTTTTAAACATGCTCAGTTTGGTTTCCGGAAATGCAATGAGAAATTTTTCGGTTTTTGCATTAGGTGTCAGCCCCTACATTACTGCATCGATTATCGTTCAACTTTTGCAAATGGATATTTTGCCTAAGTTTGTGGAATGGAGTCGACAAGGTGAAGTTGGTCGTCGAAAACTAAATCAAGCAACGCGTTATATTTCCTTAGTATTGGCATTTGTGCAATCAATTGGTATTACAGCAGGTTTTAATGCTTTATCAGGTGCTAAATTAACCAATATGCCATTGAATTGGCAGACATATTTATTAATTGGTTCAATTCTAACAACTGGTTCTGTTATTGTAACTTGGTTAGGTGAGCAAATTTCTGACAAAGGTTATGGTAATGGTACATCAATGATCATCTTCGCGGGTATCATTTCATCCTTACCTGGCACATTTTATGAAATCTACATTGATCGTTTTGTGAACATTGAGTCGAGTCGTTTAGGACAATCTGCAATTTACGTTGCTGCTTTAGTTGTATTAATCTTTTTTGTAATTTACTTTACAACCTTTGTTCAACAAGCAGAGTATAAACTACCGATTCAATATACAAAACGTGCACAAGGCGCACCATCTAGTTCATATTTGCCGTTAAAATTGAATCCAGCCGGAGTTATTCCAGTTATTTTTGCAGGATCTATTACAGCAGTTCCGACATCGCTGATTCAATATTTTGCCAGTCAAAACAGAAGTGCTGGATGGCTTTTAGCTGTACAAGAATATTTTGATTATTCGACAGTTAAGGGAATGATTGTGTATGCAGGCTTGATTATCGCCTTTACATTCTTCTACACATTCGTTCAAGTCAATCCAGAAAAGACAGCAGAGAGTCTGCAAAAGAGTGCAGCTTATATCCATGGTGTACGCCCGGGTAACGGTACAGAGCAGTACCTATCTAAACTTTTAACTAGATTAGCTGTAGTTGGTGCTCTATTCCTAAGTTTTGTCGCACTTCTACCAATTCTTGCACAGAATCTCTTTGGGCTATCCTCAAACATTGCATTCCTTGGTACGAGTTTGATCATCGTTATCTCAACAAGTATCGAAGGGATTAAGCAGTTGGAAGGTTACCTTCTTAAGAGAAAATATGTAGGATTCTTGGATATTACAGAATAGAATATAGGTTGACCTAGTCAACCTTCTATTTTGTTTTTAGATAAGTTTGTCAATAGTGGCAAATTTATGTGAAAACAAAATAAGGAGTTTGTCATGAATCTTTTAATTATGGGTTTACCAGGTGCTGGTAAAGGAACACAAGCGGCTAAGATTGTTGAGAAATTTAATGTTGCTCACATTTCTACGGGTGATATGTTCCGTGCGGCAATGGCTAATCAAACTGAGATGGGTGTATTGGCCAAGTCTTATATTGACAAGGGTGATTTAGTACCTGATGAAGTGACCAATGGTATTGTTAAAGAACGGTTAGTTCAAGATGATATCAAAGAAAAAGGTTTCTTGTTGGACGGTTATCCACGTACTATCGAGCAAGCCCATGCACTAGATGCTAACTTAGCAGAGCTTGGTATCGAGTTGCAAGGGGTTATCAATATTGAAATCGATCCATCCAAATTAATTGAACGCTTAAGTGGTCGTATCATACATAAGGAAACAGGTGAAACATTCCATAAGGTATTTAATCCACCAGTAGGGGATTACAAGGAGGAAGATTTCTACCAACGAGAAGACGATAAGCCAGAATCTGTCAAACGCCGTTTAGAAGTGAACATTGCACAAGGTCAACCGATTATTGACCACTATCGTGCCAAAGGTTTGGTTCACGATATCGAAGGTGATCAGGATATCGAACTTGTTTTCCAAGCAATTGATGATGTTCTATCAAAATTGCAATAAACTTAATAGATATGGCTTGCATTTTAATTAAAAAAATGATAAACTAGCCTAGTCTGACTTATAATTGTTACCTCTGTGTACAGAGGGCATCAAATCGATATTTAGAGAGGGGATACTTTTGCATGGCAAAAGAAGATGTGATTGAAATTGAAGGCAAAGTAGTCGATACAATGCCAAATGCTATGTTTACTGTTGAGTTGGAAAACGGACACCAAGTCCTTGCAACTGTTTCTGGTAAAATCCGTAAGAACTACATTCGTATTTTGGTCGGTGACCGCGTAACTGTTGAGCTTAGTCCATACGACTTGACACGTGGACGTATCACATACCGCTTTAAATAGTCGAAATACTTGGAGGGATTAAACATGAAAGTAAGACCATCGGTCAAACCAATTTGCGAATACTGTAAAGTAATTCGTCGTAATGGTCGTGTTATGGTGATTTGCCCAGCAAACCCTAAACACAAGCAACGTCAAGGTTAAAATATAGAAAGGAGAAAACATGGCTCGTATTGCTGGAGTTGACATTCCAAATGACAAACGTGTAGTTATTTCATTGACTTATGTTTACGGTATCGGTCTCGCAACTTCTAAGAAGATTCTTGCTGCTGCAGGTATTTCAGAAGATGTTCGTGTAAAAGACTTGACATCTGATCAAGAAGATGCTATCCGTCGTGAAGTTGATGCAATCAAAGTTGAAGGTGACCTCCGTCGTGAAGTTAACTTGAACATCAAACGTTTGATGGAAATCGGTTCATACCGTGGTATCCGTCACCGTCGTGGACTTCCTGTCCGTGGACAAAACACTAAAAACAATGCCCGCACTCGTAAAGGTAAAGCTGTTGCGATTGCAGGTAAGAAAAAATAATATAGGAGGTAGAAAAATTGGCTAAACCAACACGTAAACGTCGTGTGAAAAAGAATATCGAATCTGGTATTGCTCATATTCACGCAACATTTAATAACACTATTGTTATGATTACTGATGTGCATGGTAACGCTATTGCTTGGTCATCAGCTGGTGCTCTTGGTTTCAAAGGTTCTCGTAAATCTACACCATTTGCTGCTCAAATGGCTGCTGAAGCTGCTGCTAAATCTTCACAAGAACACGGTCTTAAAACAGTTGAAGTTACCGTTAAAGGCCCAGGTTCAGGTCGTGAGTCTGCTATCCGCGCTCTTGCTGCCGCTGGTCTTGAAGTAACAGCAATTCGTGATGTGACTCCTGTACCACACAATGGTGCTCGTCCTCCAAAACGTCGCCGTGTATAATCATACATTCCATACACAGCTTTTCGTTTAAGAGGGAGTAAGAAATGATTGAGTTTGAAAAACCAACAATAACAAAAATTGATGAAAATAAAGATTACGGCAGATTTGTTGTCGAACCGTTAGAACGCGGTTACGGAACAACTCTTGGTAACTCTCTTCGTCGTGTACTTCTTGCTTCACTTCCAGGTGCTGCAGTAACATCAATCAAGATTGATGGTGTACTCCACGAATTCGACACAGTTCCAGGTGTTCGTGAAGATGTTATGCAAATTATTCTTAACATCAAAGGCATTGCTGTAAAATCTTATGTCGAAGACGAAAAGACGATTGAACTTGATGTGGTAGGTCCAGCTGAAGTTACAGCGGGAGATATTCTTACAGATAGTGACATTGAAATTGTAAACCCTGACCATTATCTATTTACTATTGCTGATGGAGCAACATTTAAAGCTGTTCTGACTGTAAATTCAGGTCGTGGCTATGTACCTGCTGAGGGCAATAAAAAGGATGATGCATCTGTGGGAACACTTGCTGTAGATTCTATCTACACGCCGGTGAAAAAAGTCAATTATCAAGTTGAGCCAGCTCGAGTTGGTAGCAACGATGGTTTTGACAAACTGACACTTGAAATCAACACGAATGGCACGATTATTCCGGAAGATGCTTTAGGTCTTTCTGCTCGTATTTTGATGGAGCACTTGGGTCTATTTACAGACTTGACTGAGGTTGCAAAATCAGCAGAAGTTATGAAAGAAACTGAAGTTACATCTGACGATCGTATGCTTGATCGTACAATTGAAGAATTGGACCTTTCTGTTCGCTCATATAACTGTTTGAAACGTGCAGGTATTAATACTGTGTTTGATTTGACAGAGAAAACTGAGCCAGAAATGATGAAAGTGCGTAATCTTGGACGTAAGAGTCTCGAAGAGGTCAAAGTAAAATTGGCTGACTTAGGTCTAGGATTGAAAAAAGATAAATAATATAGGAGGAAATCATGGCATACCGTAAACTAGGACGCACTAGCTCACAACGTAAAGCAATGTTGCGCGATTTGACAACTGACCTTTTGATCAACGAATCAATCGTTACAACTGAAGCTCGTGCTAAAGAAATCCGTAAAACAGTTGAAAAAATGATCACACTTGGTAAACGTGGTGACTTGCACGCACGTCGTCAAGCTGCTGCATTTGTTCGTAACGAAATCGCATCTGAAAACTATGATGAAGCTACTGATAAGTACACTGCTACTACAGCTCTTCAAAAATTGTTCTCAGAGATTGCTCCTCGTTATGCAGAACGCAATGGTGGATATACTCGTATCCTCAAAACTGAACCACGTCGTGGTGATGCTGCCCCAATGGCAATTATCGAACTTGTATAAGATCATCAATTTTGTTGAGTGTTATGATGATGGGATTCCTTTTGAATTCTTAGTCTAGCTCTGGTCTGCCGCTGGATATTTTCCAGCGGTAACACTCATCATATTGTCTGGACGCTTGTTTACGAAATTACTCTAGGTTAGAATAATTTCGTAAGCAGGCGTTTTAATTTTGCATACAATTTGATATACTTTAAAGGGCTCTTTGTCAACTGTAGTGGGTAGATGAAAAGCTAACACCTAGAGAGGACGAAATTGGTTCTCTCTTTCTTTATGTTCAAGGCAATCAAAATCCGTTTTCTAAAGTTTTCAAAGTTCCTAAAACCAAAGGCATTTCTTTTAATGACTTTGATGAGATTATTGGTAGCTTCCAGTTTGGCGTTGGAATAAGGCAATTCCATAGCGTTTAAAACCTTGTCTTTATCCTTTAGAAA
>NZ_POPB01000254.1 GCF_002964045.1 Streptococcus suis | reverse complement strand
GGTCCAAAATGGAGGATAAGATTGGACTGACTTTGGCGTGCTTAAATCTCAAAAAACTAGTTAAAAGGATGGCAAGAAGGCCTTTTTATTTTGTCCAGATGAGGTGGTTTAAGCACCAAAACAGCTATTTTTCCCTAAAAACAGTAAAAAAGACAAACACCAAAACGATGTTTGTCTGCAATCTGAAGAGATTATCTCTCTTCTTTATTGATAGAAATAATGGCTAATGCCCCTGTTCCTGTATGGGTGGTAATAATCGGGCCCAACTCAGTCAAAAGAACCTCGCTGACACGGCCATCTTCCAACAAGGTTGCCTTAATCGCTTCAGCCGCCTCAATATCACCTGTATAGGCCACCATAACCGTAGAATGGTCCAAATTATCCAAGGTCAGGTTCAACATTTCCTTGATTCCTTTTTTGCGACCACGGATTTTGGCAATCGCTTCTAACCTTCCTTCCGCATTGAGCGCAAGGAGAGGTTTGATATTGACTAGACCACCAATGAGGGCAGCTGCCTTGGACAAGCGACCCCCACGCACCAGGTGGTTAAAGTCATCGACCAAGAGGTAGGTCCGCAAGCGAGGCACCAGTTCCTCAATAAGTGCCTCGGTTTCTGCCAAAGTCTTACCCGCAGCACGCGCTTGAGTCGCCTGCATGACCAAGTAGCCTTCACCGATAGAAGCCGCCTTGGTATCGACAATCTCGATATGGGCTTGTGGATAGTTGTCCAAGACCATATCGCGTGCAATGGTTCCGCTCTGATAGGTTCCTGAAAGAGCAGATGAAAAGGCGAGATAAAGCACTTCTTGACCTTCCTTGGCTGCAGCCTCAAAGACTTCCTCAAACTGACCAACGTTGACTTGACTAGTTGTCGGAAGGCCTCCAGTCGCCATTTTATCCAGCAGATCCGCTGAGGTCAAGCGGTTTTCACCGACTGTTTCATAGGTTACGCCGTCTAGGTTAATGGTCAAACCAAGCACGGTCACATCATTTTCTTGGACCCAACTGATTGGCAAATCCGATGTCGAATCGGTAACGATTGTAAATGTCACTCTTTCATTTCCTCAATCATTTCTTTTAAAGCTTGAAAATTCCCATCTGACCAGGGATTGAGCCGTGGAGTATAGAGTTCAACCTGGTCCACAAACTTGTCCAAGTCCTTTTTGATGACCTTGGTTCTCTCCTCCAACTCACGTGCCGAAACCCGTAAAGCGCCTTGGGAGAAAACCACCCACTGTTCATTGAGGTCGCTGGTTGCGACGGAAACCCGCTTGCGGCGGTCACTATTGAGCTGGGCGCTGAGCTGTTCGATATAACTATCTGCCGTCTCTTCCTCCTCTGTAAAAATGACCGACACTTTGAATTCGTCATACTGCTGGCGAAGACCTGGCACATGGTGGGCATCAAAGACACAGATCACCTCGATCTGTTCAAAGGCTGCGTAGTGAGACAAGGTGCGAAGCAAGGTCGTTCTGGCCGCATCCAAGTCTCCCTTTTTAAAATCCTGCTTGGTGGACTGCCAAAAGGCAATCATGTTGTAGCCATCTACAATGAGAACTTTTGCTCTCATTTAGATTTTCTTCCGAAATACTTCATACATAAGCACAGCGGCTGCCACGCTGGCATTGAGAGATTGGACATGGCCCTTCATAGGAATGGTAATCATCTCATCCACCTGCTTTTTGATATTGCTGGAGATGCCCTTGCCTTCGTTGCCGATAATGAGGGCTAGTTTTCCAGCCGTATTCCACTTGTGGCTTGGGGTTCCGTTCATATCCGTGCCAAATACCCAGAAACCAGCCTCCTTAAGCTTATCTAGGGTTTGGCTGAGATTGGTCACTCGGGCGATTGGGACATGGGCCACCGCACCTGTGGAAGTCTTTGCCACAACTGGGGTCACGCCAACTGCTCGGTGCTTGGGAATGATGATGCCTGCTACCTGTGTGGCATCTGCAGTCCGTAAAATCGAGCCAAAGTTGTGGGGATCTGTCAGACCGTCCAAGATGAGAATGAGGGGATTATCTTCCTGCTCTGCCTTTTCCAAAATCACCGATAGGTCCGCATAAGCGAACTCAGAGACCCGCAGGACAAATCCTTGGTGGACGGCACCTTCTGTCATGTCGGACAGGGTCTTCTTGGGCGTCCAAGAAATCGACACCTTCTTCTCTGCTGCCAGCGCCTTGATTTTTTCTACATTTTTTCCGCGCAAATCATCCTGAATGTAGAGTTTGTTGCCGGTGTTGGCCTCCAAACTCTCCACTACAGCATGTACGCCATATACGATATCATTTTGTTCCATAAGAGTATTATAGCATAGGTTGACTGAAAATAGGCACTCACTATATCACAGCTGAAAAACTTGACCTCCTTACCAAACCATGGTATTCTGTTATCTATTATTTATCCGTACAAACGGACGCAAAAAGGAGAACGTATGACACTTATTTTGGGAATTGTGGCAGGGCTGATTGCCTTTGCTATTGGTGGTTTGTGGTATGGTTTGATTTTCCGTGATGCTTGGATTGAAGCCTCTGGCATTGACATGGCCAAGGTAGAAGCTGACCGTCAGGCTGGCAAAAATGGCCAGAAGGAAATGATGATTTCCTTAGCGATTGAAGTTTTGACTGCTGTTGTGGCGATTTTCTTCATCAAGACCCTTGGTGTTTCACCACTCCACGCAGCTGGCGGCATGGGCGTGATTGCGGTACTTGCTTCTTTAAAAAACTACGTCTTTGAGCAACGCCCTCTTAACCTCATCCTCATCAACGAAAGCTACAAATTGGTCTGCTACTTGGTAGTTGGAATTATGGCTTTGTTTGTATAAAGTCAACCCTCCTAACCTTAGGAGGGTTTTATGGTACAATAAAAGGAAGACTAAGACCAAAGGAGTTCCCATGTCCCTCTCCCTCCGAACGATTAAACTGATATTTGCCACCGTCCTAGCCATTTACCTAGCGACCACTCTAGACTTGTCCTATGCGACGGCTGCCGGTATCATCGCCATTCTCAGCGTCCTCGACACCCGCAAGTCCAGCTTCAAAATGGCCCGCAACCGCCTCTTTTCTACCCTCCTGGCCCTGACCATAGCCGTCCTGATCTTCGCCCTCTTTGGCTTTGGCATCTGGACTCTAGGCATCTACCTGGCCCTCTACGTCCCTCTGGCCTACCGATTCAACTGGGAGGCTGGCATCGCCCCCTCGACCGTCCTCGTCACCCACCTCTTGCTAGAGCAGGATATTTCGCTGATTTTTTTGGGAAATGAGCTGGCGCTTTTTCTGATTGGCGCAGGACTTGCACTCTTGTTTAACCTCTATATGCCCTCGCAAGAAAAGAAAATCGAGGCCTATCACGACCAAGTCGAAGACCTACTCAAGCAGATTCTCCTTCGCTTTGAAGCCTTTCTGCTCAACGGCGACGGACGAAACGAGGCAGAATTGATTACGCAGCTGGATAAGACCTTGGACGAGGCCCTCAAAGTCGTCTATCTAGACCGCCACAACCAGCTCTTCCAGCAGACCAACTACCAGGTCCATTACTTTGAAATGCGAGCTGCACAAAATAAAATCCTGCGGACCATGGCAGGAAATATCAACAAGTGTTTACTGGAAGGCAGAGAAAATGTCATCCTGTCCAGCCTCTTCGAGCGAGCAGCCCAGCAACTAAGCCGAGAAAACTCCGCTAAGGAACTGCTCCTGGACATCGAACTCTTCCATGCCACCTTCCGCGAGCGACCTCTGCCGCAAACCCGAGAAGAATTTGAAACCCGAGCCACCCTCTTCCAACTCCTACATGACATGGAAGCCTTTATTCGCCTCAAGGTTGATTTCTATGAAGTTTATAAAGATGAAGATGAGGGGAGAAAAGGAAATTAAAATGAATCGCAATTTTTACTTCTATCTTTCAAAATTGATGTGCCTCTGTAAATAAATATCTATGACTACTATATTATACGGAGGGACCATGACTATTATTACTTATGCACTGATTCTTGGTATTTCAACAAGTATCGATTATTTCCTAATTTTATTCCTTTTATTTTCACAGGCAAAAAAACCAGGTGAAAAACGCACAATCTATTTTGGACAACTACTTGCTAGTTTTATACTCATTCTCTTAAGTTCAATCCTTAGCCAAGTTGCCAATGTTTTTCTAGCTGACTGGATCCTTGGTCTGCTCGGCTTCGTCCCTATTCTACTAGGGGTTAGAATCCTTTTTGAAAACGAAGAAGAGACAGAAATTCCTGATAGCAAAATCGGACTACTATCTATCATTTTTATTTTATTGGCATCGGGAGTAGATAATTTAGGAATATTTACCCCTTATTTTACAACTCTAAGTACCTTAGAAACACTCTTAACTGCTGGCCTGATCTTGCTAGAGACATTCGCCATTTGCTACCTAGCAGAAAAATTTGGAAGTCTCCATAGCATTTCTGAATTCATAGAAAAATATGAAAAAATGATTCTTCCAACCATTTTTATCATATTAGGAATCTACATTTTATTCGAATTCGGAACAATGACCTACCTACTACCATTACTAACATAAGAAAAGAAACCGTCAGTTTAAACCGACGGTTCTTCTACTTTTCCATGAAATTCATCTGATATAGTCTTTTAGTTTACTTTTAGTACTAGGCAACGAGCCGCAGGTATAACTGGAGTTAGGCAAGGTGAGTTAACGACGTAATAAAAGATAAACTAAATGACGATACTTGGTTGTGCAAATGCAAGAAAGACAGCCCCATCATGACCGCATTCCCTGCGACAGCAATGATGAATTCCTCCTTGGTGGATACCTTCCCCATCCAAATGCATATAATCAAAATAAGGTTGTAAAGCAAAATATAAAGAGCCGTTATCCGAATTTTTTTCAGTAGTATTTTCATGGGTACCTCCTCTATATGATTTATCTACACTTATTATACGAAATAAAACCCTAAAAAACAAGCAATTATATATTATTATAAAAACCGCCAGATTTTCATCTGACGGTCAGGTGTTTTATGAACAATTTTATACGATGGCCTTGCTTGTTGCATCATCGAAGAAATGAGCTTTGTTGAGGTTGAAGGTCAAGCGGACTTTATCGCCTGGGTTGTGATAATCACGCGCATCGACACGAGATACAAATTCAGTGTTTCCAACCTTAGAGTAAAGCATGGTTTCTGCACCGAGAAGCTCTGAAACGACTACTTCTGCTTCTACGATAGAAGAAGGGTAAGTATCCAATTCTAACTGAGAAGCCTTGATGTCTTCTGGACGAATACCAAGTGTGAAGCTCTTACCATTGTAGCCTTTTTCTTCCAAGTGCTTGCGACGACCTTCTGGAAGACCCACTTTGAAGCCATCTCCAACAAGAACACCATCTTGAAGCGTTACTGCGAAGAAGTTCATAGCAGGGCTACCGATGAAGCTAGCAACAAACTTGTTGGCTGGACGGTTGTATAGCTCTTCTGGGCTACCGATTTGCTCGATACGACCGATTGTACCTGTACCTGCTGGGTTTTTAGTTGCAGACATGATAACGATACGGTCAGCCAAAGTCATGGCTTCTGTTTGGTCGTGGGTTACGTAGATGGTTGTCGCACCGATACGGCGGTGGATTTTAGCAATCTCTGTACGCATGGATACACGCAATTTGGCATCCAAGTTTGACAAAGGCTCATCCATCAAGAATACTTTTGCATCACGAACAATAGCACGGCCCATGGCAACACGCTGGCGTTGTCCACCTGAAAGGTCAGCTGGTTTGCGTTCTAAAAATTCTGTCAAACCAAGGATTTGTGCAGCTTCTTCCACACGTTTCTTGATTTCATCCTTGCTGTATTTACGCAATTTCAA
The DNA here is from genome assembly GCF_002964045.1 of Streptococcus suis. GTDB lineage: Bacteria > Bacillota > Bacilli > Lactobacillales > Streptococcaceae > Streptococcus > Streptococcus suis_U. The sequence continues at coordinate 104,133 of NZ_POPB01000254.1, read as the reverse complement.
ACCGAAAGCCATGTTGTCAAATACAGTCATGTGTGGGTAGAGGGCATAGTTCTGGAATACCATGGCAATGTCACGGTCTTTTGGAGCAACATCGTTCATCAACACGCCGTCGATGTAAGCTTCCCCTTCTGTGATATCTTCCAAACCAGCAATCATACGAAGAGTTGTGGACTTACCACATCCTGAAGGACCTACGAATACGATAAACTCCTTGTCCTTGATGTCCAAGTTGAAGTCTTCAACTGAGTAATGCTCGCTATTTGGGTATTTTTTGTAGATATTTTTTAAATTCAATTGAACCATGTTCAATCCTCGCTTTCTTTGATGGTTTTATTATAAATGAAAACGCTTTATTTTTCTCTGTCAATGTGAACAAAAATAAAAAAATCTTTTGTACAAGTTGCACAAAAGACCTTATTGATTCAAGAATGTCATTTTTAGAAAGTCTAACATTTTTTCCGGATGATGAGGAGAGAAGACCTCGGAAGCAAGTTCTGGATGATGGGCTGTGTTCTCGAATGCAAGGACTAGCTTTCCCCTATCTCTTGCTTTGGAAATAATTCCTTTGACCTCTGCATAGTGGTTGATATCTAAGTAACAATCACAATAATCTAAAAGTTTGTCTACTCTAGCATCAATTATTTCAGGATAGACCTGGACATTGTCATAATTCATCAGCGATTTCAGTCGTGACGAAACCATTGTATAGGCAGCAATATGAAATTGGATACCAGGCAAGTTTGAAACTAGATAGTCAATGTGCTCTAATTGATCGGTTTCCGTCAATAGAAAAGCGTGCTTGTTCGGACCTGTCAGTGCATCTAAGGCCTCCTCAAAAGAAACCGCTTGACTTCTTCTTCCGTCCAAGGAACTAAACTCCAAGCCGGCGTAATACCACCAAAGCTCCCTAAACCGAGCAACACTGTATTCATTCCAAGGCTTATCAGCAGTCAAAAAATGAATAATGAGGGGCGTCCAAGAACCTATATCTTCATAAAGATAGACCCTGTGGTCATACCGACTGACCACATCGTAGGTCTGATAGTTGTACTGCTTATCCAAAGGTAGCCATTGGTTTACGGCAACGAGATTTAAAATACTCTGATCGCCATTTCTAACCGAGGAGCTCTTAATAGCCGCAACTTTCAAGAGGGTGTTGGTCAAACCTTTTCGACGCCATAAGTCTAGGTTTAGCAATAAGACACCTGAATTAAAATTACCACCTTCATTCACATTCGGATCCTCGACTGCAGCCAAAAATTTATCCTCCAAATCAAGCGCAAACAAGGCATCTAAAGACCCATTAACAATAATATCCGAATCAAGATAGAGGGCTTTCGATTCTGTCACAAACTGTGGAATAAAAAACCGTAACCAGGAACTTGAGGGTAAAAAGGAGTGGAAGGCATTGACCGTTTCATCAGAAATAAAGACGTGTTTTAGGCTTGAGCCTAGGTGTGCCAAATGCTTATTGACCGTACGAACCCATTCAACAGGAACATCTCCTTGGTGAAAGAGGTAAAAATCGATATCACGATTATAGACGGAAATTGATTTTATGGTGACTAAAGCCTTCTCTAAGTAGTTTTTATCTGTCGCTAAAACAATTGCTTTTCTCATCCCATGTTCCCATCAAAGATTCATATCTACAATAACCATATAGCATACAGCTAAATCCGTCAGATCCTTTAGCTGCAAGCCAGTCCAATCATACCACTTATCCAAACGATACTGTAGGGTATTCCGATGGATGTAGAGGGACTGAGCCGCCTTTGTTAAGACTGCACCTTCTTGCCAGAGGGCTAGAATTTCCTTTTCCAGCTGTTGGTGGACAATCAAGGGTGCCAAGCCCTCCTTCAAAACTGGGTAAAGCTGGCCTGCCCACAGATACAATTGGCTAAAGGTGAGCAAATTCGATTGATGGTGGTGAGTCCTCCAGTTGGCAAAGATGGACTGTTCTGCCATTACAAGTTTCGGCCATAATCCAACTACTTTTTCAGGCCACATTTGTCCAAGGAACAAGGTCATCCTGAGACCGAAATCAAATTCCATGGCAGAAAGAGTGTCCCCTAGAATCTCCCGAACATCAAATAGGGTAGATTGTTCCAAAACAAATGTATAATCGTGGCCATTTGTCGTGTAATAGGCTTTGAGATTAGGCAAGAGCTTGGTCATCATATCGAGCCATGCCTGTCTACCATCCTCATCCGATACCGTCCAGATATGGGCATGAATGACTTGGAGCGTTGTCAACTCTTGGGGAATCGGCCCTGTTCCATGAAAATAGTGAGCCCAAGGATGCTGAGATTCCTGAGTTAATTCCCCAAGTAACAGCTCCACCAACCCCAATTCGCGCTCTGTCAAATCCTCTTTTGATAGGGTAAACCAGACGCCTTCTGATAGCGGAAGTTGGAGTTCTTCACTCTCACTCCTACTAGTAGAAATTCTTCCCTTTGGAAATAGTTGCTGTAATTGATCCTTACTGGTCATCTGGCCTCCTAGATTCCTTATGTCAAATTCTTATTGTTTGGAGTCAATATACTCAATACACCAGCCCACCAGCTCATTCAGACGTTCCATCTGCTCGGTCATGTGCAAATAGCCCAAAACCGCCTCAAAGCCTGTGGACATCCGATAGGTGACCACGTCTGCATTCTTGGCCTTGGTGTGGCTATGGCTATTCCTTCCCCGCTTGTAGATTTCTTCCTCTTTTTCGGTCAATAGTTGAGCTTCTAAGAGGGCAGAAATCAGGCCTGCCTGAGCCTTGGCCGATACGTATTTGTTAGCCTCTCCGTGCAATTGATTGGGCTTGGTCAGCCCCTTGAAAATCAAGTGACGTCTGACATACATGGAATAGACAGCATCCCCTTCAAAAGCCAGGGCAATTCCATTGATGAGATTGACATCTACTGCCTTAGTCACGTGTCCACCTCACACCATCCTTGGTATCCAAGAGCTTGATGCCCTGGGCTGCCAATTGATCACGAATACGGTCAGCCGTCGCAAAGTCCCGATTGGCACGCGCTGCTTGACGTTCTGCTATCAAGGCTTCAATGTCGCTGTCCAAGACTTCTTCTTCAAAGACAATACCGAAGACGGCGAGCATCTTGCCGAAGGCTTCTTTTACAGTTTCATCGTAGTTGCCTGAGTTGATCCACTTGGCAAAGTCAAAGATAGCCGTAATCCCATTTGCCGCATTGAAATCATCATCCATTGCCGCTTCAAAGGCCGCCAGATGTAATTCAAGAGCCGACTTATCCACAGATTTTTGCACAGGTTGTGTATAAGTGTTTTTCAGATATTTGAGATTGATTTCCGCATCTGAAATAGCCTTCTCAGTATAGTTAAGTGGACGGCGGTAGTGCTGGGTCGATAGGAAGAAGCGCAAGACCTGACCGTCAATTTGTTCCAACATATCATGTGCTGTCAGGAAATTGCCCAAGGACTTGGACATCTTCTCATCATTGATATTGAGCATGGCATTGTGCATCCAGTAGTTGGCAAAGGTTTGACCTGTCTTGCACTCAGACTGGGCAATCTCATTGGTATGGTGAGGAAATTCCAAGTCCGCACCCCCACCGTGAATGTCAATGGTAGCTCCCAAAATCTCTGTCGCCATGACCGAACACTCGATATGCCAACCTGGACGACCCGCTCCCCAAGGACTTTCCCAAGAAACTTCGCCTGGCTTGGCAGTTTTCCACAGGGCAAAGTCGAAAGGATGTTCTTTGAGTTGACCTTCTCCCTCAACCCGACCAGAAGCACCAGCCTCTAAGTCAGATAGGGTTTTGTTGGCCAAACGAGCATAGTTTTCAGCCTTTTCCACACGGAAATAAACATCGCCAGAAGCTTCATAGGCGTAACCCTTGTCAATCAAGACCTGCACAAACTCAATGATTTCATCCATATAGTCGATAACCCGAGGGTTTTTAGTAGCTGGTTTAACACCTAACTTTGCCACATCTTCCTTGAAGGCTGCGATAAACTTATCAGACAGTTCTTTGGTTGTCATGCCAGCTTCATTAGCAGCTTTGATAATTTTGTCATCCACATCCGTAAAGTTTGAAATGTAGGTCACATCATAGCCACGGTATTCAAAATAGCGGCGGATAGTATCAAAAGCCACAACGCTACGGGCATTTCCGATATGGATATAGTTGTAAACCGTCGGACCGCAAACATACATCTTGACCTTCCCCTCTTCCAAGGGCACAAAGTCACGCAGACTGCGAGTCATGGTATCGTAAATTTTAATCATAGTTTCTCCATTACTTCTGAGTATTCTTTAGGACTTGATACTTTTGATACAATTTTACTAGCCAATAAGCTGTCGCGGCCAACCAAATCATCCCTACCTGCCAGCTTCCTTGGGAAAATTTAAGGATAGACATGATTATCCCAGCAATGGCGGTCAACACATAAGGCCAGTTTTGTCTTACTAATTTTTTTAACATGATCTACTTTCTAATTTTCTTGCAATCGCCATGGCCACTTCAAAGAAGGTCATACTATCAGCCGTCCGTTCTTCCCGACGGGTATCCCACTCGTTCTTGTGGTGGTCCACATAGTCTGCCGTGTAGAAAAACTGATAGACCTTAGCCTGACGAAAGTTTGCCCAGGCCATGATAGCAGAAGCTTCCATATCGACCACCATGGCACCAGCGGCTAGGCGACGCTTGACCTTGGCAGCCGTTTCCCGATAAAAAGCATCCGTCGTCCAGGTCTTGGCCCGCACGTGCTCAATTCCCGCTTGGTCCAAGGCCTTTTCCATGGTTAATAGCAGAGCAGGGTCATAGCTGATTTCATCGCTGGCAGGAGCGTAGTGGTAACTAGTTCCCTCGTCCCGCAGGGCAGAGCTAGGAAGAATAATCTTATCCGCAGCAAGCGACTTATCCAGCACCCCACAAGAACCCAGAACGATAAAATTCTCAAAGCCACAGGCTTTCAGTTCCTCCAAGTGACCAACCGCCATGGGAGCACCGATTACTGCCAACATGACCGCAACCTTCAGTCCATCTCTTTCCAAAATATACCAAGGATGACGACCATTAATGCTTTCTAAGTAGCCACCTTCTCTGCTCTCAGGTAACTGACGGACACGGTCTACGATTTCCCCATTGAAAGAGAAAATCATGGTCTCACATACCTCTCCACCACCACGAATGGCCTTGTCCGTTGGTTCAATGACTGCAGAGGTATTTTCAAATTCTTCTAGTATCATATCAACCTTCTTTCGGGTCTAAGTAGACCACTTGTGTCTACTTTGTAAAACCGATATTTTCATATAGCCGCTTAGCGATGAGGTTGTCATCTTCGACGGCGATTTGAAAAGGTTTGTCGTTTTTCCTGATAAGGTCATTGATGACAGCTTTGACTAAGTAAGTGCCGTAACCTTTTTGTTACTGGTCTGGGGCGATAGCTAAACCGTAAAGATAGTTATCATCGGACGATATATCTACAGTGCAAGAGCCTATAACCGCTCCGCTATTTTCCAAAAGGTAAAGTAAGCTGTCCGCATCAGCGATAGCCTCATGTGCGTAACGAAGAGCCACCTCATAGTCGCTATCAAAGACCTTTGTCTGAAAACACGCAATGTCGTCTGCATGGTGAGCCTGTGCCAAGCTTACTGTGAGTTCAGCCTGTTGTGAGAGCTGATAAGGCACTCGTTCACGACCCAACCATGTCTCAGTATCCGTATCTTCTACCAAGTTCCATGCTGTCGCAAGGTCTGGGTGCTTGTCCAGAAAGACACGTTCGGTCTGAAAAGTCACACTAGCGATAGGATAGTTAGCCGTCTTCATCTGGTAGCAATCATAGAGCTTGCGTGCCAGACCCTGTCTGCGGTAGTCTGAGTGCACGATAATCGCAAGCTCCACATCCTCATCATCGGCATACACAGTCAAGAGCCCCACCAACTTTTGGTCTTGATAGGCCAAGAAAAAAGCTGGCATTTCAGGGTCAAAGTTGAGCATATTTGACAGGTAAGGGGCACGATAGGTCCCGTCATGCGATTGTATAGTGCTTATCAGGGTTTTTGCTGCGGACAACTGCTGGGAATTTAGAACATTAGTTGCTGTTATCATGCTTATTTTTCCTCTCTATGGCTAACTCACATAGGACTTACCATATGTAGCTTTCCTACAAATGCGACGAATGGTGGCTAGCTTCTCGTAATTCCGCAAGCTTAGTCGTGTAGTGTTCACGACCACCTTCCATGTCATGAATGACCTTCTCATCTTTTTGACCATGCACACGTACGATTTTGGCAGGCATACCGACCACTGTCACATCTGCTGGAACATCGGCTAGGACAACGGCAGCTGCACCCACTTTAGCATTTTCCCCAATCTCAATAGGGCCAATGACTTGGGCGTGGGCAGAAACCAGAGCCCCTTTTCGCACAGTCGGGTGGCGTTTGCCACAATCCTTACCCGTACCACCAAGCGTCACCCCGTGGTAAAGCATGACACCTGATTCAATAATGGCGGTTTCTCCGATAACCAAACCAGCTCCGTGGTCAATGAAGACTCCCGAAGCAATCTCGGCACCTGGATGAATTTCAATATTGGTCCAAAAGCGCCAAAATTGGCTGTGCATCCTAGCTAGTAATTTAAAACCTTTTTTCCACATCCAGTGGGACAGACGGTGGGCAGCCAAGGCCTTGACACCTGGGTAGGTCAAAAGAACTTCCAAGGTCGTCCGTGCTGCCGGATCTTTTTCTTTTACAATCTCAATGGTGTCCTTCCACCAACCCATAGTCACTCCTTCTAGCGAAAGACAAGCTCGCTACCGAACTTGTCTACTCAGCTTATTTCTTTTCAACCTTGTGGAATTTGAACTCACCAAAGTTGTTGTCTTTTTTCTCTTTGTGGTCTCTTGGACGGCGAGGTTTGTCTGAACGCTCGCGTTTTTCTGGCTCTACATAGCCTTCTGGTTTTGGAAGAAGGGCCTTCATAGAAGCGTCAATACGTCCTTTATCATCAATCTTGATAACTTTGACATCAACAATATCGCCGATTTCAACTAGGTCTTCTGGTTTATTGACACGGGTCCAAGCCATTTCAGAAACGTGGACGAGGGCGTCTGTCTTGTCAAAGAGGTTGACAAAGGCACCGAATTTCTCCAAACGAACCACTTTTGCCTGGAAGACTTCGTCCACTTTTGCTTCACGAACAAGACCTGCAATGATTTCCTTGGTCCGTTCAATCGCATCGCGATCTGGTGAGAAGATAGCTACAAGACCGTCTTCGTCAATATCGATTTTCACGCCAGTTTCTGCAATAATCTTATCAATAGTTTCGCCACCCTTACCGATGACAATCTTGATCTTATCTACATCAATCTTAATCGTGTCAATCTTCGGTGCAGTTGGTGCCAAGTCAGGACGAACTTCTGGGATAGTTGCTTCGATGACATCAAGGATTTCAAAGCGTGCCTTCTTAGCCTGTGCCAAGGCTTCTTCCAAGATTTGCGGTGTGATCCCGTCAATCTTGATGTCCATCTGAAGAGCTGTGATACCATCACGGGTACCAGCTACCTTGAAGTCCATGTCGCCGAAGTGATCCTCAAGACCTTGAATATCGGTCAAGACGGTGTAGTTGGTACCGTCTGAAATCAGACCCATGGCAATCCCTGCAACTGGTGCCTTGATTGGCACACCACCTGCCATGAGGGCAAGGGTACCAGCTGTGATAGAAGCCTGTGAGGAAGAACCGTTTGATTCCAAGACTTCTGCTACCAAGCGGATAGCATAAGGGAAGTCTTCTAGGCTTGGCAAGACTTGCTCAAGGGCACGCTCACCAAGGGCCCCGTGACCAATCTCACGACGACCTGGTGCACCGTAACGACCAGTTGAACCAACTGAATATTGTGGGAAGTTATAGTGGTGCAAGAAGCGTTTCTTGTACTCATCATCCAAACCGTCGATGATTTGAGTTTCACCCATTGGTGCCAAGGTCAAGACAGAAAGAGCTTGCGTTTGACCACGGGTAAAGAGACCTGAACCGTGAACGTTTGGCAAGAAATCTACTTCTGCATCCAAGGGACGAATCTCATCGACACGGCGACCGTCTGGGCGAACCTTGTCTTCTGTAATCAAACGACGAACTTCTGCGTGCTCCATGAGTTCCAAGATTTCATGGACATCTCGCATGATGCGGTCGAATTCTTCGTGTTCAGCGTATTTTTCTTCGTAGGCTGCGATGACGGTTTCACGAACGGCATTGGTCGCATCTTCACGGGCCAATTTTTCTTCTACCTGCACCGCTTTTTTCAAATCGTCATTGTAAGCTGCGACAATCTCAGCCTGCAATTCTGGGTCTACTTGAAGAAGCTCGACATCTGCCTTTTCCTTGCCGACTGCTGCCACGATTTGATTTTGGAAGTCAAGGAGTTCTTGAATGGCCGCATGACCTTTCAAAAGAGCTTCCAACATGATGTCTTCTGACAATTCTTTGGCGCCAGACTCTACCATGTTGATGGCGTCCTTGTTACCAGCTACTGTCAGATCCAAAAGAGACTCTTCCATTTGAGCCTTGTCAGGGTTGATGATGAGTTCACCATTGACATAACCAACCTGCACACCTGCGATTGGACCGTTGAAAGGAATGTCTGAGATTGCTAATGCCAATGAAGAACCAAACATAGCTGCCATTGGAGCTGAAGCGTCTGGATCGTAAGAAAGGACTGTGTTGATGACTTGGACTTCATTTCGGAAGCCTTCCGCAAACATTGGGCGAATCGGACGGTCAATCAAACGAGCTGTCAAGGTCGCATCGGTTGATGGACGACCCTCACGTTTCATCCAGCCACCTGGGAATTTCCCTGCGGCGTACATTTTCTCTTCATAGTTGACTTGAAGGGGGAAGAAATCTCCCGTCGCCATTTTTTTGGACATAACCGCCGCTGTAAGGACTGTGGAGTCACCGTAGCGAACAACAACCGCACCGTTGGCTTGTTTGGCAACCTGGCCAGTTTCAACGACCAATTTCTTGCCAGCAAAAACCGTTTCAAATACTTGTTTTGACATGAATTGTCTCCTATTTTTTCTGAAAATTTTTCTTGCGTGTTTTCTACAAAAGACAATCAAACAAGCTTGTTTCACTCTCTTTTGCACAAAACCACGCATACTTCTTATTTTATCATATTTGACGGAAAATGTGGGGAATTGAGGAAGGAATTTGAGGGAAAATCTAACCTGCTATAATAACAACTGAACGAAACGAATACTCTTCAATCAAACGAAGAACACCCAGCTTTTCTGAGCACTATACTTCCAAAATGGAACATAAGAAAAACTGCCAATGTCCGAAGACATGGCAGTTTCCTATTTTTCAGCCGTTTTTGACGACTTTTGTATCCTATCTTAACGACGGAGTCCGAGTGAGTGAATCAATTCACGGTAACGGTTTACGTCTGTGCGGCGTAGGTATGCCAACAAGTTACGACGGCGACCGATTTTTTTCATCAAACCACGGTAAGTTGCGTGGTCTTTTTTGTGTTGTTTGATGTGGTCGTTAAGGTGGTTGATTTCCCAAGTAAGTACTGCTACTTGTACTTCAACTGAACCTGTGTCGCCTTCATGACGAGCATATTGTGCCATGATTTCATTTTTTTTCTCTTTTGAGATTGCCATGATATGTTCTCCTTTGTTTTTGAGCCTGATCCGAGTGACAGGTTGGCGACCTGTAACCAAGAAAAAGCTAGATTTGTCCTTCTGGACCTCATTTATTCTATCAAGGAATATCTCTTTTGTCAACTGATTTGAAAAATAGCTGAGCTGCTCTGCTATTTTCAAAAAAAGCCAGCCGAAGCTGACTTTCTGCTTGTATATCACATTTACTCAGTCTTTTCTGCCTTTGGCAAGATGAGGTTGAGGACGATGCCGACAATGGCTGAGAGGGCTGTTCCTGACAGGGTGATAGCACCGATGTTAAGCACTGCGCCACCAAGACCCAATACCAACATCGAACTTGCAATAATCAGGTTGCGGACTTGACCGAAGTCAACACGGCTTTCAATCAAAACTTTCAAACCGTTTGAGGCGATAACACCGTAAAGCAAGATAGACATACCACCAAGAACGGCACTTGGAATGGTTGAGATGAGGGCTGTAAATTTACCCAAGAATGAGAAGGCAATGGCAATCAAGGCTGCGTTGCGGATAACGGATACTGATGCAATACGGGTCATACCGATAACCCCTGTGTTCTCACCGTAAGTCGTATTGGCAGGTCCACCAATAAAGGCAGATACGGCAGTCGCCACACCGTCACCAATCAAGGTACGACTGAGGCCTGGGTCTTTCAAGAACTGGCGGCCACAGATTTGGCTGAGAACGGTATGGTCTCCGATGTGTTCTGCGATAGTCACAACGGCAATTGGTAAGATAGCAATCATTTCTGGTCCGAAGTAGAAATTGTACGACTTGAAGGCACCTGTTTCAAATGGTAGGTAGAAACCTGGTAATTCAAACCAAGCCGCTTCCAGAACGGGTGTAAAGTCAACTAGGCCAAGGAAGATGGCAATCACATAACCACCGATAATGGCAATCAAGAAAGGAACAATCTTGGCGAAGCCTTTCCCTTTGGTATTGACAAAAGCCGCAATCAAGAAGGTTGCAATCGCCACGACGACATTTTTCCAGTCGCCGTCTGCGACAAAGCCCGCTGAAGTCACGGCAGAGTTGGCAAGACCCAGACCAATCACAACAATCATAGGGCCAATAACGATTGGGGGTAGGAGGCTGTCGATCCACTTAGTACCGATAACTTTGACAAGTGCAGCAATCAACACGTAAATCAAGCCGACGAAGAAAATGCCTGTCTGGGCAGCTGAGACATCACCACCCATTTCCTTGATAGCAAGGGCCATAGCTGAGATATAGGCAAAGGATGAACCCAAGTAAACTGGAACTTTAAACTGGGTTGCCACTTGGTAAATCAAGGTTCCGACACCTGATGCGAAGAGGGCAACCGACACGGGCATACCGAGAATCAGCGGCACCAAAATCGTCGCACCGAACATGGCGAACACGTGCTGGAAACTCAACAAAATCCCTTGAAGCGGGGCTGGCTTCTCATGGACATCAAACAAAAGGTTGGCTTTTGTACTCATAAATCTCCCATTCTGGGTACACAAAAAGACCCAGACTTTCTAAATATACATAGTCATAGGCCCTTAATTGATTTTTCCTGTTGTCTTTCTCACCTCACGGGATGAGTTTAAAAACCTACGCTTTTGGTATTGTAACACACAGGTTCGGTTTTTTGCAAGGAATTTTGTAAATTTTTATTTTTCTTGGAGACAAGACTAGCGAACATATGAGGAATAAACTGAAATTCAAAACATCTGAAAGAATCAAATGTTTTTCGTGCTTTCAATAAATTCCTTAACTAACGTTAAAATCTTGTCCTCATGCCTCCTGATTACCTCACTATTCCAATTGTCATCCGAATTTCCAGTAAGTTTAGCCATCCATTGCAGTTTTAGACTTTGGTTCCCAAATATCTTTTCCCATTGGCTATACTTGGCCTGAGGTCTAGAGTTCCCAAACTTCGAATTTTGACTGTCCGTGATAATACAAAGGTTTCCGAAAGAATGAAGCAAACTATCAGACATTCTTAACATCCCACTATCTTCAAAATTTGGATTCTGAGGATACCAATGTTCAACGGAACGACGATAAGTGAATCTAAAATTCCTTGAATCAAAAAAGTACTCCTGTAAATTGTTTTGATTTTTCCATAAGACATAATCAATAAAATTGAAAGCATAGATAGGCATATTAGGGTAGCATCTAAATTTTCGACCATCTTCTATAAATAACCGTCCTTCAGCATATCGAACTGCCAACGCTTCTAGAAAAATTACAAACTGGTGTCCAAATACTTCATCCTGCAAATGCTCAACATTCTCGAATAGATAGACCAAAGTCTCATATAGCCAACGACTATCTCGATTTGATGTAAAGGTCACTGCAAACATAGACTGAAGCATAATAATGGTATCATTCACTGCTTTATCCGAAAAAGTATTATTCTCGAAATGTTCTTTTACAAAGAAATCTGTATTTTTCCGATTGTCTCTTTGATACTCATAATAAGTACCTTTGCTAAGAAACCAGTCGTTTTTTGACCGCCTTGATGTATCTTCGCTTGCATTTCTAATGACATAGTTATCAAATAGATGTCTAATACTTAATAAAGTTTCCGAGAAGTAAATGACCCAATCCCCTCCTTTTTCACTCACCGTAAAGACATCAAGAAGTTTCTTATCATCTAACTGAACATCTTGTGGGGGAATATTTTCAATAATAGAAACAGTATACAAGAGTAGCGTTTCAAAGTTAATTACGGTTGTATATTTTCCAGTCTCTTCGTCGTCTACGATGTCATCAAATACCAATGAACTTGAGTCTTCTAGGGTATCTAATATACTTTTTTTTGAACTATTTGTGTTATCAATAAATCGATAGATATTGGCTAATTTATAATTTGAAAAATGCCAACCAAAAATGTTTTCTCTTTCTTTGAACGTTTCCTTTCTTTTCCTTCTCATTTGAAATGCTTTAACTACTGGTTCTTCGAAATCTGCACAGGCATCCCAGATCTTAGCAAACTTAGCAGCTTCTTCATCATCAAGCTTCGCCATCAATTGAGCCTTAATAATTTCATGAGCTTCCAATTGCTCCCCTCTTGAATTAAACCGCTCAAAATAAAGATTCAAATCTAAGTCAGTAGGTAGCATATTTCTAAAAATAATGACGTGTTGAAAGAGGTACTCCGCATATACTGTCACTTCCATTTTAAACTGTTCGGACAGAATTTTATTGAGTGCTGATTTGGTGTTTTGGTAACCTCTAATAATCTCATCCATATTCTCAAATTCAGCACTGCTATTCTCAAATAACTGCTGCAAAGAAGCATTGGACTGCTTACGCGCTTCAAAATTTAAGAGTTTCAAGTCAGGGATCTGAATGTGATACTCATTTCTCAAAACCAATGCCAACAAAGTCAAAGCTGTTGTTCTCTGTTGTCCATCAATAATATGGTACATATTTCCTTTTTGATGAACAACCAGTGTTCCGATATAATAATCAGGACGTTTTTCACGTTCGTTGTAAGCATCTGCTATGTCAATAAGCAATTGCTCAATCTCATCGTATATCCATGAAAAATTTCGCTGATAAAGAGGAACAATGTATTCATCTTCCGTCAGAAGTTTTGTAACTGTCAAAGTAGCTGTCTTAGTCATTTATTAAGTTCCTCTTCCTCAAGAATTTTCTCCAAGGTAAAATGTTCAAATTGATCACGATTGATTTTCTGCAAAAAATCGCTTGGTGTACTAGCATGATGTAATAGCTGAAATAATTTTTGAACTGTACGCCGTTGAAAAATTCCACCCGCAGCATAGTTGGCTAAAGTGCTATCATAAATGGCACGCGCTTTTATACGTGGATAATAGGCCCATATAAAAATTGTTTCAACAATATCTTTATCTAAAGCTCCGTGACCAAACCTATCCACAAAAAGTAATACTAGATTATCGAATAAATTTCGATTCCGGTTATAACGTTGTTTAGTAGAATGTAAAATCTTTAGCATTTTGGAGTCTAGACTGAGATTTTCAAACCAAGTTTCTCTATTTTGAATCATTTTATGTGACTGATTAATGTAAGAGAAAAAATACTCTCCATCAATAATTGGCATCGTTAAAGAAATAGGATAATCAATATTTTGTTCTTTTAATAGTCTAAAAAGATTCAGATAAGGGTAATCATTATGATGTAAACCGACACCTTTAAAATCATCAATAAAATTTTCTGTAAAGCGAAGATATGAACCCTGACGAAGCTTGGTCAACCCAGTTTCACCAATTGACCACCGTCGCACTCTAAAAAGATATTGGTTAAATAAATCTTTTAAATTGACCTTTTCGTCTGTAACAATTTTTTCCCAATTTTCAATCAAACCTTCACTGATTTCAGAGGCATTTCTCAAATGATAGGCTTTAAGCAGGTCGTGTGGCTCTAGAGCTTTTCCCCGATTATTTTGAGAATCAAAAAGTTGGAAAGCTTCTGATAATCGATCATGTGGCATTGTAATAACAGCAATTTCACAATTTTTAAGAAGAAAGTCACATACTTTTTGAGCCTTTTCGTCATCTAGGTCAATCAGTACTTTCCACTCTTCAAAATTTTCCTTAGCATGTTGACACGAAACCACGTCAAATTTTTGACTCAGTAACTGCTGAGCACCGATATAGTCACTCAACTTCCCTAAAGCCTGTAAAAATAAGGCAATAGAAATAGTCCGCTGTTGTCCATCAACAATATCTAAAGTTTGTTTTTTATCGTGTAAAATAAGAGAACCAACTTGATAAATGTCCTTTTTAGAGTCTATAACTTCTTTGACATCATAGAATAAGTGGCGAATGTGTTTACGTTGCCATTTATAAGGGCGTTGATAATTTGGGATATGGAGCCTATTGTCCTTCAACAGTTCCTCTAACGTCATATGCCTCAAAGTAATATCAGTCATTCTACTTATTCTCCTATTTTTTCTCTACACTTGCATTCGGAATCATTTTCGCATGCATTTCCGCAGCTGTTTTATCGTAAAACGGTCCTGCAATCGTATTTCCAAATTGATCTACCACAATCCATTCTTGCATATACTTCCCCTCCTTTCAATCAAGAGTTATAGTACTGATACAACCATTCTAATACACAGAGTGGACAAATAGTGTCCCCTATATCTAATTTTTATAGTTTTCCTGCATATTTTTGAGGAAATGTTTCATATCTTCTACAAGCGAAGTCGGGGAAAGCACAGTCAGTGCATCTGCCTGACTCAGCAACCAACGTTTTAAGCCTGGTGTATCTTGACTTACAAATTCAATGATGTTGCCTTCGGAGTTGATTTCGATAATCTTTGCTGTCGGAAATTGATCCAAGACAATGGTTGGATCGTAGCTAAATTTGACTCTTATAGTTATTTCTCGCCCCATAAAAGAATCCACGCGCTTATTCCGTACCTCACCATCTCGAAACTTTTTGCCATAAGAAATAGCTGGCTTCTTCTCAGTCGAAAGTTTCCATTCTAAAATCCGATCTAACTTTAAAGTCATATAGGATGAATGTTTTAGATTATAAGCTACAAGGTAAAAGTAATGACTATCGTAGTAGAGTGACACAGGAAAGACTGTGTGTTTCTTTTCTACATTGTAGGGAGATTGGTAGCGAATATCTAATACCAATTCCTTACGAATGGCCTCTGACCATTCCCAAATCTTATCAATTCTGTTTTGAGTATCTGAAAGCGGGGCATAGTTTAAGAGTTCACTGGCGATAATGGCAGAAATTTCTTTCTGCTCATCTTTCGATACCAGAGCAAACAAGCTATCTAAAACAGCCTTATTTTCTTCCTTATTCAAAGCACGATTTTCTAGCAAAATCTTAGAAATGGTTAGAATTTCCTTTTTGTTAAAAAGTGATTTCCCTTTCAAAAAGCGAGTATGGTACTTGGAATCATAGGCTAACTCTGCTGCAATCATCGGCTGACTTTCGATAAATCCTCCTAGAAGGGCAAAATCTCTCTGAATTGTCTTCTCACTGACTCCAAATTCATCTGCCAACTGTGACTTTTTCAGATGTGCTCCTGATTGTAAACGTAAAAATATGGTAAGCAATCTTTCTTGGTCGTTCATATAAACCTCAATTCTAACAAGATTATACCACTCTTAACAAGTCAAATTCAATAAATTTCCTTGGTAAAGAATCTTGCTTAATGAGTCGTTTGAATTATCAAACTCACAACCTGTTACCAGTAATTTTCCGCCTGTTTCTAGATAACTTTCCAAAATTCTTGCCAACTTCTTCTGAATCGCATCGGTACTATTATAAAATTCTTCAATATTTTCAATCATCACAACATCAAATTCTTCTAGAAAATGAACATTTTGTACTATTTCTATAGCCAAACTGACTCCGACTACTCTTTTCACCTTCCTATTCATCTCTCGATAGTAAAATTCTATGTGGTCAACAAAGCTCCTTCTGATGTGATCAACATCTGAAATAATATATAAAAGTTGTCCGATATAGCTCTTTTGTGTGATTCCAAAAAAATCACTCACTTCCCGATTGATACTGTCAAAAGAGCTTCTCACCTTGGTATCCGAGTCCAAATTTCTGTATAGTAAATCTATAAATATTTCTAAAATTTCCATATCATTAAACACAGCGTTTTCTTTCAAACCATTGTTACTCATGTGCAATTCCTTTCTTCTATCCCTGTAATCCAAAACCTATTAGCCGTTGAGTTGATTCCAACTCTGATAATTCTTGAATGGCATTTTTAATATCAGCTTCTATTACGACATTCATCTCTGTTTCTTCTAAGGTCCTATTGCCTATCTTTTCCATCACCCGAGTTGCCTGTTGATACAAGATAGCTTCTATTAATTTACGAACATAGCGTCCATTACCAAAATGTTCATTTCTAAAACGACTCAAAAAGTGCGAGCGCAATGCACTCTCACAGCTCGATTCAATGGAATAGCCCTTATTACTCAACATTATTCTAAAAATTTCATAGAGTTCATCCACGGAATAATCTTCAAAATGAATGATGTTTGAAATTCTAGATTGTAATCCCGGATTCGTATCTATAAAATTGTGCATCAAATCTTTATAACCGGCAAAAATAACAACTAGCTCATTACGACGATTTTCCATTTCTTGAATAATGGTGGGTATAGCTTCATTGGCAAAATCTCTTTCACTCCGTGGAATCAGACTGTAAGCTTCATCGATAAACAGTACACCACCACTTGCACTATCAAATACCTTTTTTATTTTTGGCGCTGTTTGACCAACATATTCCCCAATAAGGTCTGCTCTTCCCACCTCTACTATCTTGTTTTCTGCGATCAATCCATGTTCATATAGGATTTCTGTATAAAGACGAGCTACCTCTGTCTTACCCGTCCCGGGATTTCCTGTGAATAACAAGTGCCCGTTACTTTCCTCGACATGATAACCTCTTTCTTTCCTAAGTTTCGATAGCTGTTCAAAAGCAACTTGTTGTCTGATCAATTTTTTGACAGATTGAAGACCAATCATTTGATTCAGCCTCTTCTCAGCTTGGCCACATTTGCTTTTAGATTGTTCCTTTTGCAAACTAAAGTGACCCAGATCCAGCAATCCATTTTCTTGACAATAATTGGTTGCCACCGCATATTCATGGATTCTCTGAACCATTCGTCGAATATCTTTTGCGTTGTTGAGATTTGAAGCCTTTTCTACATACTCCCTAACAATTTTCTTGTCTATACTAATTCGTCTTTTTGCTAATAGTTGAATAGCAATTTCAACTAGTTCATCATGTGTATAAGGTGGAAACTCGATAATATTTACATTGTAGTATTCCTCCTGTAATTCTATTTCTATTTTTTTAGCTTCTTCGGTCGATTGAGTAATTAGAATACAAATATTATTCTCCTTCTTTGTATTGATATTAGCGAAAAGTTCTAATTTAGGACGAGCCCTTGCCTTAAAATAGTCATAAACAACTGGAAATTGCTTTTCATCAGTCTTAGGAAGAAAGTATTCACTACAATGAATATCAACCGCTTTCAAGTCGAACAAGCGTTCTAAATATTGGAGAGCATATTTTCGTCCACTGCCTTTTTGACCATTGAAAATTAAGAAAAACGGCTCTTTCGTATGCGATTCTAAATAGTTTGATTGATAGTCTAAATAGTTTACAAAATTCTGAATGCTATTTTTAAAGTCGCTGAGTCCAATCATATTTTCTGACAATACATCTGCATTCGGAGTAAGACCTTGCTTATTTTCCGTTGATTGCTTCAATAAGAAATAATCAAATTCTCCCAACTGTTCACGTCCAACTTTGTCAATAAAATCATCCTCAGTTATTGAAGAATAGCCATCTAAATAGACATCCTCTTCCCAAAGTGACTGAACCTTTTTTGCTATTTCTCGTTTTGTATTTGCAGCTCCCGTTACAATAAATAAATCTTCTTTTTCCTTCAAAAAATACATCCAATTATTTTCTTGTGCGAAAGATTCACTCGGTCGCTCTAGTTGCTGTACATCTCCCATTAGTTTTATGTGATAATAGTTCATCTTTACCCCTCTATTCTGATATTCTCAATAAGAAGTATATAAAAATAGATGGACAAAATATGTCCATCTTCGCTTATTATTAAACTTAAGTATTATTCCACCCTACTTTATTTTCAGTGTAGCTTGGCTCAAGAGCAATACCACTGCTTAGAATTCCTTCAGTAAGACACAGACAACACACTGTCCCGTTCATTCTCTCAATAGAAGAAGACCTGCATTAGATTTTCAAAAAATAAATATATCCAAACAAATCTCCCTACTCCACACTCTTAATCCGTTTCTTAATCTTCTGGCTAAACTCAATCATCCTCCGCTTTTCCTCCGGCCAGATTTTGGTCACACGGTCCACGGCAATAATAAACACAATGACCACCGCATAGTCTTTGGCACTATCAATCACACCTAAGTTTTCCAAAATAGTCAGGACTAGGTAAAAGCTAAACAAGATAGTTCGTTTGGGTAGTGCCATCAAAAACTCAATTCCAGCCTTGTAGCCCAGATAAATCTGCCGATTGAGCCCTCTGGCTTTTTCCAAACGACGATTGATAAAGGCACGAATGCGATTATAAAACCAATCGGACGTAAAAAAGAGGGACTGAATGGCGATAGCAATAAGCGCCAGATTGTTAGCATGCTTCTCCGTCATACCAGACACTCTGGCAATGATGTAGGTCCAGTCCCCATTATCAATCCACATCCAAATCGAGAGATATACAACAGCACCTGCCACCACAATCAAGGGAAGAGCACGAAGGTATTTAAGCATGAGCAACTACTCCAATATCTTTTTTTCTATTATCAACCAAGAAACCAAACAAGTCAAGAAAAAAGAAGGAGACATCCCCTCCTAAAACTTCCCTAAATTCGTCAAATCTTTTTTCTCTGGCATGACTTCTTTGTTGTCCCAGTGTTCCACAATCTTGCCGTCTTTGAGGCGGTAGATGTCAAAGTGGGCGTAGTCCTGACCTGCAATCCAGACTTTCGAGTAAGCCACCACGTAGTCACCCTGTCCCATCACCTTAAAGACAAAGTCGTAGTTGACTTGATTCTCCACAAGATAGTCCTTATAAGCCGCACCGCCTTGGGCAATCTCTTGGTTGTGCTGAATCAGATCAGCTCCCACATAGTCGTCAAACTTCTCGATTTCGCCGTTTTGAAGGACATCGACCAAGAAACGACGGACGATTTTCTTGTTGTCCTCAGTCTTGTCTAGGTCTGTCAACTCAAAGTCGGCATAAATCGGGTCTGTTTGACCAATGGTTTTTGGATAGGCATCGATGACATCCCAATGCTCGACGATACGACCATTTTCATCTGAACGGAAAATGTCCGCCGTCACCCACTCAGCCTCACCGCCATTGAGTTTCTGGTGGACATGGACGAAGACAAAATTTCCGTCTTCAATGGCACGGACAATGCTGATTTCCCGCTTGGGATTGCGTTTGAAAAAGTCCGCAAAGAAAGCCGCAAAGCCCTCTTTCTCATCAGACACACCCGTACTGTGCTGGGTGTAGCTGGCTCCCATATAGTACTCATGTACTTCCTTGATTTCCCCGTCGCGAATGCCACGGAGATAAAGATTTTTAGCGTTTTCTAATTGATTTGACATAACATTCTCTCCTATTTTAGTAGAGTTTCTTTTTCTAAGTACTCCCTGGCCACCTCTTCAGCCGACTTGCCTTCCACATCGACCGCATAGTTCATCTGGGTCATTTCCTCGGTCGATATTTTGCCTGAAAGAACCCCCAAAACTTGCTCCAACTCGGGATATTTGTCCAAGGTTTCTTTTGTCAATAGCGGAGCGGCCTGATAGGGTGGGAAAAGCTGTTTGTCGTCTTCCAGGATTTTCAGCTTGTAAGAAACAATCTTGCTATCCGTTGAGTAGGCATCAACTAGCTGCACATCTCCGTTTTTAATGGCTTCATAGCGAAGGGCAGGCTCCATGGTTTTGACATTAAGATTGAGCCCGTACAGATTGGTCAGACCGATATTCCCGTCCTCACGGTCATTAAACTCCAAAGAGAAGCCTGCGACAGCTGTCTGCTGCACTTTTGCCAAATCCAAAATCTTTTCAAGACCGTTTTTCTGAGCATAGTCTTCTGTCACAGCTAAGGCAAAGGTATTTTGAAAGTCTGTCGGAGCCAGATAAACCAAGCTATCCTGCTTCAAAATCGCTTCTTTTGCGTAGGTATAAACCTCCTCAGGATTGTTGGACAGGTCAGACGGTGGACTAGTCAAAAGAGTGGTCGTAATGGTACCAGTGTACTCTGGATAAATATCAATCGAGCCTGACTTAAGGGCTTCGTATAGGAAGCTGGTTTTGCCAAAGTTTGGCTCCAGCTCCACCTCAATATCCGTCTGGTCTTCAATCAAGAGCTTGTACATATTGATGAGGATTTCAGGCTCTGCCCCCAATTTCCCAGCGATGACTAGCTTTTTCGATGAAGACTGATTGAGCGGAACATAGCTAGCTCCGACCGCCAAGAGTGTGACCAAAAGTGTCGCCAAAATAGTCCGTGGTTTCTTGTCCTGCAAGAACTTGATAATGGAGCCAAAGAGAACTGCCAAGACGGCTGACGACACCGCCCCAATCAAAATCAGGGCCGAATCGTTGCGGTCAATTCCCAAAAGGATAAAGGATCCTAGACCACCCGCACCGACCAAGGCCGCAAGCGTTGCCGTCCCGATAATCATAATGGACGCCGTCCGAATACCAGACATGAGAATAGGCATGGCCAAAGCCAGCTGGAACTTACGCAGTTTTTCCAGCTTGGTCATTCCAAAGGCTGTCGCAGCTTCTTCCAGGGAAGGATCGATTTCCGAAAGTCCCGTCAAAGTCCCCTGTAAAATGGGGAAAATCGCATAGATGACCAGAGCCACCACCGCAGGCAACGTGCCGATGCCCATAAAGGGAATGAAAAGCCCCAAGAGTGCCAAGGAGGGAATGGTCTGGAAGACCCCTGTCACCTGCAAACTCCACTCGGTCAGCTTTTTCTTATTGGACAAGATCAAGCCCAGCGGTACCGCAATAGCAATAGCGATGATTAAGGCCAAAAGGGAAATTCGCAGGTGCTCAAAGAGGGCTGTCAGCCAGTCTGCCTTGCGTTCGATAAAAGTTGTAATCAACTGATCCATTAGGCACCTCCCCGATTTTTCATAAATTCAACAACAAAATCATTAGCAGGCTGGTTGCGGAGCTCATCAGGCGTGCCCAACTGAACTACCTCACCTGCCTTCATCAGGCAGATACGATCTGCCAACTTAACTGCTTCATCCATATCATGCGTGATGAAAACCGTTGTCATCATGAATTCCTCATGCAAGTCTTTGATTAAGTCCTGCAACTGCCCTTTACTAATAGGGTCTAGGGCTGAGAACGGCTCGTCCATAAGCAAGACCTTAGGATTGGCAATAATAGCTCGCAAAATGCCTATTCGCTGCTTTTCTCCCCCAGACAAGTCCTTGGGCAGACGGTCCAGGTAGCTGTCTGGATCCAAGCCCACCTTAGTTAAAAGTTCTCTTGTTTTTTTCAAGGTTTCATCCTTGCCCAAACCTTTCATTTCAGGAATAAGAGCGATATTTTCAGCCACGGTCATGTTTGGAAATAAAGCAATCTGTTGCAGGACGTAGCCGGTTTCCAAGCGTAGCTCACGTAGGTCAAAGTCTTTCAGCCGCTTGCCCTGAATCCGAATATCTCCGTCTGTCTGCTCAATCAGACGGTTGATCAACTTCAGCGTCGTTGTTTTTCCGCTACCGCTTGGCCCAATCAGGACAAAGAATTCTCCCTCCTGAATGTCAAAAGTCAAACTCTTCAAGATTGGCCCGTTGACCTGACAGGTCAAGGATACATTTTGGTACTCAATCATTGGTTTCTCCTCCTAAGATTTCCGTCAAGGCCTGTCCATAGCGACCAAAGAGGTCCAGTAACTGCCCCTGTTCTTCCAAGCTGAACTGGGACAGGGCTGTTTTTTCCGCCTCTTCCAAGGGGTCCAAAATCCGACTGGCATAGACACGGCCTTCCTCAGTCAGCTTGACCTTTTTAGGCCGTTTGTCTGCTGGATTTTCCTCAAAAAAGACATAGCCCTTATCAAGAAATTTCTTAATGGTGGCATTGACCACCTGCTTACTAGAGTAAGTCTTCTTACTGATCCAATTCTGCGTCACACCTCTGGACATATAATAAATAAACATCAAAATAGATAAGGACTTGCCGTTTAGCCCCTGTCGCCGTGCATAACCCTCGTAGAGCCCGACCTGCTGGTCAAAGATACGGGCCAAGTTCTTACTCCGCTGTCTCAATTCTGTCATCATCTTCCTCCCTATTCAGCACAATCACCTTGCCAAAAGCCTCCGCTCCCTCTAAATAGCGGTGAGCCTCCTGTATGGTATCCAAACTAAAAATCTTCTCAGGACCAACTGGCACCTGATAACGAGCTAGGTAGTCAAACATCTCCTGCAACTTGTCCTGATTGACATTGCCCGAATAAAAGGTAGTCAAATAGACATTCTGCCGCAACTGCTCAATGGGGTCAAAGTCCTCCAGATACCACTTGCCACCCAGCTGCCCCGTCGAGCAGACCATACCACCCTCCTCCAGATGAGCCAGGGAATCCGCTAGAGTAGCAGGACCAACCAGCTCAAGAATCTTGCTGAAGGTCAGATCTGTCTGCAAACGCCCCTCTTTTTCGAGGATGACTTGGCTGAAACCAGAGGCCAGCAGCTGATCGGTCTTTTCTAGCTTGCGGACAGAAGCGTAGATAGGCAGGTCTGGAAACTGGCTCCGCACTAATTTGACAAAGGCCTGTCCAACCCCGCTAGCCCCCGCACGCACCAAGATCCGATCTGACGCTTCCAGCTTGAGATTTTTCATGGAACCGTAGGCAGTGTAGTAAGTTTCAGGGACGCTAGCTAGTTCTGCCCAGCCCAAATCAGTCTGGACAGGGTAGAGGATTTGATTGGGGACCAAGGCATACTCGGCATAGCCACCGTCAAAGGCTCGACCCAGCTCGCCCATAATAGATACAACCTTTTGCCCGACTGGTAACCTTTCTGGCTCTGTCGTTTCCTCAATGACGCCGACCAATTCAATCCCCAAAATCCGTGGAAATACTACATTTGGTGACAAGCCCTGTCTAGTAAAAATCTCCGAATGATTGATCCCAAATCCTTTGATTTTTACCAAGGACCAACCTGTTTTCACCTGCGGTTTAGCAATTTCTTTTACTTCCAAAACCTCTGGCCCACCAGCTTTTGAAACCACAACAGCTTTCATAGGAACTTCCTTTCGTTAGTCAAACTTTTTTACTATTATAGCAGGAAAAGAAAAATAGTCAACATTTTTGACTATTTACTTCCCAGTAATTCTAAGCTGTTTTCTATTTTTAAGACTTGAGCTCAGCCTCTTTTATCAAACTGATTTCATTTTGACAAACTACTTATTTTTCCTTCAAGACAAGATTCAAGACAAGTGCAGCCAGGGTCCCTGTTGAAATACCTGATGAGAAGACCATTTGAAGAGCCGACGGAAGATGACTCAATAATTCTGGACGAACGGTCACTCCAATCCCCAGCGCAAAGGCAATGGAAATAATCAAAAGCTCTCGGTCTCCAATTTTAATCGTTGCAAGAGTCTTAATCCCTTGGGCAGCAACCAAACCGAACATGATAATCCCAACACCACCAAGAACAGGCTGAGGCATGATGGAAATCAAGGCTGATAATTTGGGAAAGACACCAAGTAGGGTCAAGATAATACCTGCTAGAATCATGACATGACGACTAGCAACTTTTGTCAAAGTAATGAGGCCAACGTTTTGTGAGAAGGCTGTATTTGGACCAGCCCCAAAAATACCGGCAATCAAGGAACCAACGCCATCTGCTAAAACACCATTTGCTGCCCGCTCAGAAGAAATCTTTTGATTTGAGGCTTCTCCAATGGCCATCATAATCCCCACCGTTCCAATCAAGGATACAACATAGGCCGGGATGAAGGCTAGAATAGAAGATAGGTCAAATTTTACACCATAATGGAAAATTTTAGGAAGAGCAAACCAGGCTGCTTCTCCAACAGCAGACATATCTACTTTTCCAAGCAGAATACAGAGGACATATCCAAAGACCATACCGAAGAAGACTGACGCTGTTTTCAGCATTCCTTTACCATAATGATTCAATGCCAGAGTAAAGACCAAGACGATAAAGGCAATACTGATATTTTCAACTGAAGCGTAGTCTGATGCGCCAGCTCCACCAGCTGCCCAGTCCATACTCACTGGCATGAGGGTAATACCGATGAGGGAAACAACAGTCCCCGTAATCAACGGCGGAAAGAAGCGCATCAAGGGTTTGACAAAACGACTGAGAGCAATCTCTACAAATGAACCAGCAATGGTTGCTCCTACAATACCAGCAATTCCCAACTGACTACCAACGCTGATTGCTGGATTGGCAAAGGTAAAGTCCGTCCCCATCATACCAGAGACACGTGAACCAATTGGCCCCAAACCTTTAGATTGCAAAATGGTGGCAATCCCAGCAACAAAGATAGAGGCTGATACCATAATAGAAGTATCTTCTACCGATAAGCCCAAGGCACTTGCAACGACTAGAGGCACTGCGATGATTCCTGCAAAAGCGGCTAAAATATGCTGAAAAGCAAGCAAAACAGCCATCCCTTTTGGTGGTTGTTCATCAATTCCGTAAAGCATATCCGAAGAATGTTCATTTGTTATTTTCTGAGACATGATTTCTCCTTCTTTATTCCTAAATAATGGTATTAGTCTAACAGAAAATATAATCATTTTCAATACATTTCACTCCATCGAGCAAAGAACGTTCGTTTTCTTTAGAGATTTTTGTCAATTTGTAAAAAATTCCAATCCGAAAATTCGTTTATTGTTTTGATTTTGGCAAAAAAATGCTATAATACACAAAAGTAGCATTTGGAGGAAAAGATAAACATGAAAGCTTTGGAAGAACGCATTTTAAAAGAGGGTCAGGTATTAGGAGAAAACATCTTAAAAGTTGACTCATTCTTGACCCATCAGGTTGATTTTCGCTTGATGAAAGAAATGGGGCAGGTCTTGGCAGATACCTATCGCTCTAAAGAAATTACCAAGGTTGTCACGATCGAAGCCTCAGGTATTGCACCAGCCGTCTATGTTGCAGAAAGCTTAGATGTGCCAATGATTTTTGCTAAAAAGCATAAAAATATTACTATGACCGAAGGCATTTTGACTGCCGAAGTCTATTCATTTACCAAGCAAGTTACGAGCACCGTGTCTATTGCTAGTAAGTTTTTGTCACCTGAGGACCGTGTTCTAATCGTTGATGACTTTTTAGCCAATGGACAAGCAGCAAAAGGCTTGATTGACATTATCCAACAGGCTGGGGCGCAAGTGGCTGGGGTTGGTATCATCATCGAAAAATCCTTCCAAGACGGTCGCCAGCTCTTACTAGATGCAGGTGTCCCTGTTACTTCTCTCGCTCGTATTGAAAAATTTCAAGATGGACAGGTTGTTTTTGCAGCTGCGGATATTTAAAAGGACTTGCTTCCAATCGGGAGCAAGTCTCTTCTATTTATCTATAATTCCACACCAAAGACTTCTAATTGCTTTAATTCGGCAGCAGTCAACCTGCGGTATTCTCCAAGCGCTAATTTTGGATCTAAGCGAAGAGGACCCATGGTCAGTCGTTGCAAGTCTGTCACCGTCTTTCCACAGGCCTGCACCATGCGTTTGACCTGGTGAAATTTCCCTTCTCGGATAGTAATGTCAACCAGTGAGGTCTGTTTAACCTCAGCCATCTCCAAGATAGTCAACTGGGCTGGCTGACAGGTAAAGTCTTTCAGCTCAATTCCTGCCACAAATCGTTCGACATCCTCTTGGGTCATGATTCCGTCAACCTGTGCACGGTAGCGTTTGTCCACATGTTTTTTCGGAGAAAGCATAGCATGAGCTAGCTGGCCATTGTTGGTCAAAAGGAGCAAGCCATGGGTATCAATGTCCAAGCGTCCAACTGGAAAAATTTCCTTCTGGCGAGCTGTATCATCTAGCAAGTCCAAGACAGTCCGATGACGGTCATCCTCGGTGGCTGAAATAACTCCCTTGGGTTTGTTCAATAGATAGTAAACAAAGGTTTCATGGCTCAAGACCTGGCCTGCTACTGCAATCTGGTCCGTCTTTTCATCAATCTGTTTCTTGGGGGACGTCTCTACTTGGCCATTGACTGTGACTTGCTTGTTTTTCAGGAGTTTCTTGACTTCTGTTCGACTGCCAACACCGCAATCCACTAAAAATTTATCTAATCGCATACGAGTTTCTTTTCCATTTTGATATAGTCTGCTTGCTTTTCTCTTTCTGTAAATCCAAGAGCATGAAAGAGGGTTTGAGCTGCTTGATGAAAGCTGGCAACTGTCAGGTTGATACTAGCTGGCTGAACATGCTCTACTAAATAGTCTTCAATAGTCTGGTAGAAAGCTCTGCCATTTCCCTGACCTGTCAAAGACGGTTTCATGCCCAAACGAATGTCAACGGTCTCGCCATCTTGGTCCATACAGAAATAGCCCATGAGGGCGGCATTGCGGATGACTGCAAAAAAGCGGTCCCCACGCGCCTCTGGTAAAATCATCTCAGCATAAGTCTCGGGGTTTGCACTAATCGTATAGGCATCCAAAGGTGGTTGATAGCACCATTGGTTAGCAATTTCCAATGCCAGATCCTGGGGCAGGGGCATGATGTAAAAATAATCCATTCTTCGGAAATTTTTTGCCAAATTTTTAATCCGACGGTTTTGGGTGGCGTAATGATCTGTCTGATAGACATAATCCACATAGCCCTGCTGATAGGAGGGAATCATGTCCTTAAAAATCAACTGAACATCCTCGGGAAAACGGAGTATTAATTCATTTAAGCGGTTGTTTTCTAACATAGGAATATTATACCAAAAGAGGCTGGGCTCAAGCCCAGCGGCTACTACTCAACGTTTGTGTCAACATCTCAGCGCAGTGGTTGATTGGCAGATTTGTTCGTGTATTACACTCCAAATCTGACCTAATCAACTGTGCGGGGGTGAGAAGACGAACTCTTTTTAGACCAGTCGAGTTCTTTCTCACTCCCACTTCTTCAGTTGTTTATAAATCAAGCCAGCGCTTATCAAGGCACAGCCGATGGCGTAAATACCAAAGGCACCTGTTGGGGTTGGGTTGAGTTTTTCCAGATAAGTCGGCAAGATGGCAGATGTCGCACCGCCGATATTGCAGCCCATAAGGACGATTGTCATGACTGCATTGAGCAAGGCCTTAGGCGCCCGGTCTGTTACCTGACTAAAGACAATGGTCAGAATGATGCTGTAGAAAAATCCTGACACCATGCCACCGAGTCCCAGCACCCAGAGATTATCCGCAAAGGCAATGCCGACAACCGCGAGTCCAAAGACCACGTAGGAAACAGCTAAAAGCCAGCCCTTCAAACGACCAACCAGGCTACTAAAGACCGTACCTGCCACAATCCCCATGACCTGCATAAGACTGAGAATCAGACTGGCTTGCTGAGCAGTACCGATGCCCTTTGCCAAAACAATCTGAGGAATACGAATGGTCAGGAAGGTATTGACATTGATAACAAAGAAGGCTAAGAATGCCAGATAAATGCCCATCATCCACATGGTCTTATCCAGTTTGACCTTGGGCGCATTCTCCTCTGCCTTTACCTCCATGCGAGCCAGCAATTCCTCCTTGGGTACGAAAATAAGGAAGAGAGCCAAGATGACCAAGGCAAAAAGGTAGACCAAGAAGGCAGGTTGCCAACCAAACTGGGTCAACCA
Source organism: Streptococcus suis (assembly GCF_002964045.1). Lineage (GTDB taxonomy): Bacteria > Bacillota > Bacilli > Lactobacillales > Streptococcaceae > Streptococcus > Streptococcus suis_U. The sequence continues at coordinate 76,160 of NZ_POPB01000254.1, read as the reverse complement.
ACCGACAAGGAGGGTAAGCCCTGCGCTTCCCAAAACCTCTGCTGAACCACGCAAGCCCATCATCTGCACCCGCTCCTGACCAGTGAAAAAATTACCGATGATATTAATAGCACGCGCATTGATCAAGCCAATCCCCAAACCAAGCAAGATACGAGCCAATAAAATCAGAGGATAAGCAGTTAGAAACATGGGCAAAGCTCCGCCGATGGCCATAAGCAAAAGCCCTGCAATGATAATGTTTCGTTCAGACAAGAAACGGACAACTAGACCGTTTGCCAATAGAGTAACCATAATAGCAAAGGAGGTCACCGTAATCAAATTTTCCACCTGGGCCGCTGCAATTCCCTGCTGAGCAAAATACTCAATCATCTGCGGAATAGCTGGTGAAACTGCAAATGTCGAAACCAGCATGGTGGACAAGGCCAGCAAACTGGCTTTTTCTAAAATTCTTTTCATTTTTCTCCCTTTCAACGTTCGTCTTTTACTAGTATAACAGATTTGAAAGCGAATGGATAGAAAAGTCCGACTTTTATTCTCTCCCATTTCATGCTATACTTATCTTAACTATATTCAAAGGAGAGAATTATGTCTGTTATTGAACGATTGACAAAAGCTGCCCATTTGATTGACATGGATGACATCATCCGTGAAGGGCATCCAACCCTACGCCAGGTCGCTGAAGAAGTTGTATTTCCCCTATCTGATCAGGAAATTATTTTAGGCGAAAAAATGTTGCAATTTCTCAAACATTCGCAGGATCCAGTCATGGCGGAGAAAATGAAACTCCGTGGCGGAGTTGGTCTAGCAGCGCCTCAGATTGATGTTTCCAAACGCATCATTGCTGTCTTGGTCCCAAACCCAGAAGACGAAGAAGGCAATCCACCTGCCCAAGCCTACTCTCTACAAGAGGTCATGTACAACCCTAAAATCGTGGCTCATTCTGTCCAAGAAGCCGCCCTTGAAGGAGGAGAAGGTTGCCTATCTGTTGACCGCGAAGTCCAAGGCTACGTAGTCCGCCACGCGCGCGTGACTGTTGATTACATGGACAAAAACGGAGAAAAGCACCGCATCAAGCTCAAGGGCTATAATGCCATTGTGGTCCAACACGAAATCGACCACCTCAACGGTGTCATGTTCTACGACCGCATCGACCCAGAACACCCACTGGCCGTTAAAGAAGGCATGTTGGTAATTGAATAAACATAAGAAACTGACTGAAAAATTTTCAGCCAGTTTTTCTTTTTTTATGAAAATAGCAGAGCTAACTGCCTAAAGATCTCCTGCCCATCCAAAATCAGGTCTTGAAAGAGGAGGTAGTCCAGCAGAGCCAGCAAACCAGCTAATAGGATGAATACCACTAAGCGATTTGAAAACCGAACCTGCAAAAGATGATTGAGACTGACTAGAACAATTTCCAAGACAAGCAAGCCAAGCACCATCCACAAGAGATAAGGGGCATTTGGAAGGAACCAAGCCCAGAGTTCTTGTCCCCTCAGGAGTTCAAGAAAAATACCCCTCTCCGAATGTGAAAGCAAGATAAGGCCATCTTCCAGATAACCGATTCCTCCGACCAGACTATTGACTAGGAAAAGGCTAACGAGAAAGAACACTGTGAATCCTAGTGCCTGCCCCAGTCCCAGCAACCACTTGGTGAATAGAACCTGACGCAAATCCACAGGCTGGGTCTGATAGAGACGCCAGTTTTTTCCAGCAACTTCCACCGCCTTGCCCCGACTGCCAATCCAAACCGCCAGCAAGAGCACCACCAAATAGGCCGGACCATCAAAAAGAGAGCGCAGGCTGCCGATACCTGACAGATCTCTGGAGCGGTCCCAAGAGGGATCGTCTACTGGAACCAAGGCGTCATTTGTGTTAAAACGATTTTCCAAGCTGGTTAAAATGACATCCTTGCCCCGCTTAGTTGCTGGCACCCCAGTCTCCATCAGCTGCTTCCAGTAATACTGACTGACCTGATTGCGGGTCTGGTAACGGCGAAGATTATCTACCGTCTGGCTGGCCCCAATATCACCATTGGCAAAAGCTTTCTCCTCTCTAGCCCATAGATAGACCTGCTCTGCCTTCAGCATAGCAAGGTGACTAGCCGGCAGAGCCTGAGGTTTTTCCTGATATAGCTGCCATTGCTTGACATAGAGGTCCTTATAGACACGATATTCTTGCAAGAGACCAAGCCTCAGCTCCAACTCCTCTTGATAGCTCGTATCCTCTTTGACCAACTGCCTCAGACGGTTGATTTCCGACTGCAAACTCTCCACATAGGCCCCATCTTGCTCATAGGACTGGGCAACCAACTCCATCGAAAACCTCTCCTCTTTGGCAACCTCTTGCTTTTGTAGGCCTGTTACTAGGGAAAATAGCAGAGCTAAGAGCAAGTTGCCTAAGAGGAGCCCTTTCCAAGAATTGAGCCGACTAAGGAGGAGAGCATCAAACGACCAAACCTTGTCCAAACGCCCTGTGTCTAACTCCTTCTGATGACCAACTAGCAAGACCAGCCTTTTCTTTTCTGTCAGCACATAATAGGCAACGAAAAGCCCAATGGTCAGCAGGAGGAAAACATCCACCTGTAAAAAGACCTGTGAAAATCCAGCTGTGTCTAAAAAACTCGGAAAGGCGAACAAAGGCAGAATTTGACCTGACCAACCAGCTACTGCACCAGCCTGATAGGAAAGCCCCAGAGCCAATAGTAACCCTGTCACTACAAAAATCAGCCGACTGGCTAACAAGTGGTCCAGAAGTCCAAATAGCAGGCGAACAGCTAAGAGCAAGACCAGCCAAAAACCAAGCAAGAGAAGCCCGTAAAGCCAAGAGCCTATCAACTGACTCTGACCCAACATCTCAAGAGGAGCTTGAAAACTAGATAAAGCCAACTGACCTGTCAGCCCATCATAGACCAGGATAAAGAGCAAGCCTATCCCCACAACCAGCAAAAGCGAAAACAAGGAAGCAACCAAACGCCTCATCCCCTGCAAACTCAGACTATCCCATTGCCGCAACTGCCAAACTTGATGAGCCAGTGTCTTTTCCGACAGCTGATTGGCAAGCAGAAAACCAAGCACCAAAAATACAGGAAGAAAATCAAACAAACTTTCTAAGTAGGCTTGAATAATACGCCCTGTTGACCAAGCCTTGTTTTCAGGACCATCAGGCAATTGGTAAGCAAGCAACCAGTCATTCCATCTGGCTAAACGCTCGACTTCCGTTTGTGTCAAGGAATTCCGAGTTTGAAAAAGCTGTCGATTGCGACTGATAAAATAGTCCAAATCCTGATACATGAGTTTGCGGTAGTTGGGTATCAGTTCAAACTTCCCCTCATCCAAGGCCTGACTGATACTTTCAATATCGGATTTCAAGCCCACCATCCGCGGTGCTTCTTCTGACTCCTCCTCAATTTTTATATCTGCCAAGATACTAGCCAGTTCACTCAGTTCTTCTTTATAGGTTTCCACATAGGTCGCTTGGTGGACTTGGCGTTGAGAAATAGGAAGGTAGGCCAGACCCAGAAAACCCAGCACGAGCAAGCAGTAAAGAGGCGACCAGAGGATTTTCTTGATTTCAAAGTTCAGCCTCATGTCCCCTCACCACCTTCCTCCACGTAGAGATCACGGTAGAGGGACTCCATATAGTCGCTGGCTTTTGTAAGGCCAGCCACCTGCTGGATTGGAATACGATCCAGACAGTCTAGTAAATCTCTCTCAGGCAAGAAGATTTCCACCAGACCCTGCTCTGCCTTTTTCCATAAGAGTTGAGGATAATCCCGTAAAAATTCCTGAACCTGCTTGGAGTTTTCCACAGCAAGATGGTAATCATAATCAGCCGTCAACTCCACTTCTGTGGCAATCAACTTGCTGGCCTTGAGGAAATAAACCTGATTGGTCAGCTTCTCAATCTCCGACAGATGGTGGGAAGAAAGCAAAATGGCGACCCCTTCTGCTTGTAGGTTTAGAAGAAATTCCCGCTGTTGAATGATATTGGTCGGATCCAAGCCGATATGGGGTTCATCCAGCAACAAGAGCTTGGGCTTGGGAAGGACAGCCATGGCAAAGAGCAACTTCTGCTTCATACCCATGGAATAGCCAGCCAACCGCTTTTTGACATAGTAGCCCATCCCCAATTCTTCCACTAATGCATCCACTTCCTTTTTCCCCAGCTTGTGGGTGGCAGCCACATAGGTCAGATGGTCATAACCCGTCAACTGTGGATAAAGGGCTTGGGCATCCAACATGACAGACATATCTTGAAAAATCGCTCGGTCACTATTAGGACGACCATTGATGGTTACCGACCCACGGTCAGCGGTTTCTGTGTTGCTGATGATATTCAGGAGGGTGGATTTCCCCACACCATTGGGACCCACAAGAGCCACCAAGTCCCCCGCTTGCAACTCAAAGGACACATAGGACAAGACCTGGTGGGCACCGTATCGCTTGCAGACATCAACTACTTTTAGCATAGAAACTCCTTCCTTGGAGAAATGGCAGAGCGGTGCAGCAGACTTTCATCAGCTTAGTTAGCTCGGCTACTTCTTGACAGCCTTATACAGCAAATATAGCCCAACAAGAAAGCTCAGACTAGCTGCAGGTTTTAAAAATAGCACATGAATAAATGAATGTAGCCAGAACCAAATCTCTCTATCTACAATCTGAATCGAGTCCATATGAAATAATAGGACACTAGACGAAAGAACAATAACTGCACTTAAAAATAAGGTGTTTTTATCAATCTGTTTCATTAGGTTACACCTTTCACCAGCCTATTTTCTATATACAAAAAACAATACTTCCACATTATTATGATATACTATTTTTACAAATATAATTTATTTTGTTACATATTTTCACAGTTTTTTGAAAGGAGTAGTTTATGCGGTGGGATTACGGAAGTGTGTATAAGAGCATTCGGAAAAGTAAGCATTTGAGTCAGGAGCAGGTATGTGGAGATTATATCAATCGGACGACCTTGGTTCGCTTCGAGAAAAATCAAACCATTCCTAGCTACGAGCTCATGCGGTTCTTGCTCAAGCAAGTTGATATGACCTTCGAGGAGTTTGAATACCTCTGTAACTACTACCAGCCCAGCCAACGCCAACAACTGCTCTATGATATAGATAATCTCAGAAATCCGACCACGAAGACCATGGAGGATTTGATAAAGCGTTGCCAGGACCATTTGAAAAAAGAACCCAATGATATTCCTATTCACAGAAAGTGCCTCCTCCTGGAGACCGTTGTAGCTGTCCGAAAAAGTTCTTCTATCACCCAGCTTTCCGACGAAGCTGAAACCCTGTCCAAACTCCTCTGGTCAGAATTGGAACGATATGACAACTGGTACCATAACGATATTATCTTGGTCGGAACTCTTCTGTCTAAGATTTCTTCCCTTGATAGCCTTGAAGAAACTGCCAATCTTCTTCTAAAGCGATTAGAAAAATACAAGGATTACAAGCGAATCCAGCCCACCATACTGTCATACTATCAGTCTCTTTCTTATTTTTTCTTGGAACAAAGACAGTACAACAAGTCTACTTTTTTTGCCACCAAACTCATGGACCTAGCCAAGCAAGAAAAACGCTATGACCAACTATCCCGTGCCTATGTCTATCTAGGCATAGCCCAAAACAAGCAGGAACTGATTGACAAAGGACTACAAATCTTGGAACTGACAGACGAGAAAAGGATAGTCGACAACCTCCAATTTCTTATCAAACAGCACCAAACTGAGGCTGGGCAAAAAGTCCAGACTCGTTTCTCATAGTTCGTGTCAACATCTCAGCGCAGTGGTTGATTGGCAGATTTGTTCGCGTTTCACACTCCAAATCTGACCTAATCAACTGTGCGGGGGTGGGAAGACGAACTCTTTTTTAGACCAGTCGAGTTCTTTCCCACTCCCAGTTTTTTATGTGAGTACGAAAAAACGACCCTTTCGGATCGTTCTACTTCATATGTCAGCTATTAATAAATGTCTCTACGATGACCAAATTCAAGCGCCAGAATAACCATTTTGTTATCCTGTATATCGCAAATCAACCGATAATCACCTATACGATAACGCCACTCATTAGCATGGTCCCCTGTCAATCCCTTGCCATGCAACCTCGGATTAACTGTACCATCTAAGTGTTTATCAACCCATGCAAATAATAATCTTTGGATTGGCTTATCCAATTTTCTGATTTGTTTTTGTGCCTTCTTAGAATACTCTACATGAAACATACTACAGACCAAGTTCCTTCTTGAAATCAGCATGACTGATGGTTTCAGGATCCTTCTGGTACTCCTCATAGGCTTGACGGTAAATGCTCAAATCATACTCATCCTCAATATCACGCTCAAGCGCCTTCTTAAATAAACTTGAAAGACTTTGACCAGTCAATTGAGCATAGCTCTTGAAAAATACTTCTTCCTCTTTGTTTAATCGGATGGTTACTGTACTCATCATCTTACCTCACATCTTTGTGTGACATTGTAACACATTTTATATAAATTGTAAAGCAATACTAGATAGACTAGAGCAAAAACGACCCTTTCGGATCGTTCCTATTTATAGTTTATAGTCTTCAGTTTGCTTTTAGTACTAGCTCTAACTGTCTGGGAGACAGTTAGAGGTTGGAAATAGCACTTGCGGAGCAAGTCACCTCTGCAGCGTACGGCGAGGCGAGTTCTCTAATGATAAAATTATTTGAAGTTGGAGATAAGGAAACGGAGTTTCAAACTACCACTCTTTTAATGAAAGGTGGTAGGCTGAAAACCTCCACTGGAGCTTTTCAGTCGTCGACGTAATAAAAGATAAACTAAATGACGATATCTTAATAATATTCCCCTTGTCTATAATCCCACGAGTTGAAATGGTCAGACAGGTGCATCATGATTTTATCGATGTCCAGACCCTTACGGATGACAACTGGGCATGGGCTGATGGAACGGCTATCTGCACCTTGTTCTGGAATCAGTTTACCATCTTTGTCTACCATAGACACCATAACCCCTTGCTCATAGCGGGTTTCGATGGTCTTATCTGGCTGGATAGATGCCACATAGTCATCCGCCTCGATAATCAAGTCTACTTTAGACGCGATACGCTCACCGATACCTTCTACCTTACCACGATTTCCCTTACCTGACGGGTTAGCAGATGAAGCGTAGACCATACGACCTTCTTTTTCCCACATTTCCTTAGCAATCTGCTCGCCAGCCACACCAAACTTGATAACAAAGCAAGAAGTGCCACGAACGTCGGTCATCAACTCCTCACGACCGTCTCCATAAGCCTGCAACTTAGCATATGCCTCTGGTTTCCACGGCAGGATACAACCCAACAATATGTCCTCATCCCAATGTTTTTGGTAGAAAGCATCAATCTCAGGCGTCAGCTGCGCCAACTCACGAAGCTCCTCCATGCTACCACAAAGGACCACGCCCGGCTTATTACGCTTACGCTCTTTAGCATCAAACTTCCGCTCCAAGCCAGCCTTGTCAGCAGTCATGATGATGTAACCAACCTTCGTCGGGCAGACAATCACGCCTCCCTCACCCTTGATAATGTCAAAACCTTCTTGTGAAAGTGCGCCATCCCAGTGAATTTGTTTCGTCATAATAGTTTCCTCTTTTCTTTTGTTCCATAGCAGAGCGATCTGCTAGTTTTCTAGTATTTCGTAGGAGTCTTTCAGTTTGCTTTTAGTACTCGCTCCAACTATCTGGGAGATAGTTGGAGGTTGGAGATAAAGCGAACAAAGTTCGCATCAACAGCTGCAGATAGCTTCAACAGTCAGAGTAGTGACTGTTGAAGTTTAGAAATCATACTTACTATAGTAAGTAACGCTTGTAAAGTACGGCAAAGCGAGTTCAAATAATGATGAAATTATTTGAAGTTGGAAATAGGGAAACAGAGTTTCCTCGTTCGTCGCAGTAATAAAAGATAAAATGAAAGACTCTATTCTTGCCAGTAGCTTGGACGATTTACCTCATACTCCTCAATCAAATCCTGATACTGAAGGGTAATCCCAATATCATCTAGACCGTTGAGTAATTTGTGTTTCCAATCTGCATCGATCTCAAAATCAAATTCTCCAACTGGTGAGATAATTTTTTGTTGGTAGAGATCGACAGTCACCTCATCAGTCGATGCCAGCGCAGCCAATTTCTCCCGAACCTCACGGGGCTGAACGATTGGCAAAATCCCATTGTTCAAGTCATTGTTGTAATGAATATCCCCGAAGGAGCCTGCAATGATGACCTTGAAGCCATAGTCAGCTAGTGCCCAAGCGGCGTGCTCCCTAGACGAACCTGCCCCAAAGTTATCCCCTGTAATCAAGATCGTTGCCTGACGATATGGGGCCGTATTGAAGATAAAATCAGGATCCTCAGTGTACTTGTTATCCAGATAACGCCACTCATACATGAGGTACTTGCCAAAACCCTTCTTGTCAATCAGCTTGAGAAACTGCTTAGGCAAAATCTGATCGGTATCAATGTTGTCATTCATGAGTGGAACGGTCGTCCCAGAGTAGATTGTAAACTTTTCCATCAGACCACCTCCAAATCACGAACATCTACAAAGCGTCCTGCAATAGCTGCCGCTGCTGCCATGGCTGGACTACAAAGGTGGGTTCGAGAGCCAACACCCTGTCGATCCTCAAAGTTTCGGTTACTAGTCGATGCACAGTGGACACCTGTCGGCACCTTGTCTGGGTTCATACCCAGACACATGGAGCAACCTGGATCCCGCCATTCAAAGCCAGCTTCCAAGAAAATCCTATCTAAGCCTAGTGCTTCTGCAGCCGACTTAACCGGTCTCGAACCCGGAACCACAATTGCAGTCACATGATCTGCCACACGTTTGCCTTCAACAATCTTGGCGGCCACCTGCAAGTCAGAAAGACGGGCATTGGTACAGGACCCCAGGAAAACATAGCCAATTTCGATGTCCCTTGGACTTTGTCCAGGCTGTAAGTTCATGTACTTATACGCTCGTTCATCATTCATATCGCGAACTTCAGGAAAGGTCTCATCAAAGGATACCCCCATGGAAGGGTTGGTTCCCCATGTTACCATCGGTGCTAGATTTGAAACATCCATCTCGATGACCTTGTCATAAACTGCATCTGAATCGGATACCAATGTCTTCCAATCCGCCACCGCTGCCTCAAAGTCTTTGGGGCGTTTTTCCTTGTCCGCTAGATAATCAAAAGTGGTTTGATCTGGGTTCATAATCCCCATCTTGGATCCGAACTCGATAGACATGTTACAAATCGTCATCCGTTCTTCCATGGTCAGAGCATCAATAGCCTCACCCACATACTCGACTACATAACCAACACCCAGTGCAACACCATACTTAGCAATCAATGCTAAGACATAATCCTTGGAGTATATCCCCTTTTTCGGCTTACCAGTAAACCGTACTAAGAGCTTTTTGGGTTTGACCTGCCACAGGGTTTGAGTCGCAAAGACATGCTCTACTTCTGTTGTCCCAATCCCAAAGGCAATGGCCCCGAAAGCTCCGTGGGTTGCCGTATGGCTATCTCCACAAACGATGAATTTCCCAGGCTGAGTCAAACCAGTCTCTGGTCCCACCATATGGACAATGCCTTGATTGGCAGATCCATGTGGCGCATGTGGAATACCAAATTCCACCACATTGCGAGCTAAGGCATCCATCTGTGCCTTGGAAATGACATCACGAATATCATAAATATTAACCGTTGGAACATTATGATCAAATGTACCAAAGGTCAATTCTGGCCGACGGACCTGACGTCCAGCCTCTCGCAGACCATCAAAGGCTTGGGGACTAGTCACCTCATGGATATAGTGCTGGTCCACATAAAGGAGTTGAGGCTGACCTTCTTGCCCTGTAATCACATGGCGATTCCAGAGCTTATCGAAAATGGATTTTCCACTCATGGCGATCTCCTTTCAATCTGGGCAATAATAGCCTCCGTCATTTCTTTGGTAGTGGCGCTACCACCTAGATTTTTAGTGAAAATGCCCTGTGCAAAGACCGCTTCGACAGCTTGGCGAATGGTCTGACCTGCTTGGACCAAATCAAAACTTTCTTCCAGCATCATGGCAACAGACAGAATCATACTGACCGGATTGGCAATGCCCTGACCTGCAATATCTGGTGCCGAACCGTGAATAGGTTCATAAAGACTAGGACCTGCCACCGCATGACTAGCAGAAGGCAGAACTCCTAACGTTCCTGTTAGTACGCTGGCCTCATCCGACAAAATATCTCCGAAAAGATTTTCCGTCACCAAGACATCAAACCGACTAGGATCCGTAATCAAGAGCATGGCTGCACTATCCACCAACTGGTGCTCCAAGGTCACATCAGGGTAGTCCTTGGCCACCTCTTCCGCTACCTTCCGCCACAATTTTGACGTCGCCAGTACATTTTGTTTATCAATGCTGGTGACTTTTTTTCGTCTTTTTTGGGCTAAGTCAAAGGCAGAGCGGACAACTCGTTCAATTTCTTCTTTCTGATAGGTATTGCTGTCGCTGGCTTGGTCAATTTCAAGGATATGCTCCCCAAAATAAATCCCGCCTGTCAACTCCCGTACCATGACCAAATCCACACCGTCCAAGCGCTCCGCTTTCAGAGGAGAATAATCTTTCAGGCTATCAAAAATTTTCACAGGACGGATATTGGCAAAGAGACCCAATTCCTTCCGAAGTTGAAGCAGCCCTTGTTCTGGTCGAACAGCTGCATCATCATATTGAGGGCTACCGATAGCTGCTAACAAAATCGCATCCGCCTGACGGCAAGCCTGCAAGGTAGAATCTGGTAGAGGATGACCTGCCGCATCAATCCCAGCGCCACCAAAAGCTCTCTCCTCAATCTCATAATCAAATCCTACTTGCCCAGCAACAGCCTCGAGGACTGCTAGGCCAGCCTCCATGATTTCAGGACCGATTCCATCACCAGCCAAGGCTACAATTTTTTTCATCATATTTCCTCCTAGATGTGTGGCAAGTCTTTCTCTGAAAGTTTCTTATCTATCTGTCCACTATTTTCTTTTTGCACCATGACATTGGCATGGATATAGGCAATAGCTGAAGCCTTGAGTACGTCAAAGTCAATACCAGAGGCGTTGAAGACTGTCTCCGTTACCTGATTTTCTACGGCTACCAACACACGCGCCTGGGCATCAATCCCATCAGTAATAGCGTCGATATGGTAGCGTTCCAAGCTGATGTCCTGCTGGAAGAATTGATCGACCGCATTGAACACAGCCTCAACTGAACCTTTCCCTGTCGCCGCAACCACTACTTCTTCGTCGTCCAGATTGATAAAGGTCACCTGAGCCTGGATGCTACCGTCGTCCTGGGTATCCAGACGTAGGTCCTTGAATTGGAAACCGTCACGATTGGTAATCTCTGTTCCAACTACCAGGGCACGAATATCGGTATCAGTAACCTTTTCCTTCTTGTCGGCCAGGCTCTTGAAACGAGCAAAGAGGGTCGCTACATCTGCCTCTTCAAAATAGAGGTCCAGCTCTTTCAGTTTCTCCACAAAGGCATGGCGACCTGAGAGTTTACCGAGTGGCAGGGAATTTTTCTTGACCCCTACCAACTCAGGTGTAATGATTTCATAGGTCAATGGATTTTTCAAGACACCATCCTGGTGGATGCCGGACTCATGAGAGAAGGCATTACCACCGACCACGGCCTTGTTGCGCGGAATGGCAATTCCTGAAAAGCGTGATACTAGCTCAGACGTATTGAGCGTCTCGGCAAGGACGATTGGACTAGTCACATTGTAGAAATCCTTGCGAATTTCAAGGGCAACAGCCACTTCTTCCAGCGCCGCATTCCCCGCCCGCTCACCAATCCCGTTGATGGTTCCTTCCACACGACCCGCACCATTTTTGATGGCCGCCAGCGTGTTGGCAACAGCCATTCCCAGGTCATTGTGGCAATGAGGACTAAAGATAATCTCACGGTCTGACTTGACATTTGTTGTCAAATATTTGAAAATCTCACCGTAATGCTGGGGCGTTGTAAAGCCGACCGTGTCAGGGATGTTGATGTAGGTCGCACCCGCATCAACCGCCGTTTGTACGACTTCTAGCAGATAGTCCAACTCCGTCCGCGTCGCATCTTCTGGTGAAAATTCAACCACATCGAAAAACTGACGAGCGTAGGAAACATGCTCTGTAATCTGCTCCAAAATTTCTTCTTTGGACTTTTGAAGTTTAAATTCACGATGAATAGGACTGGTTGCGATAAAAACATGAATCTGCGGATACTTGGCATCTTTCAGAGCCTCATAACAAGCATCAATGTCTGACTTGACTGACCGAGCCAAACCTGTGACGGCCGTCTTGGTCATGGCTGCCGCAATCTGCTTGACCGCCTCAAAGGAATCTGGACTGGCCGCCGGGAACCCCGCTTCAATGGCAGAAATGCCCCATTTCTCCAATTGCTTGGCGATGGTCACCTTTTCCTTGATAGAAAAATTGACCCCCGGCGTCTGCTCACCATCCCGCAGACTGGTATCTAGAAATTCAATAACTCGCATAAACATACCTTTCTAAGTTAAAAGAAAAACACCTCGACGACCAGCGAGATGTTGTCAACAGCGCCCGCTTGGTAAGCCAAACAGGACTAATGCATGATTTCAGCACTAGCCCGACCGTCGCAACAACAAAGTAAAGAATTTTGTAGTGACAGTGTTCATTTGACTTTTCCTTTCAGTGTTTTAATTGTTTACTATGATACCCTACTTATTTTCACTTGTCAACAGAAAAATGCAAATTTTCTGAAAAATCCGAACAATGCGTCAATTCACAAAAATCAAGTTGCATATAAAACCAAGCCCCTTCAGAGACTTGGTTACAACGAATATATCGTTAGATTAGTAAACTACCACTTAAGAGTAATCCCTTGCTCTAATAATCTATTTCTTTCCTCGGCAATTCTATTATTTTCTTTAGCAAGGTGATTACCAGCCGAAATTGAAGCATCAACCTTCGCCAACATTGCAAGTTGAACTTTATTTAAACGATTCAACTCAGTAATATTTTCGTTGACTTCATCCAGTTGAACAGAAATATTTGCCAATTGCTGCTGAAAGACATTGAGTGAGGCCAGCATCTTATTTCTAAATTGTTCTTCACGTACAAGATTGGCAGCCTCTTTAAAATTATCAGCACGCAAATCCCTCAACAAAACCCAAATCCCAATAATGTCATTCAGATTCTGAAAACTTTGAGGGATTTTTTTAATGTAGAATTGATAGGCATTTTCATTAAGTATTTTTGAGATTTCACTATTATTAGCTGCAATTTCTGCACTCTGATTCAACTCGTCACGCAATCGATTCATTTCGTTTTCACGGGCTCTCTTAGTAGGATCAATCATTCTAACAATTCCGCCAATTATCGGAGCAATATACTCTGAGACGACGTAAATCACACCTCCAAGAAAAACCAAATATAGAATTAAACCGAAAGCACCTACTCCTGTAAAGAAGCCAGATATGAAGATAAGTGCAGATATAATGAAGGTCGCACCGTTGATTCCTGAGGTTACTTTCTCAGACAACACTTCTGTTCCCGCAATCTCAATTTGATTTGCATACCAATTTCTTATCTCTTGATTTCGGTTTCGAAGAGCCTGGACATTCGCCAAATGGTGTTCCAAGAAAACAAAAACATCCATTAGCTCAGTTCGTTCATATTGGTTGATAGGACGTACATCAATTTCAACTAGCTCTCCTTCAATTGCAGGTTTCTTAGGTTGTGGAGGTAAGGTTTCCTTAACCACTGGTTGCGTAGGGGGCAAAAGGCCCCATTGAACTGGCTCAAAATCCGCAAAAACTGCTGAGGTCTCCGTTCGATTGAGGAGAAAAGTTTGTTCTTCTTGAAGTTCTAACTCATCTATCTGTAACTGACTATCAAAAATTTTCGCTTCAAGCTGATGATGGCTTCCACAGTAAAGATGTTCAATCTGAATATTACTTTGACCTGTTGCATGCAAGCCTACCCATCGATTATCCTCTTGGAAAATAGATAAAGAACCACTTGCTTGGAGGGTGGACTGACCTTGAACCGACAAAATTCGATAAATCGTCGAGTCGATAACCTCGGCCTGTGATTGGTTTATTAGACGAAGGGCATCTAAATTGGACTGATTAAGATGAATCATCCCATTATTTTGAACTTGAATAGGTAATTTAAAATAATCATCAAAAAGATTGGTCTGTTCTAAGGTTGCTGTTCCACCATCAACATAAACAAGTGGATAGTAGGTAGAATCTGGATAGTCCGGATAATCTTGGACCAATTCTGTTCGATGTATTTCACAATTGTCCAAAGTCAGTGAACAGCCCGAAGTAACATTAATGATATTATTTTTAAAATCTCCAACTAGGAGAATATTGCGAAGGATAAGGTTTGCGTTATTTTCGAGCCTAAATGTACCTTGAAATACGACCGATCCGAGTTCATCGCCTTCTGCAATAAACTCATAATTACTTCGCAAGGTATAACCATTGTCAAACTCATAGTGACCTGGTTCTAGATATATTCTGACGTCACCTGATTGATTCAATACTGCATCACGAAAGCTCAGACAGCCTTCACTTGTTCCTACTCTAATTTCTGTTACCATCCTAAACCCTTTCTCTTTTGACTCCCACTACCCTCCAATTCAAATGTAAAATGAGGGTTATTCTAAGATGCCAAACATAGGAATAAATCCATTGATACTCTACATTATCAACTTCAATACCAATCAAAACTAATCCTTGATCCTTTAATTACCGACCTTCCAAAACCTGCCAATTTAATATAGCCAAATCCAGAGGATAGGGGTCTGCCTCAGCCTGTTGTTCTGCGCTTCCCATGATGATTTCTTTTTCTTCCAGCAAGATAGCTGCGCTATCATCTGCTGCTAGTTGATAGGTCTTTTTAATCCCTTCTCCTCTAAAGGAAGTCCATTCATACTGGGTCACAGTTCTGTCTGAATTGATAGTAAAACTGGCCCGATAGCCACCTACTGGCGCAACTTCAGAGTGAGCCAGATAGGTAGAAACAGATTGATTCAGATAGTAAACTGCTGCTCCGTACATAGCACCAGTACTGTCCTGCACACCTGTAAACAATTCCTTGGTTCCATTGCCATCAATGTCATAAAAGGCATAGTGGGTAACTGTCCCTTCTGGATCCTCAGCAACTTTTGTGAGCGTTTCTGCATACAGACTCTCATAGTCTCTTTCAGCTGAGCTCGTCACTGTCTCTTGTTGGCTACTACTAGTCGTGGAACTAGAAGTTGAACTAGTGCTCGCTTTTGAGCTGGTTGACGAACTGCTTTCCAAACTAGTCGAAGAAGTGGTAGATGAGCTTGTTTCGACAGTACTTGAATTGCTAGTTGATGAACTTGTGTTACCACCCGTCAGTTGCTGAACGATTTCTGACTTGCAGCCACTGAACAAGAATAAACTGGCCAGTGCAAGCCCCAGTGTTAGATACTTTTTCATTGTTTCACTCCTACTACAAGAAACTTATTTTTCTTTTTCTAGCGTGATAGTATTGTCTTGAATTTCGAGTGTTATTGTATCATCTTTAAGAGTATAGGTTGCTGTTTCATTGATTTCTTGTCCCATCATTGAACCAGACAAGTCCATCGTTTTCTTAGAGGTATCGATAGTCCCTTCTAGTTCCATATTAAAAATCATAGCTGTCACGTCCATTGAAACATCTTTACCATCCACTACAAGGACATACTCTGCTCCGTCAGCTTGACCCTTATATGTGCCATCTACAGATGGGGCACAAGCTGTTAAAACGACTGCAACGATTGTCAAAAATACTAATTGTAAAATCTTTTTCATAAATTTCTCCTTTTTACTTTACCCTTCAAGTTAAAACCAGCGGGGGCATATTCCTCTTCATACAAAGATAGCACACTCTTCCAAACCTATTGTTTGGTAAGGACGAAGAGTATGATACCCGCCATTTTATTCTTCGGTATACTTCCGACGCTTGATTGCGAGGGATAACCCTAAACCTAGTACCGTGAAACCAGCTAAACTAGACAAGATACTTTCGTTACTTCCTGTTTGTGGTAGGCTAGCTGCCTGAACTGGAGCTTTTTCTACATCAAGGAATCGAGTTTGCTCTTTAGAAGTAGGCGCCATTCCAGTTGTCTTTATAGTTGATACATTTGATGGTGTATTTGTACCAATCGGTGCTGGGGTACCTGTGTTTTTCACTGTTCCTTGGTCATCACCAGTTTCCTCTGTCGGAGCCTTCACTTGTTCTTGGAGATTGTAAAGGTTCAGGAGATTTAGGTAGTGTTTGACAGCAAGGGAGTAGTTATCCTGTAATTCGGTCAACTTAGCAGATTCTTGTTGATATACTGCACATGCTTCCTCTCTGGCTTTCACAGCCTTGTCATAGGCTTCTTGTGCTTTGACCAAGTTTTCTTCAGCTTCTTGTAATCCTAAGAGTTTTGCCTTGGCATCTACCACTGCTTGTTTGGCGTTTGCTAAGTCCGTTTCCAAATTTTGAACATCTTGGTTGAGTTGGTTTACTTTTGTTTTCAACTCATCAGCTTCAGATTGTTTGATTAGATAGTCCGCACGCAACTCGTCTGCTTTTGCTTGTGCTTCATCCAATTGAGCTTTAGCTTCTGTCAAAGCTTGTTCTTTAGCTTCTTTGCTTTCTGTTAGCGCCGCCAATACAAGTTTAGCTGAGTTATATTTTGCGTTAGCTTCTGACAATTTGGTTTTAGCGTCATCCAATTTCGCTTGAGCTTTTGTTGTTTCACTTTCTGTAGACAATAAACGATTGTATTCGGTTGTAGTGTTTATAACTTCGGTTTTCGCTTCATTTAAAGCCGTTACCGCTTTAGCCATATCAGCTTTAGCTCGGTTATGTGCCACATTAGCAATTGCCAATTGTGTTTTCGCTGCTGTTAGGGCGCGTGTGTCGCTTGCGAAGGTTACATCTGCAGCGTGTACTAACTCATTAGCTTTAACGGCGTTTGTGAATAAGCCGTCAAGTGTGAACTGGTCTTTATATGTTGCGAAAACGTACCATGGTTTATAGTTAACTGACTGCCAGCCCATGTCCATACTTTCTTCATCGTGAACGTATAGTCCAATACTTTTAGCGTTATTGAAATTGCGCCAATGACCGTAGTTGCTGTGTTCGTCAATTAGTGTCATATCGACCATCGATTTGTTGAGTTCTTCCATCAAGTCACGCAATGTTGGTGCGGTTCTAGTTATCGTGTGTGCTAGGTTTTCACCCGCTGTGATTGTTGTATTTGGGAATACTACTTTTTCACTTTCGCGTAAGATTGTAATATCATGTTCAAATTCTGAATCTTTCGCATCATACATTTCACTTCGGACTTTCGCCAATTCAATCATTTTTGTGTTGGCTGTAATGGTCGTCAATCCAATGGTTTCAGCTAAGGTGTTATAAATATCTACTGCGAACTGGTTTAATTGCTCGACTTGTTTGGTTGTCAAATTATCCAAATCTACAAGCTCATCGCCACCTGTAATGTTAAGTTTCCAATGTTGTTCTAGATTTTCTTCAATCTGCGCTGATTCAATAACCTGTTTCAACTCAGCAACGGATTCCAGTGTTCGTGTTTCGGAAAGGAATTTCTTAACAGCATCTTTTACGTTTTGTGGCAGATTGATATCAACCGTATAAGATACTTCGTTTTGAAGGGAATCTACTACTTCTTGAGCTTCTGTCACTTTATTTGCTGTGTCAGTTACTTGAGCTTCCAAACCAACTACTGTGGTTTGAGCGTTGCTTTCAGCTTCTTTAGCTGTGTCAAGGGCTGATTTAGCGTCTGCAATTTTTTGTGCCAAGGTTTGGTCTTTTGCTTCAGCTTCAACCAAGGCTTGTTCAGCTTCAGCTACTGCCGCTTCTGCTGTAGCTACGTCTTGTTTTGCTGTATCTACACTAGCTTGGGCTTGCTCAACATTCACTGTTTGGTTTTCCAATTGTGTGACAGTTTCTTGAGCTGCGTCTGATTGTGCTTTAGCTTCAGTATAAGCTGTGTTTGCTGTGTCAGCTACTGTTTGTGCTTGGTCAGCTTGTGTTTGTGCTGTTGATGCTTCTTGTTTTGTTGATTCAAGCAAGGCTTCAGTTTCTGTAACTGTAGCTTCAGCTTCAACAATTTCAGTTTCTACTGCTTGAACAGCTTCTGGTGTTGCTGTTGCTGCAGTTTCTTGAGCTGCGGAAAGTGTTTCTTGTGCTGTTGTTTCCGCGGTTTGTGCTGCCTGCTTATCAGATAAAGCACTGGACACTACTGATTCTTGATTTTTCACTGCTTCCTCAGCATTGTTCACATCTGTCTTTGCAGCAGCTACTTGCTCGGCTGTAACTTGATTGGTCGTTGGTGTTTCTGTTGAATTAGACGTTGGTGATGTTGAATCAAGTGTGTTAGCACTCACTGCAGCACCTGATAAACTAACCACTCCTGTTGCAAGAACGGCTGAGGCAAGGGTCACTGTCTTTAACAAGTCTTTCTTATTCATATAAGCTCCTTTTATATTGTATCAATACTATTGTACCCCCCCCCCGAAGCCTTTTGTCAAGCGGTTTTTCGGATTTTTTTGTATATTTTTAGATACTTTTCGATGCTTTTTTCTTTTGCTTGATGGATAGACATCCACTATCTCTGGAGGGGGAACAATGCACGAATGAGACAGGATCTCCCCAATAGTCTATCAAATATTTTTTTCTTAAAAATAGCCAAGCAAACTATTGTTTCAATTTAACTTGTAAAGCGGAAATTTCTTCTGATTTTTTCAATACAGGTAACTATAGTTTCATCTAGTTCTCTTTCTAGGAATAGAAAAAGCAGCCAAAGCTGCTCCTTACTAATATCGATGACCGACTGAATCGGTCAAATCTATTCCGGTTTTGTTGAGTTTATTAAAGACTTCCCGAAACTCGATTAGCCGTCGCATATTGGCCTCGGTGGGTATGAGATTGGTATCTGCTTCAAGATAGGTAATGATGTTTCGGGCACGAGGGATGGCGGACTTATCATTTTGCCGTAGAAGATTGTAAACGGCCCGCATTTCGATGCGACATAATTCCCTCACCAAAAAATGCTTGGCAGGGTGGGGGAAATTCTTGATTTCTTCAGCCAGAGTTCCAGCCTTGAGATAGTAGCCTTTTTCGGAAAAGTAGTCGATCATAAACCCCAGATTCAATAGGGACTGAATAGCTGTATCAAAACTCTTGGTCGTTTTATAGGTATCTAGATAAAACTGTGTCATTTTTTCATTGAGTTCATAAGAGCAATGTTGAAAAATTTGCACATGCAAGTCATGTTCTAGGACATTGAGGAAGGTGATTTTTTTTAGATGATGAATCATCCTTTCTTCTATCTCCTTCTTCCTATCCAGATTGCTACCCTTACTATAGTCTGTAAACATGTATGCAACCAAGTCCAACATTAATTGCTTGAGTTCGGGATTATCCTTAACATAATCCCCCATTTGTTCATTAAACTGTTGACGAAAATCAAGACTGTTGACCTGTTGTCGTCTATTTTCAGCCCAAACTTGAAGATAGTAATCGATACTATCCCCTTGATAACGAAAGGCAAAGTCCTCCCAGGTGACACCGATCGAAATCAGGAGACGACTGAAGTTCTCAACACTGATTCCCTTCTCCTCTTTTTCAAATTGGCTGAGAAATTGTGGACTCACAATACTTCCAGCCGCTTCCTTTAGAGATAATCCTCGCTTTTCTCTCAATTCTTTAAAAGTACGGCCAAATGGATGCAAATCTGACATAGGATTCCTCCCTTTCTGTATATCTATGTCATCTATTATAACCGACTTTGCTATCTTTTGGGAGGTGGTTTAACTAATAGTTTCATTTTTCTTTCATAAAATGCCATTTATTCATTTTTTAAACCTTCATGAAACTATAGTTTACTTCCTATCTAGCTTTTTCGACTACTAGAAAAAATCGCCACCAGCAATACTGCTCCAAAGACTGACGGTACCAAAGCCATACCAGCAAACTGTGGACCCCAGTCACCAAAGAGCAGTTGTCCAATCCATGAACCTGCAAGTCCAAGGATGATATTTCCAAGACAGCCACGACGGTCATCTGATGAGGTCAAAGCCCCAGCAATCAAGCCAATAATGGCACCCGCAATTATACTTGATAACATTCCGTATTCCTCCTTATTTACAAAATGGGAGTGGGAAAGAACTCGACTAGGTCAAAAAGAGTTCGTCTTCCCACCCCCGCACAGTTGATTAGGTCAGATTTGGAGTGCAAAACACGAACAAATCTACCAATCAACCACTGCGCTGAGATGTTGATACGAACTCTGAGAAGTGATCCTGGGCTTTTTGCCCAGTTTCATTCAAATATCATTAGATAGCCCATTCACCGTCACGGAAGATTGGCACACGGGTACCGTCTTCACGGATACCGTCAATGTTCATCTTGTTAGAACCAATCATGAAGTCCACATGGACATCTGAACGGTTAAGTCCTGCTTCTTTGAGCTCTTCTTGGCTCATTTCTGTACCACCTTCGATAGAGAAGGCATAGGCTTGACCAATCGCCAAGTGGTTTGAGGCGTTTTCATCAAAAAGAGTGTTGAAGAAAGTAACGCCAGATTGAGAAATCGGGCTCTTGTCTGGAACAAGGGCAACTTCACCAAGACCACGCGCTCCAGCGTTGTCAAAGACCAATTTCTTCATAACTTCATCGCCTTTTTCAGCAGTTACATCCACAATTTCACCATCTTTAAAAGTTACTTTGATGCCTTCGATGATGTTACCGTTGTAGCTGAGTGGTTTTGTTGATGTGACATAGCCGTCTGCCACACGGTAGTCAGGTGCTGTGAAGACCTCTTCTGTTGGCATGTTGGCGATAAACTTCTCACCTTGGGCATTGACCGAACCAGCCGCTTCCCACAAGTGGTTTTTCGGCATACCGAGAACAAGGTCAGTTCCTGGTGCTGTATAGTGCAATTTGACAAACTGCTCGTCGTTAAGGACCTTAGCCTTAGCCACCAAGCGTGCCTCGTGCTCTTCCCAAGCCTTGATTGGATCTTCTTCGTAGATACGGCAAGTCTTGAAGATTTGATCCCAAAGGAGGTCCACTGCCTCTTCGTCAGAGGCTGCATTTGGGAAGACTTTTTTAGCCCATTCCAAACCAGAGGCTGCACCAAGTGTCCAACTAACCTTGTTAGCTTGCGTTGCTTGACGCATTGGCTGCAAAGCTTGGCTGAGTGCACGAGCGTTGCGAGACAATTTCTCTGGATCAACGCCATCGTAAGCACCTGGATCATCAGACAAGACCACCAAACGGCTTGCCTTGCGCTCCAAGAGGTAGTTCATTTCAGTAACACGTTGTGGATGAACTTGTTCCAAGAGTTCCACATCGACATTGACCAAACGTTCACGCGCAATCACATCGTCCAACCAGTTGACCAAGACTTCCTTAGCACCGTGAGCGTAAGCTTCTTTGACAATCAAACGTGCCAACTCAGCCTGTTCTACACCGATTGTCAACTGCACCGTGTGTCCAGGTTGGACATTGATACCTGTTGAAACCAAGAGTTTAGCATATTTAGCGAGATTTTCTTTAAAATTTGGTAATACCATGATTTTCTCCTTTGTACTTTGAAATACCCTATTATTGTATCATATTTTGAAGCTAAACTGACAAAAAAACTTCCTGCTGATACAGGAAGTCTCAGAATCTATCCGACAGTCTTACACTCACCTGGACAGATTGACAACGAATATTTTCAACTGCCAACGCAATAAAGCAAACTGTAAGTTTTATGTATTCAATGAAAATTGAAAATAGCTTAGGAAGCGAAGCCGAAGGTTGAACTGAAGTTCACCAAGGTAAGCTGACAACGGATATTTCCAATTTTCGAAGAATACTAGTTACCAAAAACCTTTACACGGTCACTATCCGCCATATAGTCTTTGTCTGCTGCTGGAGCTGCGATGCTTCCGAATGGTGCTTGTGCACGGAGTTTCCAGTTAGCTGGGATACCGTATTTTTCTGCAACTTGTGCGTCAACCAATGGGTTGTAGTGTTGTACGTTCATGCCGATATTTTTCTCAGCGAAAGCCAACCATACTGCGTACAAGTTGATACCGTGAGCTTGTTCAGACCAGATTGGGAAGTTTTCAGCATAAAGTGGGAAGCTTTCTTGCAAGCCTTTGACCACATCTTGGTCTTCGAAGAACAAGATAGTACCAGCACCTGACGCAAAGCTAGCCAAGCGACCTTTTGTTGCTTCAAAAGCTTCTGCAGGTGTTACTTTTTCCAATTCGCTGTAGGCAATTTCGTTCCAGAAAGCATCTGATTCAGCACCGAAAAGTACAACTGCACGGCTTGATTGTGAGTTGAAAGCTGATGGTGATTCTTTCATAGCTTTTTCTACAAGCGCTACTACTTCTTCGTTTGATACTGGCAATTCTTTACCAAGTGCATAGATAGAACGACGAGTTTCTTGAAGTTTTGCAAAGTTTGACATAGGATTTCCTCTTTTCTAATTGTTACTACATAGTAGCTTTTATCACTATGTAGAGATTATATCCCTATCAAAAACATTAGTCAAGAGTTTTGACTTCTTTTTTTAAAAAAAAATTCACTGCTTCCAAAGAAACAGTGAACAAGTTTAAAACAAATCATCAAAGAGACTGAGCTGGTTATCTTCTGGCATTTTGCCCAGAATGCCCATCTCATCCATTTTTTCAACGAGGGTGCTGGATAGACCGCCTCGCTTACGGAGTTCTGTCTTAGAGAGGAATTCTCCTTCCGCACGCGCCGTTACAAGCTGCTTAGCAACGTTTTCTCCCAGACCATCCATAGCGACAAATGGTGGGATGAGGGTATCGTCTTCAATCAAGAAGTCGGTCGCATGAGACTTGTAAAGATCCAATTTGCCGAACTTGAAGCCACGTTCCAACATTTCATTGACCAATTCAAGTGTGGTATAGAGATCCTGCTCAACGTTTGAGGCCTCATTGTTTTTCTTCTTGAGGGCAATTTCTTCCATCTTGGACTTAACTCGTTCCAAGCCACCGGACATGGTTGCCAAATCAAAGGCCTTGGCACGAATAGAGAAGTAAGCACAATAGTAGTAGATTGGATAGTGAACCTTAAAGTAGGCAACCCGCAGGGCCATCATAACATAGGCAGCCGCATGGGCTTTGGGGAACATGTACTTGATCTTTCCACAGGATTCGATATACCAGTCCGGCACCTTGTTGTCCTTCATAGCTTGGATATAGCCATTTCGCTCTTCCTCGGAAATCTTGAGCCACATGCCCTTCCGCACCCGTTCCATGATGTTAAAGGCCATCTTAGGCGGTAAACCTGCGTGCATGAGGTAAACCATGATGTCATCCCGACAACCGATAACGGTGGATAGGTCGGCAATTCCTGCCTTAATCAAGTCCTGGGCATTACCCAACCATACGTCTGTACCGTGGGATAGACCGGACAGCTGCAAGAGTTCCGCAAAGGTGGTCGGTTTTGTTTCCTCCACCATGCCCCGTACAAAGTTGGTTCCAAACTCAGGAATACCCAGCATACCTGTCGGCGTCCCAATCTGCTCTGGGGTAACTCCCAAAATTTCCGTACCAGAAAAGAGGGCCATTACTCCCTTGTCGTCAGCAGGAATAGTCTGCGGATCAATGCCCGACAAGTCCTGCAACTTGCGAACCATGGTCGGATCATCGTGTCCCAGGACATCGAGTTTCAAGACGTTTTCATCAATATCGTGGAAGTTAAAGTGGGTGGTCTGCCAGTTGGCCGTCACATCATCGGCAGGATACTGGACAGGCGTAAAATCATAAACATCCATGTAGTCAGGGAATACGATAATTCCCCCTGGGTGCTGACCAGTCGTCCGTTTGACACCAGCTGCGCCAGCAGCCAAGCGTTCCAC
The DNA here is from genome assembly GCF_002964045.1 of Streptococcus suis. Lineage (GTDB taxonomy): Bacteria > Bacillota > Bacilli > Lactobacillales > Streptococcaceae > Streptococcus > Streptococcus suis_U. The sequence goes on along the minus strand of NZ_POPB01000254.1, from coordinate 52,218 downwards.
TTCCACATCACGGTAGAATTTGCCATAATCTCGCTCATAGCCTCGGACGAAACCATAGGCAGTCTTGGCCGCTACCGTTCCTACCGTTCCTGCACGGAAGGCATTTTCTTCACCGAAAATATCCCGAACATCCAAATGGGCAGACGGTTGGTCATCCCCTGAGAAGTTCAAGTCAATATCGGGAACCTTGTCTCCATCGAAACCAAGGAAGGTTTCAAAGGGAATGTCCTGACCATCTTTTTTATACTTGGTGCCGCATTCTTCACAGTCCTTATCTGGCAGGTCAAAACCTGAACCGTAGGAGCCGTCTGTGATAAATTCACTGTGTTGACAATTTGGACAGACATAGTGAGGAGGCATAGGGTTTACTTCGGTAATCCCAATCATGGTCGCAACGAAACTAGATCCGACAGACCCCCGTGAACCCACCAGGTAGCCCCGCTCATTTGACCGTTGCACCAACATCTGCGAAGCCAGGTAAATCACGGCAAAGCCATTCCCCAAAATAGACGTCAATTCCTTCTCAATCCGCAGATCGATAATATCCGGTAGAGGATTGCCATAAATTTCAAAAGCTTTTTGATAGGTCAATTCCGCAACCGTTTCCTCGGCCTTCTCAATATAAGGCGTGTAGAGGTCAGTCTTGACCACCTGAACATCTTCAAAACGATCGAGCATAGCATTGGGATTGGTAATGACAATCTCACGCGCCAGACTTTCTCCCAAGAAAGCAAACTCGTCCAACATCTCACTGGTCGTTCTAAAGTGAGCCTTAGGCAGAGGAGCTGGTTGAGCATTCTCACCATTTCCGATGGTCCAGTTAATCGGTGCCCCTTGACCTAGAGCACGGACAATAATTTCCCGATAAATCTCTTCTTCTGGGTCAATATAGTGGACATTTCCTGTCGCCAGAACTGGCAGACCAGCCCGACGCCCCACCTCAATCAACTGCTTGATTGTCTCTTCAATCTCAGCCATGTCCTTGAACTGCTCCTTGGCAATCATAGGAGCATAAAGGGCAGGAGGCATGACCTCGATAAAATCGTAATAGGCAGCCGTCTTGACCGCATCATCCAAGCCCTTGGATAGCAGGTCATCAAAAACCTCGCCCTCCTGACAGGCCGTTCCCAGTATCAACCCTTCACGGTGGGCATCCAACACCGTCCTAGGAATCCGTGGCACTCCCTCAAAATACTTGGTATTGGATAGGGAAACCAACTTGAAGATATTTTTCAAACCAACCTGATTGACCACGTAGAGCGTAGCGTGTTTGACACGGGCCTTCTTATAAGAATCCTCGGCCACCAATTCTGTATTGAGCTGGTTGAGATTGGTCAGATTGTGTTTCTCCAAGGTTTCTTTTAGGAAGATAAAGAGCAGGCGACCAGTGGCCTCCGCATCGTAGTTGGCCATGTGGTGATGCTCAAGGGCAACACCAAACCGCTTGGTCAAGGCTGCCAGACCATGCCGCTTGTAGTCTGGATAAAGATTTCGTGCAAACTCTAGCGTATCGATGACCGGTTGGCTGATGATCGGCAAGCCAGCTCGCTCGTAGTTGACATTCATGAAACCAACGTCAAAGGTCGCATTGTGGGCAACCATAATGGAATCCTGACAGAAGTCCTGAAACTCCCGCAAAACTTGCTCCAAGGGCTTGGAACCACGCACATGCTCATCTGTAATCCCTGTCAGTTCAGTCGTAAATTTACTGAGCGGGTGACCTGGGTCAATAAATTCATCAAATTCCGCAATGATATTGCCCTTGTGCATCTTAGATGCTGCAATCTGAATCAGGGCATTGTTGACCGCAGAAAGACCGGTCGTTTCCACGTCAAAGACCACATAGGTCGCATCAGATAGAACCATATCCGCTTCATTGTAGACAATGGGAACTGAGTCCTCAACGATATTGGCCTCCATCCCGAAGAGCGGCTTAATTCCAGCCTTACGAGCAGCATGGTAGCCATGGGGGAAGGATTGAACATTGCCGTGGTCAGTAATGGCCACCGCCTTGTGTCCCCAAGCCGCAGCACGCGCCACCAAGTCCTCAACGGCAGGCAGGGCATCCATGGTAGACATGTTGGTATGGGCATGAAACTCGACCCGCTTCTCCCCCTCAGGCATGAGATCCTTACGGATTTCCTTCTTGACCTCCTGGACCTCCTGGACATTCATAGTCAAATCACGGGTGAAATTATTGGTTTCCACATTTCCACGCACCCGCAGCCAGTTGCCCTTTTTGACCATATCAAACTTCTGGGCCTCTTCCTCATTCTTAGCCCACTTCTGCAAGGTAAAGGACGAAGTATAGTCGGTCATCTTAAAGTTGATAATGACCCGCCCCGTCTTGGTCGTCTTCTGCTCGACCTCAAATACCAGCCCCTCAAAGACAATCCGGTTCTCCTCACTATCCACCTCAATCATAGGCGTAATCTCAGCTTTTTCAATAGTGACCTTGGCCGGACGATTTTTCTTATATTCTGGGACAAATGGCTGAGCTGCCTCTGGTGGTGGCGCCATTTGAGCCAGTTGTTCAAGGGCCGCCAGATTTTCCTCATTGGCCTGCTGGTAAATTTCCTCATTCTGCGCATGGAAGACCGCAGCCTGCTGCTGCGTCATCTCCTGACAAACTTCAATGTCCACCGCAAGATTGCCAAAACCAAATCGCTTGTATTGCTCCACAAGATTTGGCAGGTGATTTTTCCGAAAATGAACGGTATCAATAGTTTCAGGTCCCTTTATCCACAGAGTATTCTCCCGATAAACAACCTCCAAAGACTGAAAAAGAGCCTTGAAGCCTGCACTCTGGCACAAATCTTCCGTAAAAGCCTCTGGATAATAGGCCTCTACTAAGCCCGCTTCAAAACTTTCCGCATCACTGACAATAGAAAATTGAATCTTATTGCCCACCTTTTCAAATTCTGTCTTCAATCGAGCTTTAAAAAGTTGGTAATCCACCAGCGGCAAGGGCTTTTCAAAACGGAAGGTAAATTCCCAGAGCTTGCTGACCTTGTGCAAGACCACTTTCTCAATCGTTGCAGTCGAAAAAGCCCCTGATTGTCGTGCATCAAGAGGCATTCCGATTTGTTGTAGCAAGAGTTGAAACTTATCTGACATACTTATTTCCTTTGTAGTTCGTTAGAAATATTTTACCATAAATGAGGTATTTTTTCCTGAGTCAGGAAGAAAAAACTCTCAGGTTCGTTTCCTGAGAGATTTGATTTCTATAGAAATTAGCAGCCTACCAAGCCGCAGCTGCTGTCGGTGCTTCTAAGAAGTCCAGCCAGACTGGGTCCTTGACCCGACAGAGGGTGACAGATATACCACCCATATCTAGGCTAGTCATCCATTTCCCTGTCTTGATAAAGGATAGCTTCAAGCCCTCCAATTCCAGGAACTGGCAGATATCGTTGAGGAAGATTCCCTGCTCTAGTTCGGATATGGAGCCAAGATTGTTGACCAGGAGGATATAGTCTTCCCCCTCCTTCCAGCGGAATTTTAATTTTAATTTGTTCACAATTTCGTTGGCTAACTGCTCAGAGGACTCAAAGCGAACGGTCCGATAACCTTCTTCTCCATGGATACCGATACCGTAGGAGATTTCCCCCTCCTCGAGGTCAAACAAGGGCAGAGCCGCATCGGGTAGTCTAGCAGACTTGGTCGCAAAACCGATGGTCGCAATCTCTGTCGCCAGTGACAATCCCAGTTGCTCCAATTCATCTAGGCTATAGCCTGCAAGGGCCGCAGCTCCCAAAATCTTGTGCAGCAGAATGGTCCCCGCCAGACCACGGTGGCGCATGCGGAAATTATCCTTGGTATCGACTGAGATATCGTCATGGGATACGATATACTTGACGGCAATCCCCTCCTGCCGCGCCAAGTCGATAGCCTGTCCAAAAGAAGCCAGGTCAGCCTCAAAGTTTTTGACGATTAGAAAGACTCCCTTACCCCTGTTCACAGCGCGAATGCTAGCCAGGACCTCTTCAGCAGTAGGAGGGATAAATATCTCCCCATAAACTGCTGCCGTCAGCATGCCCTGACCGACAAAGCCTACATGGGCTGGTTCATGACCCGAACCACCACCCGAAACGATAGGAACCAGGTCCCCATCCTGCTCACTCTGAAGTACAATAGGCTGTCCCTCAACCTTGGTCACGCCAGGATTGGTCCGACAAAAACCAGCTATATACTCTTCAATCATTGACTGTCTATTTCTTATAAATACCATCCTTCACTCCTCCACGATTGAAAATGACTGACGAACCAAGGCTACCATCTGCTTCCAATAACTGTGAATCCGACAGGGCGACTGGGTCAGTCCCTCCTTGATCAGTCCGATCTAGGCACTAGAATGGTAGTGAATCAAAAACTGCCTCGCCTCTGGAGACATGCTTGTACCTTCCTGAAGCTGGTATTCCTTGATAATCTTGTCCATCAAGACTGTAAAGTAACCTTCTAAATAGCTAACAAAGTCATTCTGCCCCTTGATTTCAAAGAGCTGTTGATAAAAGGATTGGTTGCTCTCGATATAGTAGAGTAGCTCATCCAAGAGCTTGACCCCGCTGATATAGGTCAGATTGTCGGTCACTTGCTCCTGCAATTCCGTCTCAAATATCCAGTCTAGCAGCTCATACTTGTCCAAAAAATGGTTGTAAAAGGTCTGACGACGAATCCCTGCTTCCTGCATAATATCGACAACTGAAATTTTATCAAAAGACTTCTGAGATAGTTGCTTTTTGAAGGCCTTGGCTATCTTTTTTTTGGTAATCAACGAGGTTGGCATATGTCACTTCCTTTCGCTTCCTCTCCATTATACCCTATCATGCTTTCCTTGGAAACAAAAGGGACACTTTGGACAATCTGTCCCTTCCTTTTTTCTTTCGGACAATGTAAAATGAAAGCGCAAACAAAAAACAAAGGAGTTTTCTCATGAAAAAAATCATTAACCAACCTGAGCATGTCGTTGACGAAATGTTGAAGGGGCTTGTCTTTATGCACCAAGACGTCGTTGATCGTATCGACGGATTTGAAGTCATTGTCCGCAAGGCTGCAAAGACTGGCAAAGTCGGCATCATCTCAGGAGGGGGCTCTGGTCACGAACCTTCTCATGCAGGCTTTGTCGGCAAGGGCATGCTGTCCGCCGCTGTATGTGGCGCAGTATTTACCTCACCAACCCCAGACCAAATCTTGGAAGCCATAAAGGCTGCTGACGAGGGTGCAGGCGTCTTTATGGTCATCAAAAACTATTCTGGCGACATCATGAACTTTGAAATGGCGCAAGAGCTGGCGGAAATGGAAGGGATTGAAGTGGCTAGTGTCATCGTGGATGATGACATTGCTGTGGAAAATAGCCTCTATACCCAAGGTCGTCGTGGTGTAGCAGGTACCATCCTTGTCCATAAGATTCTTGGTCATGCTGCAGAAACGGGCAAATCCCTAGCAGAAATCAAGGAACTGGCTGACCGTCTCGTCCCACAAATCAAGACTATCGGGCTAGCCTTGTCAGGCGCTACTGTACCAGAAGTGGGCAAACCAGGTTTCGTCCTTGAAGAAGATGAATTTGAATACGGTGTCGGTATCCATGGCGAACCTGGCTATAAGAAAGAAAAACTCCAACCATCTGCTAAGTTGGCAGAAGAATTGGTTGAGAAATTGGCAGAAGGCTTTGATATTCAAGATGGCGAGCACTATGGTATCCTTATCAACGGTCTCGGCGCAACCCCTCTCATGGAACAATATGTCTTTGCCAACGACGTTGCTCAATTGCTAGCTAAAAAAGGTGTGGTCGTTGACTACAAGAAAATCGGAAACTACATGACATCGATTGATATGGCTGGACTATCACTAACTTTGATTAAACTAGAAGACCCAAGCTGGATTGACGCTTTGCAGGCACCTGTTGAAGTCGTGGCTTGGTAGGAGAAGAACTATGGATGCAAAACAAGCATTGCTCTGGATGGAGACATTCAACAAAAAAATTCAAGAGAATAAGGATTATCTGAGTGAACTAGACTCTCCTATCGGAGATGGAGATCACGGGGGCAACATGGCCCGCGGTATGGCTGCCGTCATGCAGGAGCTATCTGAAAAAGACTATGAGACTGCTGACCAGGTTTTCAAAGTGGTTGCCATGCAACTTCTCAGCAAGGTTGGCGGCGCTTCTGGTCCTCTCTACGGTTCTGCCTTTATGGGGATTACTAAGGCCAGTCAAGCCGGTGCGGATTTAGCTGATACGCTACAAGCAGGTTTGGACATGATCCAAAAACGCGGCAAGGCTGAATTAGGCGAGAAAACCATGGTAGACGTGTGGGTTCCTGTCATTGCTGCCCTTAGAGAAAACCAGCTTTCTGTAGATCTTATTCATGAGGCTGTTCAGGCAACAAAAGATATCGTTGCAACCAAGGGCCGTGCCTCCTATGTCGGCGAACGCTCTATCGGTCATATCGACCCAGGCTCCTTCTCATCTGGACTCTTGTTTGAAGCAATGCTGGAGGCGGGACTATGACAGCGGTTGGAATCCTACTTGTATCCCATTCAAAAAACTTGGCGCAAGGTATCATGGACTTAGTCTCCGAAGTTACGACAGACATCCCCATCACGTATTGTGGAGGCTTGGAAGACGGTAGCATCGGAACAAGCTTTGACATCGTACAGGATCGGATCGAAACCAATCCAGCAGACACACTTTTGGCTTTCTTTGACCTGGGTAGCGCGCGGATGAACATTGAACTTGCGGCTGAGTTTTCAGACAAACAAATTCTCATCCAAACAGTTCCTGTTGCCGAAGGTTGCTACACTGCTGCCGCACTCTTACAGGCTGGGGCAGACTTGGATGCCATTTTGGCACAGTTAAAAGAACTGACCATTCAAAAATAACAAAAATGAAATAGGAGATTGCTATGAACTTTATCGGAGAATTACTTGGTACATTCATATTGGTTTTACTAGGGAACGGGGTGGTTGCTTCCTGTGTCCTCTCTAAGACCAAATCTGAAAACAGTGGCTGGTTGACCATTGTGCTTGGTTGGGGAATTGCCGTGATGATTGCGGTATACATTTCTGGCCTTTTCGGCCCTGCCCATCTAAACCCTGCTGTCACCATTTCGATGGCTAGCATCGGTTCTCTTTCTTGGGCTCAAGTCCCAGGCTTCCTACTTGCCCAATTTGCAGGTGCTATGTTAGCATCAGTCGTTCTCTTCCTCCACTTCTACCCTCACTGGCAAGAAACTAAAGATAGTGGAACGATTCTTGCAACATTTTCTACTGGTCCTGCATTGCGCCACACAGCCTCAAACCTTTTCGGTGAAGCTCTAGGCACCGCAGTGCTTGTCATGGGTATTCTCGCGATTGGCCCTAACAATGTCAGCGCTGGCCTCGGCCCAATCATCGTGGGACTCATCGTATTTGCCATCGGTTTCTCGCTTGGTTCAACAACTGGCTATGCCATCAACCCTGCCCGCGACCTCGGTCCTCGCATCATGCATGCCATCCTACCAATTCCAAACAAGGGAGATTCTGATTGGTCCTATAGCTGGATCCCCGTTGTCGGCCCAATTCTCGGTGGTGTCACCGGTGCCATCCTCTACAACCTCCTACTAAATATGTTATAAAAAAAATAGGCTTGGGTGACTAGAACCAAGCCTACTTTTTTATATCATCGTTTCGTATACTTTTAGTACCGGGCAACAAGCAAAACCCTGTCCTAAACCGAAAATCTGCAAGTAACATTTTTTCACTCGTCATAGCAATCAACAATAAACTAAGTTATGACATCAACAAAGACTTGGCTATCATCAACCAAGTCTTTTGCTGTTTATTCATTTTCTTTAGTAAGAATTTGAAGGGTTTCAAGGAGTTGATCCACATGAACTTCTACAGTATCACCTGTTCCCTTGATTTTCACTTCGACGATGCCATCAGCTGCTTTCTTACCAACGGTTACACGGATTGGCAAGCCAATCAAGTCGCTGTCAGAGAATTTAACCCCGACACGCTCATTACGGTCATCTGTCAAGACTTCATAGCCTGCACCGACCAAGCTCGCTTCGATAGATTGAGTCAAGCCCATTGCTTCTTCATCTTTGACATTGACAGGAATCAAATGGACATCAAACGGTGCCAATTCTTTAGGGAAGTTGATGCCCCAAGCGTAACGGTATTCGCCTTTTGGTGTCTTGTTGACAAAGAGACGAGCGTGTTGCTCAAGAACTGCTGACAAGAGGCGGCTAACACCGATGCCGTAGCAACCCATGATAATCGGCATAGAACGACCATTCTCATCCAAGATGTTGGCATTCATGCTGTCTGAATAGCGTGTACCGAGTTTGAAGATGTGACCAATCTCGATACCACGGGCAAAGTTGAGAACCCCGTGTCCATCTGGAGAAGGCTCGCCTTCCTTGACTTCGCGAATATCCACATACTCAGTCACTTGGAAATCGCGCCCTGCATTGGCACCTGTGTAGTGGAAACCGTCTTCGTTGGCACCGACGACAGCATTCTTCACATCCTGCACCTTACGGTCTGCAATAATCTTGATGTTTTCTGGCAAGCCGACTGGTCCAAGGGAACCAAAACCTGCACCGAAGATGTTTTCCGCATCCGCTGGGCTAGCAGCATCAAAGAAATCTGCGCCAAGGTGGTTTTTCAACTTGACATCGTTCACTTGGTCATTGCCAACAAGGAGGGCAACAACTGGCTCACCGTCTGCCATAAAGAGCATGGTTTTGATGGTTTGCTCTTCAGCGACATTCAAGAAGGCAGCAACTTCGTCGATGGTTTTGGCATCTGGCGTCGCTACTTTAACCAAGTCTTCTTCGACGACAACTGCTGTACTTGGTTTGTATTCGCTAGTTGCCATTTCTAGGTTGGCAGCGTAGCCTGATTCACTAGAGTAGGCGATGGTGTCTTCACCAGACACAGACCATGCCAAGAGTTCTGCTTTGATCGCTTCAAGAACATCCTCTGGGATTTCTTCAAAAGAAGCAACAGACTTGTCCAAGACAACCCAACGGTCCAGGTCGGTACGGTCTGGTGTAATAGCCATAAACTCCTGGCTATCCTTACCACCCATGGCACCACCGTCACCGATAATGGCCTTGAACTCCAAGCCTGCACGAGTGAAGATTGCCTCGTAAGCTGCCTTGTAGTCGTCATAGGTCTGGTCCAAACTTTCATAGCTAGCATGGAAGCTGTAACCGTCTTTCATGATGAACTCGCGACCACGGAGAAGACCGTTACGCGGGCGTTTTTCATCACGGTATTTTGGCTGGATTTGGTAGATGTTGAGCGGCAACTGTTTGTAAGATTGGACCGCATCACGCGCCAAAAGGGTCACCGTTTCTTCGTGGGTTGGACCCAGGATAAAGTCAGAACCTTCGCGGTTTTTGAGCTTGTAGAGGTCATCACCATAGGTTTCGTAACGACCTGACTCACGCCAGATGTCCGCTGACAAGAGAGCTGGTGCCAAAAATTCAATGGCATCAATCTTGTCAAACTCCTCCCGCATGATATTTTTCGCTTTTTCAATGACACGGTTAGCCAATGGCAAGTAGCTGTAAATACCAGCAGAAATCTGACGGACATAACCCGCACGCAACATCAAAGCGTGGCTAATCACCGACGCATCCGAAGGCATCTCCCGCAAAGTAGGGATAATCATTTTAGACTGTTTCATAGTTAAGATACGGAGGTCGTAAAAAACGACTGAAAATTAGGAAACTGGCGCAATGTGCTTGCACATCAGTCAGTTTATCTATTTTCCGAGTTTTTAGACCGAGTTCAATTACGAACCTCCTTAATTCCTTTCATCATTTGTTGGTCAGGAAGACACAGGTTTCAGCCCGTGTTCAATTCCTTTCATAGTTTTCAGAACATCCTGCGTGTAGCACGCATTCAATTCCTTTCGTAGTTTACTTGATTAGAAGACAAAGAATTAACTTTTCAAAACCCTCGCTGACGCTCGAGTTCAAATCTGAAAACTCTCTGTTCCTTTCTTTTTCTTAGTTTTCAGAACATCCTGCGTTTTACACGCATTCAATTCCTTTCGTAGTTTACTTGATTAGAAGACAAAGAATTAACTTTTCAAAACCCTCGCTGACGCTCGAGTTCAAATCTGAAAACTCTCTGTTCCTTTTTTCTTAGTTTTTCAGAACATCCTGCGTTTAGCACGCATTCGGTTCCTTTCCTAGTTTTTCTTTAGAAGAAGACACGCATAATATCATTCCAGGTCACAACTAACATAAGAACAACCATGATGGCAACGCCTGCTAGAGTGATATAGGATTCTGTTTCTGGTTTGAGTGGCTTTCTGCGAATGCCTTCTAAAATGTTCATGACAATCTTACCACCATCCAGAGCTGGAATTGGGATAAGATTGAAAATACCAATATTGATTGACAACATGGCCATCAGGTTAAAGACTGAAAACCAACCATTTGCGGCAGCCTGGTTGCTGACAGAGTAAATAGCAACTGGGCCGCCCAACTGCTTGACATCGAAGTTAGCAATCAAGTTTTTCAATGCTGTCACAATCAAAATAGCCGTCGCACCAGCTTCCTGGAATCCCCCAATAATCTTATCAACGAAGCCCGTTTTTAAAATCGGTGAAATCCCAATTCGATAGCTACTGTCAACCTTTTCTGCAGTAACCGTCATTTTTTTTTCAGTACCATCATGTTCAACAACCAAATCAAAACTTGGAGCTGTGCTAGCTTCCGCCGAAGCTTGACTGATGATGCTAGCAATTTCCGTATAAGTATCCGTCGCTTCACCATTGACAGACAAGATTTTATCACCTGTAACCAGACCAGCAGCCTCTAAGGCTCCCCCATCGGTAATGCTAACCGCATTGCTAGTCGTATCTGCGACCCCACCTTGGGCAAAGATCAGCATGATGAAAATGAAAGTCCCTAAAATAAAGTTATTCATAGGACCCGCAAAGTTGGTTATCAATCGACCCCAAACAGTTGCATTCTGGTATTGCACATCTAGTGGAGCAATACGAATTTCCGTCCCATCCTCCTCTACAATCGTTGCATCGTGGTCAACCTTGTAGGTCTTACTTTCATCAAGAACCAAGCCGGTAATTTCTAACTTTTCCTCAAAATCAAAACTAGTCACATTCATGGGCAGACTGTGATTATCCAGTTGCTTTCCAGAAAGATTGACACGAGTGACAATCCCCTCTTCGTTCAAGGTCAAACTAGCAGGTGTACCTGTCTTGATTTCCGTCTTATCTTCACCCCAGCCAGCCATACGGACATAGCCACCGAGCGGAAGGATGCGGATGGTATAAAGTGTTCCATCCTGACCAGTATGAGAAAAGATTTTCGGTCCCATCCCAATAGCAAATTCTCTGACGAGAATACCTGATTTTTTGGCAAAATAGAAATGACCAAATTCATGGACAATGACGATAACGCCAAATATAAAGATAAAGGCTAAAATTCCTTTCATGAAACCTCCTTAAAATAGACCAAAGAAGTGCATAATTGGAAATACAAAGATCATACCATCAAATCGGTCAAAAATACCACCATGACCTGGAATAACTTTTCCAGAATCCTTGACACCGTAATGGCGCTTAATCGCCGATTCTACCAAATCACCAAATTGTGAAAAGACTGAGAATAAGGCAATTAGGATAAACATTACGAAGAAAGAATAACCAGCAGATAGTGATTTATCAACGAGCAAGAAAATCATTCCAACCACAACTGCAGAAGCAATTCCTCCTAAGAATCCTTCAACTGTTTTATTTGGCGAAACACGTGGAAGTAATTTTCTCCGACCCATTTGTCGTCCAATCAAGTAAGCACCGATATCTGTTGCCCAAACAATAAATAGGGCAAAGAGAACCTTATTCAACCCATCCATCCGGGCCAAAATAAGATTATGGAAACCAATACCGATATAAAAACTGGAAGCAATAGGGAAGACGACATCTGAATAATTATATTGACCAAAGTTGAACACCGTCGATCCCAGTAGTAAAAAGACAATGATGGCAAAGGCTGTATAATTTCCATCTGTTGGTAAAAAGGTCAGGTAGTTTTCTAGTGGCAAGGTCAATACGACACTAGCAAACATGGTTAAGATTCCCTCAATGGAATTGGGAGCCAAACCATGCATTTTTATTAATTCAGCCGTCGCAATAATCGCTAATAAGGCGACAAAAAATTGAAAGGCCATTCCACCGGCCCACAAAAAAGGAATGAAGATGGCTAGTGCAATTCCACCAAATACTACTCGTTTTTGCAAATCGTTTGTCATACATTCTCCTTATATACCACCGAACCGTCTATGACGTCGGTTGTATTCTTTGATTGCTAACTTAAGAGCTTCTCCATCAAAATCTGGCCAAGCCACATCCGTAAAATACAGCTCGCTATAGGCTGTCTGCCAAGGCAAGAAATTACTCAAGCGCAATTCTCCACTTGTCCGAATAACCAAATCAGGATCACGAAGAGCAGGCGACAAGACACCCGTATAAAGATAGTCTGCAATTAATTTTTCATCAATGTCACCAGGATTAAAATTAGCATCTAGCACATCCTGAGCAATGGCTTTGATCGCTCGAGTCAATTCATCACGGCCACCATAATTTAAAGCAAAATTCAAAATCAAGCCTGTATTATTCTTAGTTTTCTGCTCTGCCTTATAGAGGGCATTTAAAGTAGCTTCTGGAAGTTTAGAATGGTCTCCAATCATCTGGATTTTAACATTGTTAGCATGGAGTTCTGGAACATACTTGTCATAAAATTCCACTGGCAGGTTCATAATAAACTTGACTTCTTTTTCTGGTCGAGACCAATTCTCTGTCGAAAAGGCATAGACAGTCAGTACTTTCACTCCTAAATCTGAAGCGGTCTTGGTCACTTTTTGCAAAGCATCCATCCCGGCCTTATGTCCCATAATCCGCGGCTGCATCCGCTTTTTAGCCCAACGACCATTGCCATCCATGATAACAGCAATATGCTTGGGAACTTCAATAGCGGTCTCAATGCTTTCTTTCTTTTTAAAATTAAATTTAAACATCGTTATTTCCTTAAAATACAATTAGTATCATTTATTACTTTCTCGAAAGCTCGAAATATACTGTATATAATCAGCCTATTATACCATATTTTCAAGGATTTAAGCAAAAATCAGCTAGCGTATTCATGCAAAAAACCGAGGATTTCCTCGGTTCAATCTGCTTATTCTTCTGTGGTTGTTTCTTCTATTTCTACAACAGGTTGTGACGACGCTGCTTCTGCTACACGGTTACGAATAGCTCCACGTTCAAAAGTCAAGTAGACACCGTCCACATCCAAGACAACCTTTTTATCATCGATTTCATCGACAATACCAAATAGACCACCAATTGTGACGATTTCATCACCTTTTTTGATTTGGCTAAGTGCATCTTGGCGTTGTTTTTGTTGCTTACGTTGGCTGTAAAACATGAATCCAATCATGCCAAGCATCAAAACAGGAAATAATAATCCTTCCATTTGTGTACCTCTTTTTAGTTTGATAAGCATGATTATACCAAATTATAGAAAATAAAGCAAAATTGGTCATTTCAAAAAAGACCGAACTCTCGTTCAGTCTTCATGGATTATTTAGTACTCCAGACACTCTCAAGGATGTTGGTCTGTTCACGACCAGGACCTACTGAGAAGGTTGAGATACGAACGCCTACCAATTCGCTGATACGACGAACATAGTTGCGAGCCGCTTCTGGCAATTCATCCAGGCTACGTACACCTGTGATGTCTTCAGACCAACCTGGCATTTCTTCATAGATTGGTTTGCAACGTTTGAGTTGCTCCAAACTTGCAGGGTAGTGGTCAATACGCTCACCATCCAAGTCATAAGCCACACAGATTTTCAAAGTCTCAAGTCCTGACAAAACGTCGATTGAGTTGAGGGACAAGTTGGTAATACCTGACACACGGCGGCTATGGCGCATCACCACTGAGTCAAACCAACCGACACGGCGTGGACGGCCAGTTGTCGTACCGTATTCCTTACCGATTTCGCGGATACGGTCTCCGATTTCATCGTGCAATTCAGTTGGGAATGGTCCGTCACCAACACGGCTAGTGTAGGCCTTACATACACCAACAACCTTGTCAATCTTGCTTGGGCCGACACCGCTACCGATGGTCACACCACCAGCAACTGGGTTTGAAGAAGTAACGAATGGATAGGTACCTTGGTCAATATCCAACATAACCCCTTGGGCACCTTCAAACAAGACACGTTTGCCTTGGTCGAGAGCATCGTTCAAAATAACAGAGGTATCTGTTACATACTTTTTGATTTCTTGACCATAAGCATAGTATTCTTCAAAGATTTCGTCAAACTCAATCGGAGTTGACTCATACATTTTCTCAAACAAACGGTTTTTCTCAGCCAAGTTTGTTCTCAAACGCTCCGCAAAAATCTCCTTGTCCAAGAGGTCTGCAATACGGATACCAACACGGGCTGCCTTGTCCATGTAAGCAGGACCGATACCCTTGTTGGTTGTACCAATCTTGTTCTCACCTTTAGACTCTTCTTGCAACTGGTCCAATTTGATGTGGTAAGGCAAGATAACGTGTGCGCGGTCTGAAATCCGCAAATTATCTGTTGTCACACCTGAATCATGGAGGTAGTTGATTTCCTTGACCAAAGATTTTGGATTGACAACCACACCATTACCGATAACCGAAATCTTCTCTGGGAAGAAAATTCCTGATGGAATCAAGTGCAATTTATATTTAGTGCCATCGATAACGATGGTATGCCCAGCATTATCTCCGCCTTGATAGCGCGCGATTACTTCAGCATTAGCAGATAAGAAGTCTGTGATTTTACCCTTACCTTCATCGCCCCACTGGGTTCCTACAACAACTACTGATGTCATATTCACTCTTTCTCTGAACTGACTGACCAGTCCAGCCTTTCTTCTACTTCTGGCAGGAATCTCACCTGCAAGTTTCGTTTTTACACATCATTCTACCAAAAAACGAACATTTTTTCAAGAATTTCCCATATTTTTGTATATAACGAATATTACATAGATAATGACAAGTAAATCAATAACAGAACGAACATTCTAGCTTGCAAAACCTTTTTAAAGTTGTTTTTTACAGAAAAAACCGAAATCTCTCCCTCCTTCCTTCTATTTGCACCATTTTTTTCCTTAAAAACGTAGCAGAAATTTGTATTTGTTTTTTAAATTAGATAAAATTGGAAGTAGAATTTATCAGAAATAAGAAGGACCAAATATGTTACAAAAATTATCCCCAAACAGCCCTATTCTTCAGGCCACCTTTGGAATTGAACGAGAATCCTTACGCATCAACTCCGACAACCGTGTGGCTCAAACGCCCCACCCTGAGAGCTTGGGCTCGCGCAGCTTTCATCCCTATATCCAAACGGACTACAGCGAGCCACAGTTGGAGCTGATTACACCAGTGGCTCATTCGACCAAGGAGGCCCGCCGTTTCCTTGGAGCTATTACCGATGTGGCGGTACGGTCCATGAACAAAAGCGAATATCTTTGGCCCCTGTCCATGCCGCCTGTTATCTCAGAAGATGAGATTCAGATTGCCCAGCTGGAGAGCAACTACGAATACCAGTACCGTGTCGGCTTGGCAGAACGCTACGGCAAACTCCTCCAATCCATGTCTGGCATTCACTACAACTTTGAGCTAGGCAAGGACTTGACCCAGCAACTCTTTGCAGTCAGTGGCTATGACGACCTCATCAGCTTTAAAAATGCCCTCTATCTCAAACTAGCTCAGAACTTCTTACGCTACCGTTGGCTCTTGACCTACCTCTACGGAGCTAGCAGTCTAGCTGAAAAGGGATTTTTGACCGATGAGATTGGTTGCGTGCGGTCCATTCGCAATTCCAACTACGGCTATGTCAACGCACCCGATGTCCGCATCTCCTTCTCTTCGCTAGAGCAATACGTGACCGACATCGAGCAGGCCGTGGCTAGCGGTCAACTGTCCGCTGAAAAGGAATTTTACTCTGCTGTCCGCCTCCGTGGTGCCAAGACCAGTCGGGAATTCTTAACCAAGGGCATTACCTATCTGGAGTTCCGCAACTTCGACCTCAACCCCTTTGAGCCACTGGCTATTAGTCAAGAAACGCTGGACACCACCCACCTATTTGCCCTAGCACTGCTCTGGCTTGATGATATGGACCAGGTCGATGAAGAGTTGGCTCAGGCGGCAGACCTCAACAACCGCATCGCCCTCAGCTACCCCCACACTCCCCTACCAGCAGAGGCTGACGCCCGCCCTATCCTGACCGCCATGGAGGCTATCGTCCAGCATTTCGGACTGGACGACTACTACAGCCAGCTCATCGCTCAAGTAGAGGCGGCCCTTCAAGATCCTCGTTTGACTCTCTCTGGAAAAATAGCAGAGCAGGTTGAAGACGGGTCTTTGGAAAGATTTGGCCAGCAGCAAGGACATGCCTTCCATGACTATGCTTGGACAGCCCCTTACGCCCTTAAGGGCTATGAAAACATGGAACTCTCCACCCAGATGATTCTCTTTGACGCCATTCAGCTGGGCTTGAACGTGGAGATTTTGGATGAAGAAGACCAGTTTCTCAAACTCTGGCATGGCGACCATGTCGAGTACATCAAAAATGGCAACATGACCTCCAAGGACAACTACATCATTCCTCTCGCCATGGCCAACAAGGTCGTAACCAAAAAGATTTTGGACCAGGCTGGTTTTCCAGTGCCTGCGGGAGCGGAATTTGCTAACAAGGAAGATGCCCTGCGGTATTACGGACAGGTAGCCAGCTCTGCTATTGTTGTCAAACCAAAGTCTACCAACTTCGGCCTCGGCATCTCTATCTTCCAAGAACCAGCCAGCCTTGCGGACTATGAAAAAGCCCTGGACATCGCCTTTTCGGAAGACAGCCATGTGCTAGTGGAGGAATTCGTGGCGGGGACCGAGTACCGCTTCTTCGTCCTAGACGGCAAGTGCGAGGCTGTCCTGCTCCGCGTCGCAGCCAATGTCGTGGGGGACGGTAGCTCAACCATCCGTGAATTAGTGGACCAAAAAAACCAAGATCCACTGCGAGGGCGTGACCACCGTTCGCCGCTGGAAATCATTAACTTGGGCGACATCGAACTGCTTATGTTGGAGCAACAGGGCTACACGCCTGATACAGTATTGCCAGAGGGCGTTCAAGCCTTTCTACGTGGCAACTCCAATATCTCAACCGGTGGCGATTCCATTGACATGACCGACCAGATGGACCAGTCCTACAAGCAACTGGCCGCTGATATGGCAACTGCTATGGGAGCTTGGGCCTGCGGTGTGGACTTGATTATCCCCGACCGCACCAAGCCAGCCAGCAAAGAAGAGCCTAACTGCACCTGCATCGAACTCAACTTCAACCCTGCCATGTACCTGCACACCTACACCTACGCAGGACCTGGGCAGAGCATTACACCGAAAATCTTGCGGAAGTTGTTTCCTGAGTTGTCAAAATGAGCCCGAATAACAATACATAAAAAATCCCTGTCACCTACATACCTTTGTAGATGACAGGGATTTTTAAAACCTATATTATCAAGTAAATTGTTTTTTGAAATACTGATACTCAATGAAAATCAAAAGTAGCCTAGGAAACGAAGCTGAAGATAGAACTGGAGTTCATCAAAGCAAGTTAACAACGGATAATTTTGATTTTCGAAGAGTATGACTGTATTTCTCAAAAAACTAACCTCTATACAGTGTGCAGAACTGTGAATATAAAGTCTATATAATATTTTAATTAGTCATTATCTTCGAGTAAAGCAATAACTTTTCTCTTCACTCGTTTGAGTAGCGATTCTGTTTCATGCTTTCTAGCAATTTCTTCTGGTTTTGGACTATTCTCAATACGCTCCAATTTTTCATAAATTGTAGCATTTGGATCTGAATGAAGTCCTGATTCTTGCGCAGGTTCCTCAATCAAAGCAGGTTTGCCTTTCTGAAGTGAATTATGAATATATTGACCCAGAACTTCTTCAGAAGTAAAGGCATTCTTAGGATTTGAACTACCTTGAATAGTCTCTGTATAAAGAACATCACCCGTCGCCTTATTAATAACATTGACAACAACTTCCTGAATACGTGGAGTATAACGAACACGTTCAAAACTGTCCCCCATATTAACAGAAACATTTGCCAGACTTGGAATAATTTCTTGACTAGCTTGGAACCCATCAATAATTGGACTCATCACTTCATCAAAAATTGGATAATAACTATACCAATCACCATACTGGACAGTCCCAGTGACCATATTTACCTTCGCAACACGTTCAAAGTTAACATAATTTTCTGAACGTGGAGCAGCTTCTTTCCCATCCGTAAATTCATACTGAATTGTCCGCTTCAATTGATATGAAACATCAAACAAACTTAATCCTGGAATTGTTTTCAATTTTTGAACATCCTCTTCCTCTGCAATAGAAGAGAAATTATTCTTAATATCTTCTAGCTGAACAGTGACAAATTGTGGACGCAAATGAATTTCAACCAAGTTATCATTTGAATTCTCTAGTGTAAATTGTTCTGGTACAATTGTCTCCACAAGCTCATAACCTTGATTTACATAATGATCTATTAAGTTTTCTAGAGAATACCCTAATTTTTCACCTGCACGAACAACAAATTGAGCTTTTTCAAGAACTTTATTAGAATGAACATCCTCGACTGTTACATTGAAGCGATATGGAACTTCATAATACGTAATGACATGGTGGATACGTTGTGCCGCACCATCCAGTCTCACTTTAAGAGAAGAGACCTGAGCTTTATCAACTTCATATCCCTGAATTTCAGGAGATTTAACAGCTTCGAAGTATTTTTTATCCGATTTCCAAGGCCCATAAACAACTTCAGAAGTCACCAAATTAACTATCGCTTCTCGATACACTTGACACTCCTGAGTAATTGACTCACTTGCAGGCTTCTGATTCTCAAAGACATAGTCAATGTGACGCATAACTTTATATGAAAGCGATGCCTTATCCAATCCTCTTGGCCATACAAAAATTTCACCCTCTGCCAACTCTAAAACGCTGTATGCTTCTTTTGGTTCTTCCCAAGTTACTATAGCCGTACGTTCCTTGACATAAATATGGAATTCTTGAGATTCCCTTGTAACTGTCAAATACTCGGGACACTTGCTTTCAACAATATCATAGCCAATAAATCCACCTGCAACTAAGCGTTTTTGTGGAAGATAGTGAATCCGCTCCCCTACACGACCTACAATTTCATCAACGAACACTTGACTACTATCTGATGAATTATGATAGTAAACATTGATTTGCTGAGGGTTATGTTGATATACAACCGTAATAACTTGAGAAGTAGAACCAGAATTGATTTGCTGTTCTCCAACTACCTCTATTTGAGGTTTATAGCCTGTAACTGTCGGAACCTCAACTTCTGGGAATACATCTGTTTGCCCTGTCCACTCTCCATATGAAACTCGACCAGTTGGAAGCGAAACATTGGCTTTACGAGTCAGAACAATCTCCTGCTCAATGGCTGGGGAAATTTCTACACCTGCGTCATTACAAAATTGAATCTTACGAACAACAACCTTTTGAAGGTTATTTACTTCAACACCTTTTGGCCAAGATAAACGTTTAAATCCTTCAATACTTGCATTTGCCTTCTTAGCTGTCTCAACCGTAATAACTTTCACGATTGGTCTTACCTGAATAGAGATCTGATTATCAGAGTCAATCTCTAGTGAGTAGTTCTTAGCCAGTTCATAGCCTTTTTCATAGATAGGAATGAGTACTCCATCTACTTCTGTTGCTAAATCTTGTTCGTCCTTACTAAAAGTCATACGCTCAGCTAAAATAATAGCCGAACCTTCTTTATAGACTTTAATCCAATAAGGTTTCTTCACTGCAACATATCTAACAACATGTTCTATATCAAACGATGATGGTTCGATATGCGTTACCGCCGGAACCACTGTTTGATGGCTATAATAGCCTTCAACCTGCTCAACAGCGATCTCTGGAAGAATTTTTTTCGCAGCATGCCAGTCTGAGTATGTGATTTGTCCAGAAACAAGGTTTACTTTGGCTTCACGAACAAACAGAACACTATCTTTCTCAGCAGGCTTTACTTCTCTACCGTCTTCCGCAAGATAACGAATAGTACGAGTTACAGAACGATTTAAATCTGATTCTGAGACACCTACAGGCCATTTTGCGCCTCGACCGCTTTTCTCAACATAGGTCCCAGCTTCTTTTGGACTGGTATGGCGAACCGTTACAATTTTTTGTCGCATCGTAAATGTATATACATGACGTTGCTCCGATTGGTAACCAAAATGCCCACTTTCTGGAAAATCAGTTTTTACTAACTCATATCCATTTTGATAAAGTTCTTGTAATTTTGTATCTGGTTTAAATGCTAATTCTTCACCACTTCGGCCAATTAGCTCGGTTCTATATAGGAGAATATTTTGAGATTGATCTACAAAATGAACCTCAGCTTTTTGAATCGTTCGAGTATAGACAATAATTTCTGAACGATCCTTGCTACTCGAAGTAACTCCAGACCATTCTGGAATATAAGATGGCTTACCACGATAACCTTCTATTTCAGGTGCCGGAAAGGCCGGCATTGTCTGTCTTTCTGATTCCCAAGGGCTGTATAAAAGCTCTCCTGAAACCAAATGATACACTACGCTACGATTAAACACTACGCTTTGAACAAAGCTTTTCTGAGCAATCGACCCATCTTCATGTTTAAATACGATTTTTCGAACAATTTTACGCTCGATCTCTGTTTTCTCTAAACCTTTCGGCCAAACTGGACTATTTTTAATCTCAGGATAAATTTTTGTACCAACTTGGGGCAGCTGTTCCACCGAATCAAAAACAATAATTCGTGGTTTTACTTGAATGGTGAACACCTGTTCTTTACCTGAAGTAAAACGATTGCCCTTCGAAAAGTCATTTGAAACAATTTCATACCCAAGAACTGCGTACTCTTGTAAGAGTTTAATAACTGGGTAATCAATTTCTTCGCCAGTTCGACCACTGTAGGTATCCGACAATAATTCTTGTCCTGATTCAACATCTACAATCCTAACGTGTATTTGACATTTTATTCCACGATATTGTACCACTAAGATTTGGTTTTCTTTTGAAAAATCGACTTGTTCTGTAGCTGGAACAGATTGTTTATCAGCTTCGTAACCATCAATTACAGGAACTACTACTGATTCAAATCCTTGAGAATGTGAAAGTGGCTGCCAATCTAAATAGGAAACAGTCCCTTGAGCATGATTGACAATAGCAGAACGTCCAATCCGTACTTCTTGTACAACAGCAGATGCTACATCTTGACCTGATTGATTTTGGAACAAAATGGTGCGTTTCACTCTTCGAATCAAGTCTTTTTCAGATACACCTTTTGGCCAAGATAATTTTTTTGAAAAAGGTACTGTTTCGCCATACTTATGTGACGCAGTCGGAAAGACAATACTTTCCTTTTCACGAACAAATAAGTAATGATCTTCGCCCTCTCCTGCTAAAAGGGCAGGACTAATCATGTCTTCTACTAACTCGTATCCTTTATCTAATAATTCTTGCTTCTTTTCCTGAAGATTGAATTTCTTAGCTGTGGTAAATTGTTCTTTTAAAATCTCTTCTTGAGTACCTACCAAAATATAGCTAATCATCTTTGTCTCTCTTTCATGAAATCTATATACTAATAGTCCATTCTATTTTGTATTCTACCCCTTATAATAGCATAATTTATCTAAAAAAAAAAGCAGTTTATTCCTATAATTTATCACTTATTACATGCAATCTTGTAAACAATTTTCAATTTGCTCAAAAACAGTCTAAATGATATTTTTCCACTCTTAAGAATTCTTCCAAAAATATTTCTCAAACTCATTTTCTTCCCCCTCTCTCTCCACTTGTGCTATAATAATCCTTATGGATAAAATTATTAAGACACTATCAAATAGCGGGCATTTCCGTGCCTTTGTGCTAGATAGCACAGAAACCGTGAAAACAGCCCAAGAAAAACACGATACCATGGCGTCGTCTACCGTTGCTCTAGGTCGCACACTCATTGCCAATCAGATCTTGGCTGCCAACGAAAAAGGTGATACCAAAATCACCCTGAAAATCTTGGCCAGCGGTGCTGTTGGAGCTATCATCTCCGTTGCCAATACCAAAGGTCAGGTCAAGGGCTACATTCAAAATCCAGACTTAGACTACAAACGGACCGCGACTGGTGAAGTCATCGTTGGACCACTTGTGGGCAATGGTCAATTCCTGGTCATCACAGACTACGGAACAGGCCACCCTTACAATTCCATGACGCCCTTAATCTCTGGTGAAATCGGTGAAGACTTTGCCTATTTCCTAACAGACAGCCAGCAGACACCTTCTGCGGTCGGACTGAATGTCTTGTTGGACGAAGAAGACAAGGTCAAGGTAGCTGGCGGATTCTTGTTGCAAGTTCTTCCAGGTGCGACCGAGGCTGAAATTGCCCGTTTCGAGAAACGCATCCAGGAAATGCCTGCCATTTCAAGCTTGCTGGCTTCTGAAAACCACATAGAAGCTCTGCTATCCGCCATTTATGGCGACGACGACTTCAAACGACTGTCAGAAGAGGCAATCGGTTTTGTCTGCGACTGCTCTAAAGACCGCTTCCTCGATGCTCTAGCCAGCCTGCCAAAAGCGGACCTGCAAGAGATGAAGGAAGAAGACAAGGGCGTGGACATCACCTGCCAATTCTGCCAGACCCATTACCACTTTGACGAAAACGATTTGGAGGAACTCATCAATGGCTAATCTCAACACCCCTTTCATGATTGGTGATGTGGAAATCCCCAATCGCTGCGTGCTGGCCCCAATGGCTGGCGTGACCAACTCGGCCTTCCGCACCATTGCCAAGGAAATGGGAGCAGGTCTAGTCGTTATGGAAATGATTTCTGAAAAAGGCCTTCTCTACAACAACGAGAAGACCCTCCACATGCTCCATATCGACGACAACGAATACCCGATGTCTATCCAGCTTTTCGGTGGTGATGCCGAAGGGTTGAAACGGGCCGCTGACTTCATCCAAACCAACACCAAGGCTAATATCGTAGATATTAACATGGGCTGCCCTGTCAACAAAGTCGTTAAAAACGAAGCTGGTGCCAAGTGGCTCAAGGACCCCGACAAGATTTACCACATCATCAAGGAAGTGACCTCGGTCCTCGATATTCCCTTGACAGTTAAAATGCGGACGGGTTGGAACAATACCGACCTAGCGGTCGAAAATGCCTTGGCCGCAGAAAGTGCCGGTGTGTCTGCCCTTGCCATGCACGGACGGACCCGCGAGCAGATGTATACAGGAACGGTTGACCTAGAAACCTTGACCAAGGTAGCTGGCAGCCTGACCAAGATTCCCTTTATCGCAAACGGCGACATCCGAAATGTCGAAGATGCCCGCCAGCGAATCGAGGAAGTCGGAGCTGATGCCGTCATGGTCGGACGAACTGCTATGGGCAACCCTTACATCTTCAACCAAATCAACCACTATCTTGAAACAGGAGAAGTCTTACCTGACCTTTCTTTTGAAGATAAACTTAACGTCGCTTTCGATCACTTGACCCGCCTAACCAATCTCAAAGGCGAATCCATTGCCGTTCGTGAATTCCGCGGTCTTGCCCCTCACTACCTCCGTGGTTCAGCAGGTGCTGCCAAGATCCGTGGCGCAGTTGCCCGAGCAGAGACTATCGAACAGGTCCAAGAACTCTTTGACCAAGCTAGAGAGGCATATCATAAAAAACATGTATAACGGGATAAAAAAACTGTAATAACAGTTCAGCACTCTCATCTGAGGCTAGTTTTTTTCAGCTACTCATCGTTCGTTTTTTTCGAAATACAATCAGCATCCCCCTCAAAAACTGCCTTGAATAACGAAAAACTATCTCATATGTACAGGCACTTCACTTGTGAATATAGGTTCAAAAAAACTGAGCAGATTTCATTCGGATCCTGCTCAGTTTTTTTATAAAAAAGATATTCACTTCAAACCAACAGCTGTAAACGATAGTAATCATCAACGTCTACTTCAATACAACATTCAAATTTACCACCTACTGAAACTATTAATTTTAAGGTAGCTCAATTATCCTAGTGTGGCTGGCAATATATTATTCGCCCCAATTTAAATTCATAAATTCATTCATTTCCTGATAAGCTGCCTCTATCCTAGTTTGGGTTCCTTCATCCAGGCTACCATAGTATTTTCCGCCTTGAATAAAGTCTTCTAAGATAAGGGTTTGATAAGTAAAGAGTTCATGTCCTTCTGGAGAATAGGTTCCTTTTGAAACCTTGCTAACCCAGGTAGGATGAGCCTTAGCAGTTTGGATACGTGTCAACCCATCTTTTTTCTCCAAGGTCACATCCATCAGTACACCACGCTCTGTCCATTGTGAATTCGGAGTATCTCCCATGGTCTCAATTCGCTGATTGGAAATGAAATTTCCCATTGAATAGATGATTAATTTCTTCTCTCCATCTTTTTCAATCGTTTCAGAAGGCTCTGCTACATGGGGATGACCTCCAAAGACCAAGTCAGCTCCCCAGTCAACCATTTGGCGGTAAAGAGTAACCTGTTCTTCGGTCGGTTCCAATTGATATTCCACACCCGTCTGAGGCATGACAATGGTGATATCAGCCTCTTTTTCAGCTTTTTCAATCTCTTTCTTCATTTTTTCACGGTTGAAATCAGATAAGTAACTATCATATTCTTCTTGGGTAAGCAAACCTTCCATACCATTAAATCCATAAGCATAGGCTAAGATGGCGATTTTAATCCCATTTACTTCTCGAAGATAGATTGGAGCAGTAGCACGATTTCCTTCTGCATAGACTCCGACCGCATCAACATTGACATCCTTAAACGCAGCCACCGTTGAAATCAGGCCGGACAACTGAGAATCCAAAATATGGTTATGGGCTAGGTCAACGACATCATAACCAACTGAGGAGATATTTTTTGCCACCTGAGCTGGAGCATTAAAGAGGGGATAGCCAGCCAAAGGAAAGTCTGGCGAAATCGTTCCCTCAAAGTCAGCAATGGCTAAATCAGCCTGCTCAATCCAAGGTTGCACATAAGTAAAGTTTTCCGAGAAATCATAGGAACCATCCGACTGACGGGCGCTCATGTAGAGTAGATCATGGTAGAGCAGATCACCGTGAGCCATAATCCGGGCAGTTCTGGTTTTTTCTTCCTCACTAGTAGAGAAGAAAGTCCCAAATAAAGACTGACTATTCTCATTACTGGTGCTTGTAGTAATCGCAGGCATGAAATATTCAAGTAACCAAATTAAAAGTAATAAACTAGAAGCCAACCAACAAATAAATAAGAAGTAGCGCTTATTCCTATTTCTTGCCTTTTTTTTTCTTGCGTGTCATTATCTCTTTTTTGGCCATTATATACCCCCTTATCAGCTGCCTTTCCTACATTATACAATACCGAACCTAAAAAATCAATGCCACACCATATACAATATATACATATTCTAATCCTGAGAAAAATCTAACTCTCCATTAGTTGGGCATAGTTATTAATGCCAATGAAGCAGGACAGGTTTAGAACCTATATTCATAGTTCAGTACGTGTATCAAAGGCTAGTTTTTCAGCTACTCATCGATAACAGTCAGTATTCCTCCCCAAAAAAACGCCTTGATTAGCCAGAAATTGTCCCTTATAACAAGTGCTTCACTTGTGAATGCAGTTTCTTATTCAATATACTGCAACTTTCCACGGAAATCTTCAATGGTTTCATAGCCCTTTTCTGCCATAATAGCTTGTAATTCAGCAGTTATTCGTTCAAAGGCGACCAGCCCTTCCTTTTGCAGAGTTGTACCGATTTGAACCATGCTAGCGCCGCAGAGGATATGCTCGAAGGCATTCCGTCCCGTCAAAACACCACCTGTTCCGACAATCTGAATCTCCGGCTTCAAGCGTTGGTAAAAGGCATGGACATTAGCCAAGGCAGTTGGTTTGATGTATTCACCACCGATACCACCGAAACCATTTTTAGGTTTGATAACCACTTGCTCATCTTCTATATAAAGACCATTTCCAATGGAGTTGACACAGTTAACAAACTTGAGCGGGAACTGATTGAAGATCGCTGCTGCTTGATCAAAATGGACAATATCAAAATATGGTGGTAATTTGATACCCAAAGGCTTGGTAAAATAACTGAAAACCTCCCGTAAAATGGTCTCCGTCGTTTCAAAGTCATAGGCAATCTGCGGTTTACCAGGAACGTTTGGACAGGAGAGATTGAGCTCCACAAGTCCCTTAAAGTCACTTGCCTCTACCGTTTTTAAAATCTCATGCGTTTCATCTGGTGTCATCCCTACAAGAGATAGAACAAATGTTCTCTCGGGCTCACTTTCCTGCAATTCCAAGAGGTAGTCCAAATAATAACGGAGTCCCTGATTGGGCAAACCCATTGAATTGATAGAACCAAGGGGAACATTTTGATAACGGGGTTCTGGATTACCAGCTCGGTAGTCGAGGGTTGCTGTTTTGGTCACAAAGGTCCCTGCTGCAGATTCTTTGACCGCTGCCAACTCCTCCTTGGTCATGCACCATACCCCCGCCGCATTCATCAAACAATTGTCAAATTCAAATCCACCAAGTGTCGTTGCTGTTGAAACCATAGATTCTCCTTATCTAGTAGCCTGTATTCACAAATCAGCAACTCCATGTTAAGGATGGATGTTACACTCCCCATAAAATCACTTTACTTATGCATATCAGCTCAAACTTTTTGTCTGATTATACCATATAATCAACACTCAGGATATTGATTACTGTCAATGTTCGGAATTTTTTCAGAACAATTTTTCTGAATAGTGCATTTTTTACTTTACAAGAAAAAATCCGAGTGCTATAATAATTATCAGATAAATTAAATTGTCTGACAATTTAATAAATTAAAAAGAAATCAGGTGACCACATGTCTAACGCAAAAGCTTACATCCAAGCTTCTTTTGAAGCAGTCAAAGCCCGCAACCCACATGAAACAGAATTCCTCCAAGCTGTAGAAGAGCTCTTCTCTACACTTGAGCCTGTTTTTGAAGCACACCCAGAATACATCGAAGAAAACATCTTGGCCCGTATCGTTGAGCCAGAACGTATCATCAGCTTCCGTGTGCCCTGGACAGACAAGGACGGAAATGTTCAAGTCAACCGTGGCTACCGCGTTCAGTTCAACTCAGCTGTAGGTCCTTACAAAGGCGGTCTTCGCTTCCACCCAACTGTTAACCAATCCATCTTGAAATTCCTCGGTTTTGAGCAAATCTTCAAAAACGTCTTGACTGGTCTTCCAATCGGCGGTGGTAAAGGTGGTTCAGACTTTGATCCTAAAGGCAAAACAGACGCTGAAATCATGCGCTTCTGCCAAAGCTTCATGACTGAATTGCAAAAACACATCGGACCATCACTTGACGTCCCTGCAGGTGATATCGGTGTCGGTGGTCGTGAGATTGGTTACATGTACGGTCAATACAAACGCCTTCGCCAGTTTGATGCAGGTGTCTTGACTGGTAAACCTCTTGGCTTCGGTGGTTCTCTTATCCGTCCAGAAGCAACTGGTTACGGTTTGGTTTACTTCACTGATAACATGTTGGCTGCAAACGGTAAATCCTTCAAAGACCAAACAGTCCTTATCTCAGGTTCTGGTAACGTTGCCCAATATGCTGTTCAAAAAGCGACTGAACTCGGTGCAAAAGTCATCTCTGTTTCAGACTCAAATGGTTACATCATCGACGAAACTGGTATCGACTTCGACCTCTTGGTTGACATCAAAGAAAAACGTCGTGCTCGTTTGACAGAATACGCTGCAGAAAAAGCAACGGCTCAATACTTCGAAGGTTCTGTATGGAACTATACTGGAAAAGCTGATATTGCCCTGCCATGTGCGACTCAAAACGAAATCAACGGCGAGCAAGCTGCTGCCCTTGTGAAAAATGGCGTTTACTGTGTGGCTGAAGGTGCCAACATGCCATCAGACCTTGACGCTATCAAAGTTTACAAAGAAAATGGCGTTCTTTACGGTCTTGCTAAAGCAGCCAATGCTGGTGGTGTAGCCGTATCTGCGCTTGAAATGAGCCAAAACAGCCTTCGCTTGTCATGGACTCGTGAAGAAGTAGATGGTCGTCTCAAAGACATCATGGCAAACATCTTCAACACAGCTAAAGAAACTGCTGAAAAATACGACCTTGGTACAGACTACCTTGCAGGTGCTAACATCGCAGCCTTTGAACAAATTGCGGATAGCATGATTGCTCAAGGTTTGGTATAAAAAATCTGTTCTAAGCTAATTTTTAGGTAAAGCATCTATAATAAATGTGACTCCCAAATTGACGTGCCAATTTGGGGGTTATTTTTTTACAATTCTTAACCGGAAATCACGCTACTTTTCAGGCTTCGAAAACACAAAAAAAGAGGCAACCACCTCTTTTTACATCTATATCCCTTCACCGATTAATTCCGTCCACATAACATCTTCATAGACAAAGGCTAGGTTATCAATCTGATCGACACCGTAGACCAGTTTCACTTTGATGGTCTCACCCGGATTGACCTTTTCAGGCAAGTTGACATCGTAGGTTCGCATATCCAAATCATAAGGAATAACCGTTCCCGCATCAACTAATTGAAAATAGTATTCGTCAAAATAGACAACTTCCTCAGTCGGGTTTTTGACCTCCATTTCTACAAGGTAAGCAAAATTATAGTAATCATCTACTAATGTCAGACTATCGTCCTTACCCATCGAAGTCACCGTAATCTGTAAACCATCTGAAAAATCTACACTATCTCCGACTTGGTATTCTGTGTAAACAATGCTGTTGTCGAAATAACTTTCCGAACTCCAATCATCCGTTGCCTCTGAAGATGCTAGGCTCGTCATTAATATAAGGCAGGTAACTCCCAAGACAAATGACAAAACCAGACCAACTATTGTCGACCAAAATAAGGGCTGTCGATAGAGAGCTTTTTTCTTGTAGTACATTTGACCATTTTCAACGACAAAGTCCTTGACTTCCATGTATTCCTCCCTATTTTGTTAGGCTAGCTGATGGCAAGTCAATTCCCGCTTGCCGAAGCGCTTCTTGATAAAAACCAAAGAATTGGTGGTAAATACTGCTTTGTTGACCATGGGCTACAAAGAGATTGACACGATAGACAAACTGGCCGTTGGTCGTATTTTGCGGTCCAAGGATTGTCACACCAGTAATCTGGTCAAACTTGCTTAATTCTCTACGATTGACTTCCTCAATCACTCGACCGACTTGCTCCAAGTCGGTATTAAACTTAAGTGGAATATCCACCTGAGCCCTCATATCTCCACGAGACTGGTTGGACACAACAAGGATGTTGCGATTGGGAATAAAGTGCAGGGTTCCGTCTGCATCTCTTACTTGTGTCGTCCGAATCCCCATGCTCACAATGGTACCCGAAATGGTAATGGGACCATTGGTTAACTTGACCACATCCCCTACATCAAATTGACGCTCCAAAAGGATAAAGAATCCATTAATCAAATCTGATAAAAAACCTTGAGCACCTAGACCAATCGCTACACCTGCAATTCCTGCACCTGCAAAAAGACTAGACACAGGCAGTCCTAAGATGGTCAAAATACTATAAATCAGAATAAAATAGAGAAGATAATTTAAGATACTTTCAACCAAACGGCTGATGGTCTTCTGACGACCAATATCTTGCGTAGAAACCTTGAGCGACGGGACCAAAATCTTTTTAACCGAAGACTTGGCAAGTTTTTTCACAATATAAAAGGCAAGAAATAACAGTAGTAAAGATAAAACCTTATTGATGGTTGTTGTTAAAATAGAATCCAGATTAAACTGGGCGATATATTTTTGAATAAATGCGTTCATGGGAAATATTATAACAGAAAAATGAATAAAAGACTAAAAGACAGCCGAATGACTGTCTTTCATCTCTTATTTCTTCTTGGCAAAATACTGGCGTGTTTCCTTAATAATGATTGGTGAGAGAGCCAGTAAGGCAATCAAGTTTGGAAGAGCCATAAGGCCATTCACAATATCTGCGATAGTCCAAATCAAGTCCAGCTTGAGGAAACCGCCTAATGCAACCATAGCTACAAAGACTAGACGGTAAGGCAAGATAGACTTGGTACCAAAGAGGAATTCGATACAACGTTCCCCATAATAGGACCAACCCAGAATGGTCGTATAGGCAAAGAGAGCCAGACTAATCGTCAAGGCCAAAGCCCCTGGCTGACCGAAGACCGAAGCAAAGGCTGCCTGAGTTAACGGCGCTCCCTCCAAACCAGCAACTGACCACTGTCCTGTTACCAAAATCGTTAGTCCAGTTAATGTACAGATGATAAGGGTATCAATAAAGGTACCAGTCATCGAAATCAACCCTTGCTCAACAGGGTTGTCTGACTTGGCAGCTGCAGCAGCAATCGGAGCCGATCCCAAACCTGATTCATTTGAAAAGACCCCACGCGCAATCCCGCGCTGAATTGCCTGTTGCACGGTCGCACCTGCAAAACCACCCACAGCCGCAGCCGGAGTAAAGGCTGATTTGAGAACCAAAGCAAGGGTTGGTATGAGCTGATCCCAATGCAGAGCCAAAACAGTCAAACTGGCCAAAATGTAAAGAATGGCCATAAAGGGCACAATTTTAGTTGAAACATCAGAGATTTTTTCAATCCCCCCAAAGATAAAGAAGGCGATGGAAATGGCGGTTACAATGCTGACCAACTGGGGAGCAAGACCAAAGCTAGAAGACATGGAAGAGGCAATAGAGTTAACCTGAGAGAAGGTTCCCATACCCAAGAGAGCCACTAAAACACCTGAAATGGCAAAGAAAATTGCCAGAGGTTTCCACTTTTGTCCCATCCCCAAGGTGATATAGTGCATCGGACCTCCCGCTGCTTGCCCATTGGCATCCTTGGTACGGTATTTAATGGCTAAAAATCCTTCTGCATACTTGGTTGCCATCCCGAAGAAGGCCGCCACCCACATCCAGAAGAGGGCACCAGGTCCACCTGTCGTAATAGCAGTTGCCACCCCAACGATATTTCCCGTACCAACCGTCGCTGCAAGAGCCGTACAAAGAGCCGCAAAGCTCGACACATCTCCCTGACCAGACTGGTCACTGGAAAAAATCAAACGAAAGGCTGTCGGCAACTTGCTGATTTGAAACACTCCCAAGCGAAGGGTGAAATAGACACCCGTTCCGACTAATAGTAACAAAAGGGGCGGACCCCAAACAAAATTATTGATGTTTTGCATCAATTCTAACATAGCTTCCTCCTAAGTATGATTCTTAATCCGATAAAGCTGCCGGAAAAAACAAAAGAGGCTGAATTCATCAACCTCTAGAATCAACGCGAAAAACAACGGAAAATCCCTTGTTTTCTAATCGCTCTGTCCTTTTACCTGAGAGTTTCAGTAACTCTACTTTTCCAAGTAGAACTACCTTGCCCCTTCGGTGCCTGATGGTCTCTCCAGAGTTCCGTCCTTTGGACAGTCAGTTGCCTTTCTGCCCACTATCAACCGGTTATTCAGTTTTATCTTGTTCCATTTTAGACTATTTTTCAGAAAAAATCAATAGTATTTCAGAAAAATCAGTTACCCAAGCATAATTCTATGTATAATTCACCATGCATAATTAGGCTCCTGGCACGGAACCATCGCTTGAAATAATTGTTCTGGAGTAACGATTTTAAGTCCTGCATAGGTCGGATTTTGTGCCAGAGGTGACGGATCGATGTAGTAAATACAATCAATATCTGTTCCATCTTCATTGGTCAAGTAACCTGTTCCAATCACATTGTGTTCCCCTGATTTTCCAGGAGTCATCACAGAAACCTCAAAGGTATAGTACATAGGATAGCCCGAATCAATATTGGCTTTCAGCCGTTCCTTGAACAATTTCATCTGCGGACCATCAGGATTGGCATCTGTTACAGTCTCTAGCCGATAACCTGCCTGACCATCTGCTGGGTATTCATAGCCAAACATGTGCTTATTCAAGATACGAATAGCATCCCGATTATGAGTGCCAAAGGGTTCGTAGGTGCCCATCTCATCCGCCAATTCCTGCTGACTCTTTTGAATGCCTTGACTGGACAACATCATACTGACAGTTGTTGGAGCGCAATGATACCACAGTTGTTGAACTTGAGGTACGATATCCAATCTTTTTTTAATCGGTCCACCTGCTTGGCTTGTACTAGTTTCTGTTTTCTCTTCCTCATTTGAGGAACTTGCCGTCGAAGCAATCGAGGAACTCACTGTCGATCCACTGACTGAACTGGATGTAGATTCTGCTTGATTCCGACTCTCTGTCTGAACCTGTGCCTCGCTACTGACCTTGCTATATTGGGTACTAGACGGAGACTTGGTTAGCACAAAAAACAAGCAAGCAAGGCTGATTGCCAAGACAATAAATAAACTAGTAACAATCATTCGGACAATTCGATTCATGCTAGACAACCCCTTTTTGTTTTTATTTTAACATACATTTTTATAAATAGAAAGCAGATTTATGCAATGAAACCAAGTGATTGAACACAGAAAAAACCTGTCAAGAGAAACAGGTTTTTCTGAAAATTTTCTTCTATTTATCAGCCAAAAGATCCAAAAACAAGCCATAGCCTGCTGCTTCCATCTCTTCTCTCGGGATGAAGCGAAGGGCTGCTGAGTTGATACAGTAACGGAGACCGCCTTTATCACGCGGTCCGTCATCAAAGACATGCCCTAAATGAGCATGACCAGCCCGACTGCGGACTTCAATACGGTTCATGCCGTGGGACTTATCTTGGAAATAAGTCGCCACTTCCTTGCTGATTGGCTTGGTAAAGGAGGGCCAGCCGCAGCCTGAGTCGAATTTGTCTGTTGAGAGAAAGAGCGGCTCGCCAGTCGTAATATCGACGTAGATGCCAGCTTGGTCGCTATTCCAAAACTCATTTTCGAAGGCTCTTTCCGTCGCAGCTTCTTGAGTGACTTGGTACTGGAGGTCGGTCAAGCTGTCTTTTAAGACTTGTTGGTCTGGCTTTTGGTAGTCTGCAACATCAATCAGAGGGATTTTTGCCTGCCCAAGATCGATATGGCAGTACCCTTGGGGATTTTTCTTGAGATAATCCTGATGGTAGTCTTCGGCGGGGATGTAATGTGCGAGTGGCTCCACTTCAACGGCTAGGGGACGTCCGCCAAAGAGCTGGGACTGCTCCGTCATAACCTGCTCGATGGTCGGTAAATCAGCTTCATCGGTGTAATAGATACCAGTCCGATACTGACGACCTTTGTCAGGTCCCTGCTGATTGACAGAGAAGGGGTCAATGACGCGGAAATAGTAGAGGAGAATTTCCCGCAAATTGATACGAGTCTCATCATAGGCTAGATAGAGTGTCTCTGCGTGGTCTGTTTGTTTGAGGAGTTGATAATTGGTCGTCTCCACCTGTCCATTGGCATAGCCAACGCTAGTGTCAAGAATACCATCGATCTGGGAAAAGTAGCCTTCCATCCCCCAGAAACAACCGCCTGCTAGGTAGATTTCTTTCATGTGAGTTTCCTCCTATATCATCTAATCTATTCTTAAAAGTAGGACGCATACTCCTCCCGCCTACTCTATCTCATCTTGAATTTCTTCATTTTTTGTATCTGTGTTGGACAACTTTTGCTCAATATACTGGTCAATATACTGGTAAACCTCCTTAGCATCTGCCTGTGACAAGCTGGCAACCTGGTTGACCTTGACCGTCAATTTCTCTAATCCGTATTTCGACTTTTCCTTGACTAATTTTTCCAATTCTTGTTCGGTCAGTTCTTGTCCGACAATGGTAATCTCCAACTGATTTTTAGTTTTATTATAAGTCCGGCTAAGAATAGTGTGAGAGGTAAATTTCTCGCTAATGTATTGATTCATGGCATCCTTACGGGCATAGTCTAAGACCAGATTTCCTGCTGAAAGCAGACTCGGAATGGTCAAGGCAAGTACTAGAGCCGTCATACCATATCTCAATTTTG
This sequence comes from Streptococcus suis, assembly GCF_002964045.1. Classification (GTDB taxonomy): domain Bacteria; phylum Bacillota; class Bacilli; order Lactobacillales; family Streptococcaceae; genus Streptococcus; species Streptococcus suis_U. The sequence continues at coordinate 18,119 of NZ_POPB01000254.1, read as the reverse complement.
GGTTCAATTTGTTCAATTCAACTGCCTTGGTCCGTCGCATCATAAAGCGGGAGCCGAAAAAGGTGGTCAACATGATGAAGATACAGTTGATCAAAAAGAGGTAGAGGGCTCCAAAGAAGTACTGGGTATTACCATGAGCCAAGCCAAAACCTGCTGTACAAATAGGAGGCATGAGGGCTGTCGCAATGGCAACACCGGGCACAATATTATTGGCCTCTTTTTTCCGACTGCCAATCACTCCAGCAATTCCGCCAGCAATGGCAATAATAATATCCCAGACTGTCGGCGAAATTCTAGCAGTCAACTCTGTACTGGCTACTGTAATCGGCGAAAGATAGAAATAGATGCTGGATACCAGCAGGCTAATAACAACTTCGACAGCCAGCAACTTCAACGCCTTCTTCATCAAGGCAAGGTCATAAATCGCCAAGCCCAGACCAAGCCCAACAATCGGTGTCATCAAGGGGGAAATCAGCATAGCACCGATAATCACTGCTGTGCTATTCATATTTAAACCAACAGAAGCAATAAAAATCGCACACATTAGGATAACTATATCACGAGTCTGTAAATCCAACTCTTCAAAGAGCTTATCACGGTATTCCATGGTTGTAAAATACTTGTTTTTCATATTCTCCACTCTCAGTTTTTTAGGTAACTTTATTATAACAATCTATTTTTTGATAGATAAAAAGGACTTTTCTCAGTCCTTCCTAGCTAGGCAATTTCTGCCAAGATTGCTTTGATTTGGTCTTTGGTATGCACACCTGCTACTTGTTTCACAACTTGTCCATCTTTTTTGAACAAAAGGGTTGGGATAGACATGATTCCAAATTGACGAGCTGTGTTTGGATTCTCATCAACATCCATCTTGTAGATACGCAGTTCATCTTCATCCACTTCGCCTGCTAATTGCTCTAAGATTGGTGCTTGCATGCGGCATGGACCACACCAAGGTGCCCAAAAGTCAACAAGGACTACGCCTTCTTGTGTTTCAACTTCAAAGTTTGCATCTGTAATAACTTGAACCATAATTTTCTCCGTTTCTGTTTTTGGTACTATCATTCTACACCAAATGAAGAGAGAATGCGAATTTTTGCTACGGAAGAGAAATGAGATAGACATGCTTAAACAATTGTGATTTGAAAGCATGTTGATCATTCTAAACTAGACCGCAGGAGGACGAGGGGGAATCACGTACCAGATTCATTTACAAAAAAGAAAAAAGTTGAACCTTTTCAACTTTTTTCCGTCAAATCCACCACATAGGTCAGTTCCTGATAGACATCTTCTATGTCAAAGAGTTCCAAGTCGGTTTCTTCACTAACGACATAGACACCTTCGCGGAGATAGTAGGGTACTGACTGACCTGTTTCATCTGTAAAGGCCAATCGACCTTGCTCTAAATCAATTCCAAAACGGAAGGTCGGAATATCCTTTGGTGCCCCAACCACCAGATAATCAGTACATACCAATTGCCCTCCCCATTTCTGATACAAATGGTTAGCTGCATCGTCCTCTCTGGTAAAGATAGCTAGTTTTTCTACACCTTGCTCTCTCAATTCATTCACTGCCTGTTCAAAAAGCGCTTGTGCAATGCCCTGCCCTTGAAAATCAGGGTGAACTGCTAGGTTAGTAAAATAAGCTGTTCGCTTACTTGGTGCGTAAATATAAGATTGGCTGCACTCCTCAGTGTAAATATCGATGTCGATTAGACCAACGATTTGACCGTCTACTTCAGCCACCCACTCTACACGGTAGTCATAAATATCCGTCATCAGTTCAGGCTTTTCAGTTTCTCTATCGTCAAAAAATGGGGAAAAGAGATAGCTGAGTGCCTTACAGTAAACCCAGCCTTTTTCATCACTGGTTTGATATTTTCTGATAATCATAAGAATCTCCCATCGGTTAATTGCTATTTAAACGTCACAATAGTACAGCCTGATCCACCTGCATTTTGTGGGGCGTAGCCGAATTCCTTGACCTGCTTGTTGCGACGAAGGTACTTGGTCACCCCTTCTCGGATAACCCCTGTACCAATTCCGTGAACAATATCGACTTGGGCCAGGTTATTGAGCAGAGCTTGGTCGATAAATTCATCCAGCTCCATCATAGCCTCTTCGTAGCGTTTGCCACGGAGATCTAAGCGGGCTTTTGGTCCTCGTACATTGGCACGTTTGACTGTGTGAACCTGGCGTTTCTTAGGCTGCTCTGCCTTTTCCGCCTTTACTAACTCAAACTCATCTTTGGCCAAGGTCATCTTAATCAAACCAACCTGAGCTTCCCAACGCCCGTCCTTGAGCTGATTGGTCAGGGTGCCGCGTTGTCCATAAGCTGTAACGATAATGTCATCGCCCACCTTGGCTTCCCTCTGAATTTTGGCTTTTTTCAAGACTTTGTTCTTAGACAGATCCACCACTTCAGGCGCCAACTTTTTCAGCTCTGCCTTGGCTTCGATAATCTGGTGGGGCTTAAGACTGGCTGCAGCATGAAGATTTTTGAGAATATCCTCGCTTTCTGCCAATGCCATATCGACAATTTCCTTGGCCTCCAAACGTGCCTTGTTGAGCTCATTTTCCCGCTCACGATTGAGCTCGTCATAGAGCTTACGAAGGGCTCGGTTCATCTTGTAATTTTCTTGCTCCACATCACGAATCTTATCCAGACGCTGACGACTTTCAACCGTCTGGCTTTCCAATTTCTCGATAATGCGGTTCACATCGCTATCTGTATCCGTCCAAGATTGGGCTGACTGGATAATAATATCAGATAGCCCAAGACGGCGGGCAATTTCAAAGGCATTGGAGCGACCAGGAACACCCTGCATAAAATTATAGGTCGGACGCAGGCTATTGCTATCAAATTCCATGCTGGCATTTTCAATACCAGAGGTTTCTATCCCGTAGGCCTTGAGCTCAGGGTAGTGGGTGGTTGCCATGGTCTTGATCCCCCGCAGACGAAGGTCATCCAAAATAGCCATTGCCAAAGACGCACCCTCCTGCGGATCTGTCCCCGCTCCCAACTCGTCAAAGAGAATGAGAGAATCTTGATCCGCCTCCGCTAAAATCTGCACCGTGTGGGTCATGTGACTGGAGAAGGTTGATAAACTCTGTTCAATGGACTGTTCATCACCAATATCCGCAAAAATTTCTTTGAAGATAGCTACTCGACTGCCCTTATCAGCCAAGATAGGCAAACCAGACTGAGCCATAAGGTGCGTTAATCCCAAGGTCTTAAGCATGATGGTCTTACCACCAGTGTTGGGACCTGTTATCACGATAGCCGTCAACTGGCTACCGAAATAAAGGTCATTTGGTACAGGCTCAGCAATGAGCGGATGCCGAACGTTGAGAAGGGCAATATCCTGCTTCTCAGATAGTTTGGGTACAACTGCATGATGATCACGCGCAAAGAGATGCTTAGCACGGACGAAATCAAGATGACCGATGATCCAAGCATTATTTCGGAGAATACCACTATGAGGTCGAAGCATATCCGATAATTCCTGCAAGATACGGTTGAGCTCATGGCGTTCTTCTGCACGTAGGTGACTGATTTCTTCGTTCAGGGTCACCACTGCCCGCGGCTCTATATAAACTGTCGAGCCAGATGCAGAAATGTCATGGACAACCCCTGCAATCTTATTGCGATAGGTATTTTTGACAGGAAGGACATTTCGCCCATTACGACTTGCCAAAATGCTATCGGACAGCATATCCCCCTTGTTCTTCAAAATATCCTGCATGACCTGACGGACCTGATCCTCTGCTTCACGGATTTTCCGGCGGATACGAGCCAGCTTTTCTGAGGCAAAATCCTCGACAAAACCAGCATCATTGATGGACTGGAGCGATCCTTGTAAATGTGGAAAAAGCTCAATTTTCTCAAACAATTTATCTAGCTGACTGAGGCTGACATTTTCAAGATTGCCATAAAAATCTAAGAGAGATTTAGAAACTTCCAAGACCTTTTTAACAGCTAATATTTCAGCGATATTGAGGTCTGTATCCAATTCCAAACGACGCATGGCTGGACCGATGTCACTAGTAGCTGACAGACTGAAATAAGGATTTTCCACAAAAATCTGCGCTATGTCTGTCAACTCGTCAAAAGCCTGTTGGATACGGTGGACTTCCACCATGGGCTCCAACTGTCGTAATTCTTCAAAGCCCTGTTCCGTCAAGAGATAGGGCTCAATTTTTTGTCTTACCTTGTGAAATTCAAGGGTTTCAATAATTTTATTATTCATATGTTCCTACTTAGTCAAAAAGGATAAGGTTCCCCTTACCCTGCAACATTACTCAACCAGAGAGATTTAAAAAAACTACTTGTAAATGGTGTGTATTGAATCATGGCATTGGCAATAAAGCTATTTTGAAGATTATCCTGGATAATCGCCAATGGTATCGTTGATAACAGGACCATGACAATTTGTAAGGAAATAAAAGTCACCAAAACCGATAACAATCCACTAATCACATTGCTAGTCTGATTATCTGGATTAAAACCTTCAAATAGATGGACAAATATCCCTAAAAATCGCACCAATACATAGACCAAGAAATAGATGATTAGGAAGGCCAAACCTGCATAAAATACACTATCTAAGTCAAAGAGATATTTCTCATCAAAATAATAGTTTGAACTACCTTGAGTAGCGTTCGCAAATGGAACCCAAAGATAAAGGAAAGGAATCAAACTTTTATAAGTTGCCGTTGCAATCGTTAGAGCAACAATACTTCCAAGGCTATAAAAGGTCTGCACAACCAAACCCCGACTATAACCCAGATAAAAACTCCATACCAAAACAAGAATAAGCACTATTGAAATCATGTCTTATCCTCAAGCCCATCTAAATCTACAAGGGTCACATTCTTCTTGTCAACCTTGTCTTTAGTCGTTTCTAACTCTTTTTCTCTCTGTTCAAAAGCAATCTCACGAGTTAATTGAACAGACAAGGCATTGATTGCCAATAAAAGTGCCAATGTCTCGGAATCTGCCGTCGGCATTTTTTCCTTTATTGCCTGGTATTTTTCCTGGGCAATACGTTCAATTTCCTCCATAAAGAGATTGTCATGCTCAGTTGTTAATGTTAATTGTTTTTCACCAAATGTAAATTTATATCGATTTAAGTTTGCCATATAACACCTCACCTACCATTATACAATAAAATAGATGATATTTCCATTCCTCTTATAACGAACGTTTTCGACGAGCAAAATCTACAAAACGGAATTTATCTATTTTATGCTTACTTTCCGTATATTGGAATTGCTGCGTATCACCAAGAAAGACACGAGACTTAATCAACACCAGGTAATCATCTTGTGATTTCATCAATTCGCGTTCTTCACGACTGGTTGGCTCCACGGTAATTTCTTTTTGCGCATAAGAAATATCAAGCCCGAGTTGACCTTCAAGAAATTCATAAATCGAGTGCTCCGCCACTTCTTTTGTCAATTCTGGAACGACATCAACCAATAGATAATCTGTATCAACAACAGAAATTTTTCCATCGATTGAGCGAGTACGTACCACTTTCCAAACTTTACTAAAAGGTTCAAAGCCAGTTAAACTTGCTAGACTACTATTAACTGTCACCAAATCTAAACTCACCACCTGGGTTTGAGTGGATAATTGAAGAGAATTTGTCAATTCCTGGTAGGAAGTCAGGCCCGATACAGGGAAATTCAAGACCTCTTGTTTCAATACCATGGAGCCTCTTCCTTGTACTTTTTGAATCAAGCCGCCCTCTGTCAAAATCGAAAGGGCCTTTCTGACTGTGTCCCTGCTGACCCCATATTCTTCTTGTAATTGCTGTTCCGTTGGCAAAGACGCTCCCGCAGAATAAGTATTTGTACGGATTTTTTCTTTTAAATCGTTATAAATTTCTTGATATTTTTTCATGGTTTATTCAGTAAACTTCTTCTTTCATCTTAAAATTAACACTATTATAACAAATTTTAAAAAAAATTAAGCAAAAATGCTTGCATTATTTTTTGAAATCGGATACAATGATAACACAAACGAAATTTGTCCGTACAAATTTAAAAATTTAGGCATATGATTTTAAGTATGTCAAAAAATATAGGGTGACGGATTCCATAAGCCGTCTAGAAGGAAAATATATGGGAAAATTTGAAAAAGAAGCCAAACAGCTCCTAGATGCTATTGGTGGAAAAGAGAATGTCAATGCAGTAACACACTGTGCGACACGTATGCGTTTTGTTCTTGCGGATGACAAAAAAGCAAATGTCAAAGTCATCGAAGACATTCCTGCAGTAAAAGGAACCTTCACCAACGCTGGTCAGTTCCAAGTTATCATCGGCAACGATGTACCAATCTTCTACAATGACTTTACTGCGGTATCTGGTATTGAAGGCGTATCAAAAGAAGCTGCTAAGTCAGCCGCTAAAAGTAACCAAAATGCTATCCAACGTGTTATGACCATGTTGGCGGAAATCTTCACCCCAATCATCCCTGCCCTTATCGTCGGCGGTTTGATTCTCGGTTTCCGTAACCTCCTAGAAGGTGTTCAGATGGAGTGGTTGGGACAAAAAGTAGTTGACGGTGTCAAACAAGTCACTGCTTCTGGCTCTCCGATTTATAATACTATCGTTGATGTTTCACCATTCTGGAATGGTGTCAACCACTTCCTCTGGTTGCCAGGTGAAGCCATCTTCCACTTCTTGCCAGTAGGTATCACTTGGTCTGTATCTCGTAAAATGGGAACGTCACAAATCCTTGGTATCGTCCTTGGTATCTGTTTGGTATCTCCACAGTTGCTTAACGCATATGCTGTACCAAGTACAGACGCAGCGACCATCGCTAGCGAATGGTCTTGGAACTTCGGCGCATTTAGCATTGCCCGTATCGGTTACCAAGCACAAGTTATCCCTGCCCTCCTTGCAGGTTTGGCACTTTCTTATCTAGAAATTTTCTGGCGTAAAGTGATTCCTGAAGTTGTATCTATGATTTTCGTACCATTCCTATCACTTCTTCCAGCGATTATCTTGGCGCACACTGTCCTTGGTCCTATCGGTTGGACAATCGGTCAATGGTTGTCAACTATCGTATTGGCTGGTTTGACAGGCCCATTGAAATGGCTCTTCGGTGCTGTATTCGGTGCCCTTTATGCTCCATTCGTTATCACTGGTCTTCACCACATGACAAATGCCATCGATACACAATTGATCGCGGATGCTGGTGGAACTGGGCTATGGCCAATGATTGCTCTTTCTAACATTGCTCAAGGTTCTGCGGTATTTGCTTACTTCCTCATGAACCGTCACAATGAAAAAGAAGCTCAAGTTTCACTTCCTGCAACTATTTCTGCCTACCTAGGTGTTACTGAACCAGCCCTCTTTGGTGTTAACGTGAAATACGTTTACCCATTCGTAGCGGCTATGATTGGTTCAAGTATCGCTGGCCTACTTTCTGTAACCTTCAACATCCAAGCTGCTTCTATCGGTATCGGTGGTCTTCCAGGTATCTTGTCTATCAAGGCTGAATACTGGGGTGCATTCTTTATGACAATGATTGTTGCGATTGTTGTCCCAATGATTTTGACAGCTGTTTTCAAACGTACAGGTGCATTTTCAAAAAAAGAAGAAACTGTTGAAGAAGTTGTAGTCGTAACTGAAACTGTCGTTGAAACTGGTTCTGCTATCGAATTGATCAGCCCCCTAACTGGTCAAGCAAAAGAATTGTCACAGGCAACTGACCCTGTATTCGCATCTGGGGTCATGGGACAAGGTGTCCTTATCGATCCTAGCGAAGGCATCTTAGTTGCACCTGTTGACGGTGAAGTATCTGTCCTCTTCCCTACTAACCACGCTGTTGGTATCACTGCTACAAACGGAGTTGAACTCCTTATGCACATCGGTATGGATACTGTTGGATTGGAAGGCAAAGGTTTCACAGCCCATGTCAAACAAGGTGACAAGGTAAAAGCTGGTGATCAATTGATTAGCTTTGACATTGATGTCATCAAGGCTGCTGGTCTTGTTGCTGAAACACCTGTTATCGTGACCAACCAAACGGATTTCAACACGGAGGTTCTTGGAGAGCTTCCTCGTTCAGTAGAACGTGGCCAAGCTGTCTTGAAAGCAACAAAAGCATAAAACAAAATAAGTGTAGAGAGTTGGTGACCCCAACTCTTTGCCGTTGATAACATCATTTTTAAGAAAGGAATTGGTAAACACATCATGACCATAGACAAACGCAAAGTCGTCTATCAAATCTACCCCAAATCTTACAAGGACACGACCGGCAATGGTGTCGGTGACCTGCGTGGGATTATTGAAAAACTCCCTTATCTAAAAGAATTAGGCATTGACATGATCTGGCTCAATCCCTTCTACCCAAGCCCTCAGCGAGACAACGGTTATGACATTTCAGACTATACAGCCGTCAATCCTGATTTTGGCACCATGGCTGACTTTGAAGAAATGGTGGCTGTCGGTAAAGAGCTAGGTATCGAATTCATGCTGGACATGGTTCTCAACCACTGCTCGACAGACCACGAATGGTTCCAAAAAGCCTTGGCTGGCGACAAATACTACCAGGATTTCTTTATCCTGCGTGACCAACCTACTGACTGGGTGTCTAAATTTGGTGGCAATGCCTGGGCTCCCTTTGGAGAGACTGGGAAATACTACCTCCATCTCTTTGACGTGACCCAAGCCGACCTCAACTGGCGAAACCCTCATGTCCGCGAAGAACTGTTCAAGGTGGTCAACTTCTGGAAAGACAAGGGTGTCAAAGGCTTCCGCTTCGATGTTATCAACCTGATTGGTAAGGACGAAGTCCTCAAAGACTGCCCAATCAATGACGGTAAGCCAGCCTACACCGACCGCCCGATTACCCACGACTACCTCAAGATGATGAACAATGCTACTTTTGGAGCAGAAAAAGGCTTCATGACCGTTGGGGAAATGTCTGCTACTACCATTGAAAACTGCATTCTCTACACGGCTCCTGAGCGGGAAGAGTTGTCCATGGCCTTCAACTTCCACCACTTGAAAGTGGACTACAAGGACGGTCAAAAATGGACCATTATGGACTTTGACTTTGAGGAACTCAAACGCCTCTTTCACACTTGGGGCGAGGAGATGTCAGTTGGAAATGGCTGGAATGCTCTATTTTACAACAACCACGACCAGCCTCGTGCCCTCAACCGCTTTGTTGATGTGGAGCATTTCCGCAATGAAGGAGCAACCATGCTAGCAGCCTCTATCCACCTGTCACGCGGCACTCCTTACATTTATATGGGCGAGGAAATCGGCATGATTGACCCTGACTACGACAGCATGGACGACTACGTGGACGTAGAATCTATCAATGCCTATCAGATGCTCTTGGATCAAGGTCACACACCTGAGCAGGCCTTCAAGATTATCCAGGCCAAGTCCCGTGATAATTCCCGCACTCCGATGCAATGGGATGCTTCTGACAATGCAGGCTTCTCAACAGGAACTCCTTGGCTGAAAGCTGGCAAATCCTATCCAACCATTAACGTTGAACAGGAAAAAACAGGCCCAATCTTTACCTTCTACCAAGAACTCATTCGCCTGCGGAAAGAACTTCCTCTCATCTCAGAAGGGGACTATAAGGCAGCCTACAAGGATAGCCAGAAAATCTATGCCTTTGAACGCTTGCTAAGTGGCGAGAAACTATTGGTCCTCAACAATTTCTTCGCAGAAGAGGTTGAGCTAGACCTAGCAGACGATTATGCCCGCGGCCAAGTCCTTATTAGCAACTATCCTGACAACAAACTCGGTAAGAAAATCACCCTCAAGCCTTATCAGGCACTGGCGATTTTGGTGAAATAATCACAAAAAGAGGAGGCAACTCCTCTTTTATGTATGATAGAATGAAATAAAAAAGAAAGGAACCACCCATGCTCCAAGAATTTTTGAACAAGGTTAAAAATCCTATCTTGAAGGACAAGCTCGAGGAAATTTTCACCCAAATCCAGCAGGAATTTCCAAGTCTAACGACTGAAATCAAGTGGAACCAGCCCATGTTTATCATGGACGGAACTTTTATTATTGGCTTCTCCGCTGCCAAGGCTCATATTTCCGTTGCACCTGAAACGGTTACTATGGAGACTTTTGCCAAGGACATCAAGGAAGCCGGCTACGATGCGACTTCCAACCTCTTCAAAATTAAGGAAGACCAAGAGGTCAACTGGGAACTACTCCGCAATATCATCACCTTTAACATGGAAGATAAGAAGGGCTATGATAAGTTTTGGAGGTAGGTTGTTGCAAATATAGCAAGCATTCTTCTTATTTTTGAATTCATACTTGCCCTAAAAAAGCCAAGCTCACGATATAAGTTTGGCTTTTTTATTCTATTGATTAAATGACACGTGTACGTGGTCGTAATGGTTCTCAGTAATGCTACCACGGTCTGGCATCAAGTTCCAAGTGTATGCAGGACCATAGATGCTTGCGTATGGTGCATAGAAACGTTGTTTCCAAATAACATAAGAAATATTTTTCGCCCCCATATTGGCAATGGCATATTCAGCCACTTGGTCACCCAGTGCTGAACTTTGCGGTACCATAAAGTCAATGGCTAATCCTTTACCGTGATCTCCAGAATCTCCCGCACGATAACCTGAGAAGGATGTAATGCCAAAGGCATTAGCAACTTCTGCTCGGAAGGCTGCTACTTGCGGTTGGAGTCCAACATCATATGAACTTGTACTTGCCGCTTGAGCTTCCGCCACCGCTTGAGCCTCCGCTGCGGCTTGAGCTTCTGCTGCTGCTTGGGCCTCCGCTGCCGCTTGGGCCTCCGCTGCCGCTTGAGCTTCTGCTGCCGCTTGGGCGTCCGCTGCCGCTTGAGCTTCTGCTGCTGCTTGAGCTTGCGCTGCCGCTTGAGCTTCTGCTGCTGCTTGAGCTTCCGCTGCCGCTTGAGCTTCCGCTGCCGCTTGAACTTCCGCTGCCGCTTGAACTTCCGCTGCCGCTTGAGCGTCCGCTGCTGCTTGAGCTTCTGCTGCTTGGACGTCCGCTGCCGCTTGAGCTTCCGATACCGCTGGGGCTTGAGTTTCTACTACTGGTGTTGTTGGTATTACCGCAGGAACCTCATCCAAGTTTACAACTGTATTATCAACCTTAGCTTGATTGGTCGTCACATCAACTGTTGCTTGAACTGTTTCAGCTGGATTTTCTTGGCTTGGAGTCTCAATTTCGACCTGTGTAACTTGATTGTTTTGGTCAACTGTTGTTGTTAACACAGTGTCGGGGAAAATAAGATTGATATCTGCAATCTGGTTGATTTTTGCCAAAGTGTCCATATCAATATTCATAGCAGAAGCAATGGCAGACAAAGTATCACCATATTTGACAGTGTAAGTCATTTGATTACTTTCTTGAACAATTTCAGGACGAATCTCTGCTACTGTGCGAGGCGTCCATTCAATAGCCATAACATTTGTAGATACCACTCCTGTAGTAAACAAAGACAATGCCAAAGAAGAAGCATACATCATTTTTTTATTTTCTTTTAAAATAGATGTTTTTCTCTTACGACGCATGTGTTTTGGTTTATTTACTCTCTTACGTTTCATAAACTATTCCTTTTCGATTTGATACACCTATGATAACCCATTCAAAACAGAAAAACAAGCGCTTCTGTTTCTTTTAAATAAACTGTATTCGATGTGTAATCTTTCAAAGTTTCTGTCACAAATCCTATACAATTGTCACTAATTTGTCACATTATCTAGATATAATTTTGAGTGAACAATCCAAGGTCTTTATTTTTTAATAGGTAAGAACCTGTATTCACTGTTCAACATGATAGACTACATTTCTTCAGGATAAACCAAGCCCCATTCTTTACGGAGTTGGGTCATAATGTCCATGACATCTTGGGTAAATGCTAGGTGCATGGTGTTTTCGATACCCGCGACAGCTTTTTCCATATCCGCCACTTCATAAGAAAGGGCCTTGGCTGTTTCGCCCGCTTCGATTACCTCTTGACTACCATCTTCTGTGTAGGTGATGACTGCCTTCTGACCACGTGGATACTCGTAAAGCTCGATGTAGCCTTTATCGTAGGCAATCGTTCCACGTTTTGGCTGTTTGGCATGGAGGGTCAGGGCGATAGTCGCCATTTCTCCTGCATCATTGCTGAGCAAAATCCCTACCTGCTCGTCCACACCTGTCGGAGCCAATTTGACCTGAGACAAGACCTGGCTAGGCTTTTCCGTCATAAACCAACGGACAAAGGACAGGGCGTAGACACCAATATCCAAGAGGGCTCCGCCTGCCAAGTTCTTATTGAAAAAGCGGTTGGTCATATCGTATTCCTTGTAGCTGCCAAAGTTCATCTGAATCATCTTCAACTCTCCAAGCTTGCCACTAGCAACCACTTGGCTCAACTGACGATAGATTGGCATATGGAAAATAGTCATGGCTTCTGCCAGGATAACCTGATTTTCTTCTGCCAGTTGAATGGCTTCTGCTAATTCTTCTGAATTCAGCGTAATAGACTTTTCACAGAGGACATGCTTCCCAGCCTTCAAGGCCTTTCTCAAATAATTGATATGGGTATTGTGAGGTGTAGAAATATAGATAATGTCTACTTCAGGATCCTCAAACACTTGATCGATTTCTTCATAAACTTTCTCGATGCCATATTTTTGCGCAAATTCCACACCCTTGTCATAGGTACGGTTAGCCACCGAATAAAGATTTCCACCCATAGCCTGCAAGGCCTGAACGAGTTCATTGGCGATGACACCTGTTCCCAGAGTCGCCCATTTATACTTCATTTGCACTTCCATAGTGTACCTCACTTTCTTCTACCATTATAGTAAATTCCACCCTTTTCTGCACACTCTAACTAGCATTTGTGTTACAATAAGAACATGAATACCGTTGTACTAAAGGCATCTGCCCAGCAAAAACAAGCCATGATGGCTCACTATGACCGCTATCGGCAGACCAGCAAAAATCCTTACATCGAAGCATTTTTCAAACTGACCGGTGCCAGCCTGTCCATCTATACTTCAGGAAAGGTCGTTTTCCAAGGGGAAATGGCAGAGCAGGAAGCAGGGCTCTGGGGCTATGAGCCAGAAAGCTCTGGACAGACGACCGTACCTGGTCAAAACCTGCCCATGATTGGGACAGATGAGGTTGGAAACGGGTCTTATTTTGGAGGTTTGGCAGTCGTTGCTAGTTTTGTCCGCCCAGAAGACCATGCCTTTCTCAAGTCGCTTGGTGTCGATGATTCCAAGAAAATGACAGACCAAAAAATCTGCCAAATCGCCCCTCTCTTAAAAGAAAAAATCCTCCATCAAGCTCTGCTATTGTCTCCGAAAAAATACAACGAAGTCATTGAGCAAGGCTACAATGCGGTGTCTGTCAAGGTCGCCCTACACAATCAGGCTATTTTCCTACTCTTGCAAAAGGGTGTCCAGCCCAAGAAGATTATCATTGACGCCTTCACTTCCAGTCAAAATTATCAAAAGTACTTGAAGAAGGAAGCCAACCAATTTGCCAACCCCGTCACTCTAGAAGAAAAGGCTGAAGGCAAGTATTTGGCTGTGGCAGTATCTTCTATTATTGCTAGAGCTATGTTTTTAGAAAATCTTGTCCAGCTTGGTCAACTAGTTGGGATGAATCTACCGTCTGGTGCTGGCAGTAAGTCCGACCAGGTCGCGGCAAGCATCTTAAAAGACTATGGCATGGCTGGTCTCAACCAAACTGCCAAACTCCACTTTGCCAATACACAAAAAGCACAAAAATTATTGAAATGAGGAAACATTTATGGCCAGAAATAAAAAACGTTCAAGCTTTGCTAGCTTTCTTGCAGAATGGGGAATTTTTATCCTCATAGTCGGATCATTTTTAGCTAGTCGCTTCTTCTTGTGGGAACCTGTTTCAGTAGATGGGCACTCTATGGACCCTACTTTACAACATCAAGAAAAATTGATCATGCTAAAAACAACTAGCATTGACCGATTTGACATTGTAGTTGCTAGCGAAGTTGATTCGAGTGGCAAAGAAAAACTAATTGTGAAACGTGTTATCGGAATGCCTGGAGACACCATTCGCATTGAAAACGACGTCCTCTATGTGAACGACCAAAAAGTAGATGAACCATATCTAGATGAGTACCTCGCAGCCTTTCAAAAAGATAAACTTCAAGCTGAGTACTCCTACAATAAACAATTCCAAGCTTTAGCGCAAACTGCTCAAGCCTTCACCTTAGATGCCAATAGCTATCCTAGTCTCAGCTACACAGTACCAGAAGGGCAGTATTTCCTCTTGGGCGATAACAGACTAGTTTCACTCGATAGCCGTACAGTTGGTCCATTTACCCGTTCAAATATCAAGGGAGAAGTCGTCTTTCGCATGTGGCCTTTCAATCGTATTGGAACTGTTGACTAATATAAACAAGTTTGGATCAAGCCGTTCCAAACTTCTTTTCATTATTATTGGAAATGAATTCTATGAACGAAGTGTATGTTACCGGTACTATTGACCGGATTATTTTTGAAAATCCTAGCAATTTTTATAAAATCCTCCTCCTTGAAATCGAGGAGACAGATGCAGACTATGATGACTACGAGATTATCGTAACCGGAACCATTGCCGATGTCATTGAAGGAGAAGACTATCGTTTCTATGGCAATCTGGTCACCCATCCCAAGTATGGTCAGCAACTGCAAATTTCGCGCTACGAGCGCAGTAAGCCTACCTCAACTGGTCTGGTCAAGTATTTCTCCAGCAACCATTTCAAGGGAATCGGTCGTAAAACAGCAGAAAAAATCGTTGAACTCTACGGCGAAGATACCATTGATAAGATTTTAGCTGAACCTGAAAAACTGACCCAAATTACAGGTCTATCCAGCAAGAACATGCAGGCATTTGTGGAGAAACTCCGCCTCAATTATGGAACCGAACTAATTTTGGCCAAGCTGGCTGAATACGGCATTCCCAATAAATTGGCCTTTCAAATCCAAGACCAGTATAAGGAAAAAACACTTCAGATTATTGAAGAAAATCCCTATCAACTGGTCGAAGATGTACAGGGGCTCGGCTTTACCATTGCCGATAGAATCGCAGAAAACCTAGGCATTGCCAGCGATTCCCCTCAACGTTTTCGGGCAGGCATGCTCTTTAGCCTCATTCATCGCTCCATGGAAACAGGCGATACCTATGTGGAGGCCAGAGACTTGCTGGAAGCAACCCTTGAACTGCTGGAAAAATCCCGCCATACAGAGCTGGACCCTGCCGCAGTTGCCCAAGAATTGACTGGACTGATTGCAGATGACAAGGTACAGCAAGAAGGCACAAAGATTTTTGACAACAGCCTCTACTTTGCCGAACATGGTATCCATAAAAACTTGACCCGCCTGATGGGAAAAAATGGCTTCAAACCCTTCCCACGCGCAGACGTTGAGGCTGCCATAGCAGAGCTGGAAAGTATGTCTTCCCTGACCTACGATGACATTCAAAAGGAAGCCATCGTCCAAGCCATTACCAATCCGCTTTTCATTCTGACAGGCGGACCAGGAACAGGAAAAACGACAGTTATCAACGGTATTATCGCAGTCTATGCCATCTTGCATAAGATTGACCTGACGCGCAACCGAGAAGAATGCCCTGTCCTCCTTGCTGCTCCAACTGGACGAGCAGCCAGACGGATGAATGAATTGACAGGTCTGCCTTCCGCCACCATCCATCGCCATCTCGGTCTGGTAGAAGGACAGGAAGAATCCTACCGTGATGATTATTTGGATGCCGACTTTATCATCGTCGATGAGTTTTCTATGGTAGATACTTGGTTGGCAAACCAACTCTTCCAGAACATCTCATCCCAGACCCAAGTTCTGATTGTCGGCGATGCGGAGCAATTACCCTCTGTCAGCCCCGGCCAAGTCCTAGCTGACCTCTTGAAAATTGACAAGCTGCCCAGCATCACTCTGGAACGCATCTACCGCCAATCCGACGATTCAACCATTGTTACCCTAGCCAGCCAAATTCGTCAAGGAGCTCTACCTAGCGATTTCCGTGAGAAAAAGGCTGACCGCTCCTATTTTGAAGCGCAAAACGAACAAATTCCAGCCCTGATTGAACGCATTGTCGGTGCAGCCATCAAGTCAGGTATCCCTGCAAACGAAGTCCAAATCCTCGCACCTATGTACCGTGGTGCCGCAGGCATTGACCAACTCAACACCATGACCCAGGCCCTACTCAATCCTCTAGAAGACGGAGAGCTAGAATTCCTCCACAACGAGCAAGCCTTCCGCCAAGGTGACCGAGTCATCCACCTAGTCAACGATGCCGAGGCCAATGTCTTCAATGGTGATTTGGGCTACATCACCGACCTCCTGCCTGCCAAGTACACCGACTCCAAGCAGGACGAGATTACCATCAATTTCGACGGTAGCGAGGTCACCTATCCACGTAATGAATGGTACAAGATTACCCTGGCCTATGCCATGTCCATACACAAGTCCCAAGGTAGCGAGTTCCAGGTGGTCATCCTTCCCATCACCCGCACCAGCCACCGCATGCTCCAGCGCAACCTGGTCTACACCGCCATCACCCGCTCCAAGAGCAAGCTCATTCTCCTAGGCGAAATCTCCGCCTTCGACTACGCCGTCAAAAACGCTGGCACCCTCCGAAAAACCTATCTGGTCCCTCGTTTCCAAGGGGAAATAGCAGAGCAGGACAGCAAGGAAATCCTGACAGATAACAACGAAAGCAAAACAGCCACAGCCAAGCAAACCCAGCCCCCTGTCCAGTCAGATAAACCAAAACAAACAGAGCCCGTAACTGAAAACAGCCAGCAACTATCCCTTCTTGACCAAGACCAGCCAGAAAAAACAAGTGGACAACCCACAGAATACATTTTGACAGTGGACAACCTGCTAACCATCGACCCCATGATTGGCATAGATCAGGCAGATATTGAAAATTTTTTCACTAAAAAGTAACAATAAAATTTCTTTTGTTACAAAAACATTACAAATGTTACAAAAATGTGTTGACAATCCATTTTTTATTTGCTATACTCTATTTATAAATGGAGGTAACAAACAATGAAAAAGATTATCAACCAAACTATCATTTTACTATCTGCTACTTGTCTATTAGCAGCTTGCTCTACTAAGACACAAGAAACGCAAACAAAAACTTCTACCAGTCAGACGACACAATCGAGCACAAAAAAATCAAGTTCGGCAAGCTCTTCGAAGGCTGAAAAAACTCAGGAAAACAAATCAGAGCAAACGAGCTCATCACAAAGTGAAACAAGCAACAATAACGCTACAAACCAATCAAGTACTGCATCAGAAACTCAGGCAAGTACAACAACAAATAGCCAAGCAGCAGAGACGAACCAAGCACAGATCAACCTTGCAGCAATTACGTACAAGCAAATCCAAACCTTACCATCTGCAACAATCCCACCTGCAGCAATTGGTCAATGGAAAGGAACAAGTCAACAAGCTCGAAATATCGACATGAGCCTTTCTGCTGATGGCACTATCACCGTAACAAATGATTTCCGCACAAGTGAAGATCAGCCAGAGGAAAATAACATCTTTACTTATACAGCACGAATCACAGATCTTGTCGAATACAAACCAAACCATTTTATCGTTCGCCAAGCAGAAGGTGACTGGTCAGCTATCCTGCCAGGTGTGACTGGTCTAGGTGGCACTATCTTCCCAGGTTTTATCTTAGAAAATGGTCAATACAACGTTGTTTTCTTTGCAAAACCAGCTACTGATGATGAAGAAGTACGCAATAATTTTACTTATGACTTGGAAAGCGCACCAACAGTATTTGCGACCCTTGACCAAGTTCAATAAGCATGCATAAAAGCTTTCGCTTCTACCATTATAAAGCCATTCTCAACCTGTTAGTTTTTTAAAGACTAGCAGGTTTTTATTTTCCTTTTCTAATTATAGGATTTATGCTATAATAAACTTAGGGAAAATCGCTCTATTTTTCGAATATATGTTTTGAGGTGAATATCTCACATCAAAAGAATTCGGAGAACAAGATGAGCAAAAAAAGACATTCTATCAGTCCAATGATGGACATTGCAGCCAAAAAAGTGTTTAGTGATCCCGAGGTAACCACTGA